>NZ_CP076668.1:663333-995000 GCF_018968705.1 Pseudomonas lijiangensis
TTTGCTGGCATGAGCGCATGTCTGCGGTGTCTGAGTGGTCAGCATGTCGACCAGCGAGGCATCCGTTGCCCACCAGCGGACGTCACACGTTCGTTCGTACAGGTTGCGGTCGATGATTTCGATCATGTTCAGGGACAGGTCGGCCAGGCGCTGGCCGCGCATGTCGAAACACATGCTCTGGCCCAGTTCGATCAACTGATTGACCGAGGCTTGCAAGTCATGAGTCAGGGCGCCGGCGATCTTTGAAACACGCTCGGAGATATTCTTGACCTCTTCAGCCACGACCGAAAAACCTTTGCCTGCGCTGCCGGCATGAGCCGCCTCGATCAGGGCATTGATTGCCAGCAAGCGTGTCTGTCGAGTGATGACTTGAATATCACTGACGCCCCGATTGGCTAACGCCTCTACTTCTTTGGACAGGATGACGATCCGCTCTGGCTCAATCATTTTCGTTCTACTTGAAAAATGTGGGAGTGGCGGCAGCGTTCTCGAAATTCGAGAAAATAAAACTGAAAAAGGGCCTGTTGGCCCCCTGTCATATAGTTGTCCCTGATTTATTGTTTGTTTATTGATGGCGTCCTTGATGTGTGCAAACTATCTGAAAAACATCAGTAGTGTCATCTTGCTTGTATTTAGTTTTAGTTATTACTCAGCAATGTCGTAATAAGGTAGGCAGGTGTCGTAATCAGGTTTTCAAGGAGACCCAGTTACCCACTTTTCAGACTGATCAGCCCATTACAGAAGTCCGATCAAACAGCGTGACCACGATCGATCTTGCTGCTGAGAATGATCGAGGTCGTGGTCTTTTCCACACCGTCGATACTGCCGATCAGGTCCAGCAACTGGTCCAGCTGTTCCGGCGAATCGGTGCGCAGCCAGGCGACATAATCGAACTCGCCACTGACAGCACATAACTGCTGAACCTGCGCCAGGGTGCTGAGCCGACGCAGCACCTCTTTGCCCGAGCGAGGCTGGACGGTAATGCCGACGTAGGCCTGCAGGCCGCCACCCACGACACGCTGACTCAGGCGCACGCCATAACCGGTAATGACTTTGGTGCTTTCCAGGCGGGCGAGGCGTGAAGTGACAGTGGTGCGGGCAATCCCCAGTTGCCGCGCCAGCATGGCCACGCTTTCCCGGGCATTGAGTTGCAGGGCTGCAATCAACTGACGGTCGATATCGTCCAGAGCGAGAGGGCGGCTATCGGACACGGTGCTCTCCTTCAAAATTTCCAGCGTCTGGCGGTCTTGGACAGGCGCTCTTGCAGGCCGTCGAGGTTGTGCGCCAGTTGCTGAGTCATCAAGTGGTAACCGGTCAGCTCGGCAGGAATCGCAGCCTGGGTGGCAGTGTTTTCCGACGTGCGTGCCAGACGTTCGGTCGCACCGGTCTGCAGGGCGCGGGCCATGCCGATCAATTGCCTGCGGATCTGGCGGTAGTCGGCGTCCATGGAGGTTTTCAAGGCTGTGCCTGCGGCCTGATCGAGGTCGGCCGGGCGAATGTTGGAAAGGATCTCCAGCGTGCTCAGGCACATCCGGAAATGGCCCTGGATCGCATCCAGCTCGACCATGGAAATCTTCACTTCCTTGGACACCGACGGCAGCAGCGAGCGCAGTTGCAGCATCGTGGCGTTGAGTCTTGCGGTCAGCTTCAAGTGCTCATCGGCACTGATCGGCTCGCCCTGATGGATGCGCCCGTACACCTTGGCGCAATCGCGCAGGCCGCTGGCCAGGTTGTAGCGCCAGGAGAAGACTGCATAGAGCGGCAAGGCAAAGGAGAAAGCCAGGGCCAGCGCGATACCGATCATGATATCCAGCGTTCGCCACAGACCATCACTGATCGGGTTGACCCCATGCCCGGCCACGATAAACAGAGTGATGGCCGACAGCAGCGCGGTGTAACCGCCCTTGCCGATGGCGTGATACGCGAAGAACCCGCACATCACGGACATGATCACGTAAGTCAGCAACGGGATTTCCAGATACCCCTGCTGCACCACCACAAACAGCCCAAGGCCTGCGCCAATCAGCGTTCCGTATGCGCGCTCCACGGACTTCTTGCCGATATTGCCATGGTGCTGCAAACCGCCGATCACGATCAGCATCGTCACCGAAGCCCACTCGCCATGGGGCATGTTCAGACCGGACGTCAGCAGAATCGACACCAGCAGCCCGACCACGATACGCGCAGCATGAATCAGCCGCGCATGCCGGTAACGGCGATACGGATCAAGCACAGGGCGCAGAACAGGGCGGAGCCAGGAAGGGATGAAAACAGAGCGCGAATTCGTCATGCGTTAAATGGCCGCGAGGGTTGGGAAAGTGTCCATGCTTTGATGGTAGCGATGCCCAGTAAGCCACAACTGAAGGGGGAATTGTTTATTGCTTTGCTGCTTTGAGTCATTGTGGCGGGTAGCAATGACTCATGGGAAAAGCTGATGCCGCATTTATCAATCACTCCGCTGGATGCTCTGCTCGACGAGCCACGACGTATTTGTGTCGATGGGCTGGCCGCGGGCCAACAGATAACCCTCACGGCAACGACCCGTCGTGGCGCAGGCCTGCCGTGGCAGAGCCATGCGACTTTTGTGGCCGATGCCCAAGGGGTTGTCGATCTGCAACGCGATGCGCCGATAGCGGGCGATTACGCTGAGGTATCGGCCATGGGGCTGCTCTGGAGCCAGCGTCCGCAACATGAAGCGAGCAAGGAAATCTTCCCGGATTCGGTGCTCGAACCGCTGCTGACCGAAGTCGCGCTTTCGGACAGCGATCAATCCGTGACCATGATTCAGCGTCTCGCCGGACCAGGCGTCAGCCGCCGCGAGATTCGCGATGAAGGGTTGGTGGGCACGCTATTCATGCCCGCAGGTGACGGCCCCCATCCTGCCGTAATGGTCCTCAATGGCTCGGGTGGCGGTATCAACGAAGCACGAGCGGCACTCTATGCCTCGCGAGGTTATGCCGCCCTGGCTCTGGGTTATTTCAAGGCGCCCGGCCTGTCGGGCTACATCTCCAACACGCCACTGGAATATTTCCAGCAGGCGTTGCTCTGGATTCGTCGCGAGCTCAAACCGGAAAATGACTTCATTGCCCTGAGCGGCCAGTCCCGTGGCGGCGAACTGGTGTTGCTGCTTGGCAGTCTGTTTCCCGACTTGGTATCCGCCGTGATCGGCTATGTTCCCAGCGCTCTGGTTCATGGCGGACAAGCGGCTGCTGACCCGGCCATAGGGCGCGACGGCCCCGCCTGGCTGTATCGCGGCCAACCGCTGGATCACCTGTGGAACAACAACCGAACCGCCAATTGGGAAGCCCGCGACGCCGGACGCCGCAATGCCGAATCCATCCTCACCGCACTCGACGATCCTGAAGCGGTGGCTCGCGTAGGCATCGAAGTCGAAAGAATCCGCGGCCCGGTCATTCTCCTGTCCGGCACCGACGACGCTGCATGGCCCTCCAGCCTGTTCGGACGCATGGTCGAGCAGCGGCTGAAAAAGCATCAGCATCCATGGCCGGTACAGCACTTGGACTTCCAGGATGCAGGGCATACCATTCTGCTGCCTTACATACCGGCGACCTACAGCGATGATGGCAATCCGAGCGCGAATGCGCGGGCAAACGAGCTGTCGTGGCAGGGTGTCAGGAGGTTCCTGGAAGGGGCGCTCGCTACGAAAACATGACCGATTCAAGTAGTATTGCCCGCAACTATACCAACCAAGGTTCTCAAGCCTTGAGCCCGGCATTCACCCTGTTCAGCCAGGAAATACTGAATGCCGTACAGATTCGACCCAGGGGATTTTTTATGTCTGCTCAACGTCACGAGGTCAGTGACACACCGCTGGTGACAGTGATCATCGCTTCCTACAATCACGCTCGCTACATAGAAGACAGCATCAATAGCGTCATCAATCAGACCTACCCGAATATCGAACTTCTGGTCGTCGACGACGGCTCCAAAGACGAGAGCCCGGAGCTCCTGAAACAGCTTCAGGAAAAGCATGGTTTTGATTTGCGTTTTCAGGCCAACCAGGGCCTCGCCCGTACCCTCAATGACGCGATCGAGCGTGCGCAGGGCGAGTTGATTGTGCCGTTCGGCTCCGACGACATCATGTTTCCCCATCGTATTGCCACCCAGGTGGAATACATGAAGGACAAGCCCGAAGTGGGTATCTGCGCGGCCAACATCGAAACCATCGACCAGGACGGCAAGGTCATGGGCGAGCGTGAGCAGCGCAACCGCAATCTGGCATTCCGCCGCCTGGATTTCGACGACCTGTTCCTCAATCGCAAACCGGGACCGGCGTCAGCTACCTTGATGTTCCGGCGCGAAGCGTTGGACAAGGTCGGCGGTTTCAACCCCGAGATTCGTCTGGAAGATATCTACATCGAGTTGTCGATTGCCCGTGCCGGTTACTTCATCGACATTCTTGGCGAGGTATTGGCGCAGTATCGTGACCACCCCAGCAATACCTTCAAAAACGGCCGCTTCATGGTGGACAACGTCTTGAAGACGTATGAGGTATTCAGCGACCACCCTGAGTACGAAAGGGTGTGCATGAACTTTCGTAACTCCATGATGCTCAAGTATGCCAACCGCGATAAAGCACTGACCCGGGAAATCCTGGCGGATATCCCGGTCAAGTACTGGAACAGAAAAACCTTGCGCGGTATGTGGCGCCTGATCACTTCCTGAGTGCGCGTTCCTGCTTCCAGAGAATCAGCGACTGGGCGTAGATCAGCGCCATCGGCATCCAGATCAGGAACCAGTGCTCTTTCGGGCGTGACAAGAAGGCATTGCCTTCAGTCAGCCCGGAAGCAAATCCGAACACCAGCCAGGTCGCCGCAATGGTCACGGCGGCGTGACTGCGGTAAACCCAGCAAAAGCGGATCGCCAGGCCATACAGCGTCATCCACAGAGCCAACCCTACGATGCCGCCCGAATAGAGCACGCCCAGCTCCATATTGTGCGGGTCGGCAAGATTGTAGGACATACCTGGAATCACCACTGTCATCGATGTGCCGAAACCATGGCCCAGCCATGGGTGCTCGCTGATCTGGCGCAGCGACTCCATCCATATCGCGGGACGGTAGGACAGACCGCGTTGTGTGATTGCATCGGGATGAATCAACAGGACAGTGATCAGGACAGCAACAGTTGCTCCTATGGCCAACAGACTGCGGCGCCGATCGCCCACAAGCAACAGCCACCCCAGAGCTGCCGTCAACCCGATCAAGGGCGTCCTTGACCCGGTTGCCATGATGGCTGCGCCCAGAAACGCCAGGCAGATAATCGGCACCGGATTCCATGGCTTGCGCGCCTGAAACCAGGTGGCCAGCCAGAATGAAGCGAATGCACCCAATACATGAGCGGTGAGCAACGGATTTTCGAGCACGCCGTAGCCATTCAGGCGGTTCTCGCCGCTCGGCATCTCGATAAACATGAAGTAGGCCAGTGACAGGCAGGCGACCAGTGCTGCAAAGAGGGCCGAAAGACGTGTGTACTGGTCCAGCCTTGCGGGGTAATTCAAGGCAATGATGCCGGTAGAAAACAACAGCAGCATGACGTACATCGGACGTTTGATCAGGCCTGGGAGATCATCCTCCGTCACGGCCCACGCAATGCTGATGAGGATATATACACTGAAGACACTGAAGGCGATGAATAGCGGATTACAGATGAGGGGCTTCAGCAAGCGTGGCTGCAGGACCAGCGTCAGAAAGGTGGGGAAGGCCAGGAAAATATAAAAAAGCTTGTGGTAGAGCGCCCGATCCCAGATCCAGAAAATCCCTGTCAGGGTAATCAGCCAGCCCAGCGGTAGTAAGTATTTGTTGATCAGATTACTCAAGCGTTGGTTTCTACTCTCTACTGACGCATCAGCTGACATTTTTCGTGCCCATCTAAATAAACCCTTTAATTGTATGGGATACGCATCTGATTTATCAGGGGTATCTTGCGGGCTGTTTTTGGTTGGTGTTCCTGAAAACGGTGGGCCGTAGTTCCATGTCAAAAATCCAGGCAGCTACTCGTCTGTATAGCAGACCTGCGGTACTCCATCCCTGTACCTGCCAGCCATCCTCAACGTGACCGGTGCCCGTAGCTTACACGTCAGCGGGTGAAAAGGGCGTGTGGCTTTTATTCAAAATCGTTCCAAGTTCATCATCTGTATGGAGAAATCTCCAATTCAGCGGGGTTGAGAGGCTTCCATGAGGCGATTCGAGCGTCTCTGGCGCTGGAGGTTCCCGGATGGCTACGCAAGAGTGCCGGGAGCGCTGGACTGTGAGTTCTCGGTTATACCAGCTGTCATGGCTGCGCTTGATGAAATGTGATGACGGCCCTGTAGCAGGTTGCAACGCCGGAGGTGCAGAGTGGAGACGCATGTGCAGTGCCCCTCTCTGCAAGAGACAGATGCTCTTGGTCAGCTGTACACATTGACCATCTGTTGGCGTATTTCGGCGGCGGTCTTGCCTTTGGTTTCCACCATCATGCCCGGAGCCTGGATCCTGGCAATATCCATATCGTTCAATCCCAGACTGCGCAAGCCATCCACCCACCGCTGCAGACGTTCCGAAGCCGTATGCCTTGCATTGGGCCCTTTGGCCTTCAGGCAAGAGCTGCACATGTCATCCGGAAACGACCGGCTTTCCCATGTGCCGGGTCGACGGTATTCAAACAGCCCGCAATCACAGCGACACCACCAGAGGGTTCCCTTGCCTGAACGGCTTGGACGATACCAGGCAATCGCAGTCATCTTTCCGCGTCGCTTGCCAGTGTGATCGGCGGCGTTTTCGGGGCGGGGAGAGAGGTTTGGCAGGTGATTGAGGGGAAGTCGGGTCCTTGAGTTGTTCATGTTTGCTTCCTTGGGTGATCGGTTTCTGTCAGGCAGTGGAGCTTTTGGTATGGCGGCGACAGATTGATGGCTCGGGGCTGATACCAGAGGTTCAAGGCTAGCTAGGTGGGGTTGTTTTTAACAGGAGGTATATTTCCTGTTTTGGCTTCTGTTTATCGGGGGGAATGACCATTTTCTGAGCAGTCCTTGATGGACTGCGGCGTGCCTTAGAGTACTTGCGATGCCTGAAACGCATGGCTCGGGAAGGTTTTGGGGTGTTGGTGAGTGGGTGCTATGTCCGGATGTTGGAGAAAGCTAGTACTCGGCAATATTCGATCTCGCCTTGGTCTTGCAGGTGAGTCCGGTCACGCTGAGTACTTTGGTGTGGACGCGGGAAAACTGCTGAAAGATGCGCTGAGTGATGTGCAGGCTTTTGGTGAGCTTGAATTAGCGAGGTGATGCCGGGTTTATGGTGATCAGGTTTTTGCGGGTTGCTATGTCATTAACAAGGTGGATGCTGAGCTTGGTGGCATCTACGCCGATTGCCTGCGCTGTAATAGCTGGCACCCGTTTTCCTGTAGATATTTCAGAAAGCTGAAAGTAAGAAGGTCTGCCCTGAGGCTGGCCTTTCTTTGATCTAGTGGGTCCACACGGACTCGAATTCTTATGGGGGAGGCTAGGGGAATAAAAAGGAAATCCTAGGAAATACAGTAGGCTGGAGAGGTTTCAAAGGTGCACGCAGAGGACATATTTAAAGGACACATATGAACGTTGCTATGGCAGATCGAGCATGCGTGTAAGCTCAGGCCTATCACGCTTTGCACCACTGACCTTTCCTTCGAAGATTCGGGCGCAGTTCAACGTGGTTAGCTGTGCACGCTGCTGTTCGAGGTTCAGGCCTTGTATGGACACCCTTGCGTAGCCATTAAGGTGAGTCATGAATATACCGCGATCTGCGACAGACTTATGCTACAGGCGTGAAGTGTGGACCCGGCAACCCCGGCCTTGTCGCATAACTTAGAATTCGTGCGACGAATCGTCTTCGTCGCGGCCCGCAAGGTGTCGATGTCGCTAGGTGATTGTTTTCTGTGATTTTGTTTTTTTCAGTTTTTTATCGCATTGCGGACATGTTTGTACCAGCTCTTCTTTTACTTGGTAATAATAAGGAATGCACATGTTTAGGCCGCTGCTTTCTATGACGTCGAACGCAAGCGCTTTTGTAGAAATCAATCTGCCTTCATAATAGCTGTTAGCGTCACGCACCAATACTTGAGTGAGTGGAAGGCTTTCAGGATTGTAAATTCTAATATCTCCTGGCTGTCTGGCGTAGGCCTCAGTGTTGGTGCCATCATGACCATAGGCTAGTTCAGTGGCTTTGATCCAGTTAATAGGCTCGGCGGTTTGACACCATGTGATTACCCTTTCTAGTTTTTCTGGTGTGTAGGACCGCGCATAGTCACCATGCTCATCGCAGACGCCCATCTCCGCAAATCCCCCGATGTTATACCTGTAAGAGTGTTCGCCAGCTGTCAACGGAAGCCGAGCATAATGATGAGGCCGGGCCTGATAAGAGATAGTGTCAGCGCAGAAGTCAAAGACCAAACTGTATAGCTGATAAAGGCAGTGGCCTGAAGTGTCCGGGTTGCCATAAATTAAAGTTTCCTGGATCTTCTGCATATCCGAGTTGTAGTATTTAGCTGACTGCTCATCGCCAAATAGAAACCAGCCCTTCGATAGAATAAATACAGCATTTGGTAGATGCTTCACATCACCAGATGAGCCAAGAGCTTTCAGCTCTTCTGCCAACTCATCCCAAGCAAGGTCGGTGTCGTAGGCGAATATTATTCCGAAGCCATTGAATTCTGGTCTGCGGGTGCCCATGTAGCTGACGCTTGTAGGCACCATTCGCTTTAATTTTTTATAAGATGCAATGTTGGCGAAGGCCTTCTTTAATTCAGTTTTGGTCAGTTTGGATTTTACCTGTATCGCACCATACGTGTACTCAACGGGAAGAACTTCATATACGTGCTGGCGCTGCATAAGAGAAAAGCAATCGTCTGCGTTGTAAAATAGCAAATCAAGCTCGTTGCTAAGATGTCCTGAAGTTGAGGCTACACGAACACTTACTTCGGATACGGCGTATTTTTTTGGCAGTAGTTTAGTCTCTATAAAAAATGCGCGAATCAAAACCTCCCTTGCCGCTCCAACATCCCTTGGATGTTTGATGTCTTTGCTTTTCTCATAGTTGGCAAGTAGTTCTTTTTGAAGGTCCAGCAGTTCTCGCTCAAGGCCATGAAACTCTTTTTCTTTTGATCGGATCTTATTTGACCGTATTGCCAGACCTGTCAGGAACTCTTTCGTTTGTTCATGGCGTTCCTCGTATTTTTTTCGCTCTTCCTTTTGCGCCGCAGTTAGTCGCTTTCGTTTCTGTCCTTCAGTCATTTAAGTTCTCCCTTCATTCAAGGATGGTATATAGAATGTCCATGACACTAATCACCGAAATGGTTATGCCATTCTCTCAACTCTACAGTGGGTGCTGAGCAATACCTTTCGTTGTTAAGCGCGTAGAGTAACCTCAGCTGGTGTTGTGGAGGTTATCATAACTGGTTCCCGAAGCTGGTTTGAAGGCCTGACTCTCCCTTTAGCTGTACAGCAAAATCGCCTACCGGCTAAACTCTGCCCAATCGGTAGAAGCTTACGAAGCGCTGTTGCCGTGGAGCTGCTCACCGGAAATGCCACGGTAAACGAACTGCCTATCTTGCGGTAGGTGGGGTTTGTGGAGCGGATACGGTTATTCATCTTGGTTGCCATCATCGGCTCTGTTCAGTATGCGCTCGGTAGTAGGGCGGGATTTGTCCCGTCCTACTACTAGTCGTAAACATCAAGAAGTCCTTTTCTCGCCATCTTTATCGGCTTCTGTAGAAATTATTTCAATTGAGGCTTCGTGCAATAGTGCGGAGGTGATCGCTGCTTTTACTTCTTCAATTCGACTTCTCTTTAGTTGTGATGTTGGCATGGAGAATCGAGCAAAAGCCAGCGCAATTAGTTCGTCTTTTGTTTTGCGTTTGTTTAGTAAGAAGTCACTAATGGCGTTGTGGTCAAGAGTTTTTAGCTCGGCTATTTTTTCCTCTGAAATGAGCGGAGCCTTGTTATGTTTTTTTCGTTGGGGTGAGGCTGTACCTGCCCAACCGTTTCGTACGCTATGTGCTAATTGGAGCAAGGCTAGTGAAAGTTCCGAGTTTCCAAGCTTGGGTGCGGAATGAAGTGCAGCAAGCCCCTCCAGAAAAGCAGCAAGATCCTGAGCCGATAGTCCTGGTTTCGGCATGTTAGGTCCAAGTTCGGTTCGGGAGTATTTTTTTTTCACAATTGATCTACCCGTTTTTTGACTTCAGTTGTTAGTTTTTCATACAGAGTGTTTAGGCCGCGTGAACCCACGTTTTGGGTGTGCGCACGATCATAAACAGGTACTCCATCATCCAGCGCTTGTGAGATGCCAGTGCCTTGTTCGATATATGGGGCCAATAAGTATTTTCCCCACTGCTTCTTCAACGACGCCAGATGACGTGTATGATCATCGGTATAGCCCGATGTTGCTGGGCCATGAGTCTGAATTCGAGTGATAACAACTCCGGCCAACTTTGTTTCAGGTACATACATCGAGCGAGGTGTGCCCATAGCGGCCAATGCATTCATTCTCATGTCAATCCCACTTTTAATCATGCCTGAGAGGTGAGGAGCACCACGTTCCATCACGGCTTCGGGAATTACAGGAATAATATAGCCATGACTAGCGGCGATCGCGTTCTGAGATACAATTTTAGTCGCGGGGGGGCAGTCAAATAATATATAGTCGTAGTCATCATCTACTGATGATTCTTCAAGCCACCGGCATACAAGTGTGCGCTTGTCCCATTCAGATTTAATTGCATTTCCTTGGTGGGAAGCTGTTAACTCAATTTCAATATCGTCCAGCTGAAGGCTTGCAGGAACGATGTCTAAAGTTTTGTAGTTTCCGGTGACGAACTGGCTTCTAATTGCTTGTTTTGCTATTAAGCTTTTGTTGGGGAACGGTGTTTGACTGATAAATGGTTTAAATATCTCATTCATGGTCTGGTTTTGCGCGACCAATTTTTGCCAAACAGGCGCGGTGAGAGATACAAGAGATAGGCTGCTCTGGTGATCCATATCCATTAACAATACGCGCGCGTTATGATATCGAGCCAAGCCCGCGCCTAGCTGGTAGGTGAAGGTTGTCTTACCAACGCCACCTTTGAAATTAATGATGCTTATCCGTTTAGCCATTATGAGTCTCTTCCTAGATGCGCGTTAACCACAGTATTGTTGAATGATGAGTCGCTGAGTCAGCAATCCACGCGCTAATGTAAACCTTTTTCAACATCCGCGGGGATGACAATCGAGAGCACGCTACTGTTGAAACGCTTCCTGTCAGCTGAAAATCCCGAGCATTGGCCCACGCAAGCTCTCTCAGGTCATGATCGCAGAGCTAGTCCCATGAGCGATTTCAGCGATGCGACTATCGCTGTAGGCGGGGGGAAAAGGCTCTGGTGTGCACCTAGCTACTTTACAACGTGTCGAGGGTGGTCAGCCTCTTGATGTTGTCCAATTTCCCGACTAAGTCTTCGGCTCTCAAATGTGTATGCCTTTTGAGCATTTGCATCGTCTTATGACCACTGATGGCCGAAACCTCTTGATCAGATAACCCGCCTTCGACAAGGCGACTCACGGCTTCATGACGTATGTCATGAAACCTGAAGTCAGGTAGGTCGAGCTTCTTCTTGAGCTGTCCCCAAATCTTGGTGAAGGTATACGGCCTGCGCTTCCCGTCCTTTCCAGGCTCACCGAAAAACACCAGATTGTAGTCCATTGGTCGTACCTGATTATCCATCGCAGCTTTGAATACGTCAGTGGCACGCTTGCTCTGTGGAACAGTACGAGAGCCGTCGTTCTTCTTGTCTGAGAGACGTATGACGCGCTTTGCCAAATCCACTTGAGGTCTACGTAGGGATGAGATCTCTGACGAGCGCATACCCGTTTCCAGAGCGATGCAAACAATCCAGCCCAGCATGGGGTTGCTGTGTCGATTCACAGCCGCGAGCAGAAGGCGTTCTTCCTCCGGCGATAATCGTCGGTCACGACCATCCCCAGGGCTCGGCTTACGGACGTTCAGCGCTGGGTTGAACGTCAGACCTAAACCCCATTCCTGAATCGCTACCGTGTACAGGTGGCTTAATAGGGCCTGTTCGAGGCGAGCAGTGTTGTTGCTGATGGTCCCGCCACGGCTGGGTTCGTTCAGGCGCTTATCGCGATAGCCGGCGATGATGTCAGCGGAGAGCGCAGCCAGTGAGTATTTGCCCAGGTGCTCGATAAGCTTCTTGGCTTTCGAGGTTTCGCCACGCTGAGTGGTGGGCTTTTTGGTGGGGGTGATGTCAGCGAGGTAGCGGGTAAGCGCTGCCTCCAGTGTCATGCGCTCGGAGCCGCTGCGCTGGATGTAAACACCGCGAACCATTTCGTCTTCTGTACGTCGAGACCAGCCCTCCGCATCACGCTTTGTACGAAAGGTTTTGGCTACTGTTGGCCAGCCGGTTTTACGGATCAAAGCCTTCCAAGTGCCGGAAGGAGTTTTGACTAATGTTGCCATCTGAAAGGATTCCAAAGGTGTACTGGCACACCAGCGCCGTACTGATTTTGTACCTTTTGACCATAGGGGTGAATCTGAGGTGTTCCCGCCAAAAACGAAAAAAGCCGCGCAATGCGCGGCTTTGGAGTTGGTGGGCCCACACGGACTCGAACCGTGGACCAAAGGATTATGAGTCCTCTGCTCTAACCAACTGAGCTATGGGCCCTCAGTAGGCCGCGGATTATAACGGCGGTTTCGCGGCTGTGCTATCCGAAAAATCCGAAAGATTCATAAGAAGAAATCTGGAGCAGAATTCCTCGGGTGGCAAGGGGAGGCTGACGATGTAGCCCTGGATCTGTTCGCAGCCTTGTTCGGTCAGGAATTTCTGTTGTTCGGGGTTCTCCACGCCTTCGGCGATGATGGTGAGTTGCATGCTGCGGCCCAGGGCGATGATGGCGCGGACGATGGCGGCGTCGTGGGTGTCTTCCGGGAGGCCGCGGACGAAGGACTGGTCGATTTTCAGGATGTCCAGCGGCAGGCGTTTGAGGTAGCTCAGGGATGAGTAGCCGGTGCCGAAGTCGTCGATAGCTAGCTGGACGCCGAGTTTTTTCAGTTTGTGGAGTACGGACAGGGCTTCTTCTGTCTGGCTCATGATGAAGTTTTCGGTGATTTCCAGTTGCAGGCAGCCGGGCTCCAGGCCGTTGTCTGCGAGCAGTTGTTCGATGCGTTTGAGCAGGTTGGGCTGGCGTAGCTGGGCGCCGGCCAGGTTGACCGAGAGCGGGCCGAAGGGCGCGTAGATCTTGCGCCATTCATGCATCTGGCGACAGGCGTGTTCCAGAACCCAGTCGCCTATCTGCAGGATCATGCCGTTCTCTTCCGCCAGCGGGATGAAGTGCTCGGGCGGGACTTCGCCAAAGGTCGGGTGGCTCCAGCGAATCAGGGCTTCGGCGCCTACCAGTCTGTTGGTCAGCAGGCTGGTCTTGGGCTGGTAGGACAGGCTCAGTTCGTTGCGTTCGATGGCTCTGCGCAGTTCCTGTTCAAGGGCGATCCGTTCGCTGGCCTGGGAGGTCAGGTCGCGGGTGTAGCTTTCGATCCGGTTGCGGCCCTTGGCCTTGGAGCGGTACATCGCCGCATCGGCGTTCTTTACCAGCGTGGCGACGTCGGTGCCGTCCGTGGGGAACAGGCAACTGCCGATGCTGGCGCTCATGAAGAACTCGTGCTCTCCAGCCTGGAAGGGCGCCGTGAAGCAGGCCAGGAGTTTGCTGCCGATGGTGTGTGCATCGCCGGGTTGCAGCAGGCCGGGCAGCAGGACGATGAACTCATCGCCGCCCAGACGCGCCACGGTGTCGATGTCGCGCAGCGTCTCCTTGAGGCGCTGTGCGATGCCTTTTAGGAGCAGGTCGCCCACGGGGTGCCCAAGGCTGTCGTTGATGTGTTTGAAGCGATCCAGGTCGATAAACAGCACGGCACCGAGGCTGCCCGACTCTTCGCTGTGCAGCAGGGCGGATTGCAGGCGGCTTTCGAACAGGGTGCGGTTGGGCAGGCCGGTCAGGGGGTCGTGATGGGCCTGATAGTCCAGGCGTGCCTGGGCGTGCTTGAGACTGGAAATGTCGGCAAAGACGGCGACGAAGTGGGTGATGAATCGATCCTTGTTGCGCACGGCGCTGATCGTCAGCCAGCACGGGTAAAGCTCGCCGTTCTTGCGACGGTTGCAGATTTCTCCTTGCCAGTGTCCTTCTGCGCCCAGTTGATGCCACATGGCCGCATAGAATGCGCTGTCATGCTGGCCCGAGGCGAGCAGGCGAGGTGTCTGGCCCAAGGCTTCTTCCTCGCCGTAGCCGGTAATTTCGCTGAATGCCCGGTTGACGGCGTTGATGCGCTGGCGGGTGTCGGTGATCAGCACGCCTTCGGCGGTACTCTCGAAGACGGTGGCGGCCAGGTGCAGTTTTTCCTGCATCTGTTGGCGCTCGGTAATGTCCCGGGCCAGGGTCATGATGCATTCTTCCCCGGCGATGAGCATGGGATGCGATGACATTTCGCAAAGCCGGACCTGGCCATCCAGGCGCCGGATCTGGCCGCGAAAATCCCGTACCACGCCATTTTGCTGCAGTTGCTTGATCAACTGCTGGCGTTCGTTCGGGTCGACCCATATCTGCAGGTCGAGGCCTGAGCGTTCCAGGCACTGGCTTTCGCTGTAGCCGGTCATCCGGCAGAAACCTTCATTGACCTCCAACAGCAGGCCGTCGCTGGTCCGGGCGATAACCAGGCCATCGGGTGATGAATGGAAGGCCTTGGCGAACTTCTCTTCAGAGAGTTGCAACTGCTGCTGGGCCTGCTTGAGGGGCGTGATATCGCTGATGGTGAGCAATACGGCCGGCGTGGCGCTCATCTCGAAGGGTTCGGCTGACAACAGGCTGGAAAAGGTACGTCCGTCCTTGCGCCGCAGAGGCATTTCCAGATTGCGGATCCGGCCCTGTTGCAGGCGCTCCAGCAAGCCCGGACCGACTCCCTGCACTGCCCACAGGTTGATTTGCGTGGCGGTTTTGCCGATGACGTCTTCGCTGCTCAGGCCGATCTGGGTCACGAAGGCCTTGTTGACCTCGAGAATGGCGCCGTCGGACAGGCGGGCGATGATCAGGATGTCCGGGCATTGGGCAAAGACCGAGGCGAACTTCCCCTCGGACAGTCGCAGGGCTTCCTCGGTCTGCTTGCTGTCGCTGATGTCGATCATCAGCCCGCGGATAACGGGATCGGGGCCGCGTTTGATGAGGCTGACGATGTCCCTGATCCAGAGGATCCGACCTTCGGCGTTGCGAACCCGGTAGTCGAGGCTGTGGTCGTTGCCGCTCAGGGCCTGTTGCTTGCAGAAGGTTTCTGCTGCATCCACGTCTTCGGGATGCACGATGCTGCGCCAGAAGCCAGGTTGCAGCCATTTCGACAGTGGATAACCCAGCAGGCTTTCTGCCTGCGGCGAGACGTAGTTGTAGGTCATCTTTTCCAGGTTGGCTTCCCAGGCCACGGCGGAGAGGCTTTCCACCAGCCCCCGGTAATGATGTTCGCTGCCTCGAAGTTTCTGTTCCAGCTCGATGCCGCGGGAAATCTCCAGGCTGAGCTTTCGGTTATTACGGATAACCACTGCAAGAGCAGCCGAAAGTAGTAATAAGCCGGGCAGGCCATAAAGTAGAAAATTTTCCCAATGCACCGGTTCGTGATTTACCCAGCTGTGGACTTCGGACTGTTGCAGGCTCGTCTGCGTGCTGTCCGACGCGAGTAGCAAGGCGTTGGAGTCCTGCTGGGCGAGCCATGAGCCTGGGTTCTGTGTTTGATTAAGCCGGGCAGGCAAGTCCTGAGTGTTGGCGTTTGCTATGGAGCCGATCAGACAAAAGAGTGTGATGGCCGACAGTCGTAACATGGCAGCCTCATAGCGGCGGATAGTAATGAGACGAGTGTAGACGGCGTTGGGGAAGGGGTGAAAAAACTACTAACCGGAAAGTGTTATTCCAGAAAAGCAAAACCCCCGGCGGGCCGGGGGTTTTTGACTTGCGTGTGCTGTTACTCGTCAAGGAACGAGCGCAGGTGCTCGCTTCTTGTCGGGTGACGCAGCTTGCGCAGTGCCTTGGCTTCGATCTGACGAATCCGCTCGCGGGTTACGTCAAACTGCTTACCAACCTCTTCCAGCGTGTGGTCGGTATTCATGTCGATGCCGAAACGCATGCGCAGAACCTTGGCTTCACGGGCGGTAAGGCCCGACAGCACTTCGCGTGTGGCTTCTTTCAGGCTTTCAACAGTGGCGACATCGATTGGCGACTGCATGGTCGAGTCTTCGATGAAGTCACCCAGATGCGAATCTTCGTCGTCACCGATCGGGGTTTCCATGGAGATCGGCTCTTTGGCGATCTTCAGTACCTTGCGGATCTTGTCCTCAGGCATTTCCATGCGTTCGCCCAGCTCTTCCGGAGTCGGTTCGCGACCCATTTCCTGCAGCATCTGGCGGGAAATACGGTTGAGCTTGTTGATCGTCTCGATCA
Organism: Pseudomonas lijiangensis; assembly: GCF_018968705.1. Lineage (NCBI taxonomy): Bacteria > Pseudomonadati > Pseudomonadota > Gammaproteobacteria > Pseudomonadales > Pseudomonadaceae > Pseudomonas > Pseudomonas lijiangensis. The sequence continues at coordinate 679,820 of NZ_CP076668.1, forward strand.
TGTGCACCGGAATACGGATGGTGCGTGCCTGGTCGGCGATCGAGCGAGTGATCGCCTGACGGATCCACCAGGTTGCATAAGTCGAGAACTTGTAGCCACGACGGTATTCGAACTTGTCCACCGCTTTCATCAGACCGATGTTGCCTTCCTGGATCAGATCGAGGAATTGCAGGCCGCGGTTGGTGTACTTCTTGGCGATGGAGATCACCAGACGCAAGTTCGCTTCGACCATCTCTTTCTTCGCGCGGCGGGCCTTGGCCTCACCGATCGACATGCGACGGTTGATGTCCTTGATCTCGGCAATCTTCAGGCCGGTTTCTTCTTCGAGCGCGGTCAGCTTCTGCTGGCAACGCTGGATGTCCGGCTGCAGACGGGCAATGGCTTCGGCGTACTTGCTCTTGCCTTTGGCCAGTGCGTCGGTCCAGCTTTCGTCAACTTCATTGCCCGGGAACTGGCGCAGGAAGTCGGCACGCGGCATGCGGGCATCACGAACACAGAGTTGCATGATCGCGCGCTCTTGGGCGCGGAGGCGATCAAGTGCACTGCGAACGCGCTCTACCAGGCCTTCAAACTGTTTTGGAACCAGTTTGATCGGCATGAACAATTCGGCCAGGGCAACCAGCTCGGCGATGGAATTCTTGTCTTCACGACCGAATTTCTTCAGCGCCTTGCGGGTGATTTCCATCTGGTCGGCAACGGCGCCAAAGCGCTGCTGGGCAATGACCGGATCAGGACCGCTTTCGGCTTCTTCTTCATCGTCGGAAGCGTCGCCCGATTCTTCCTCGTCATCGTCGCTGTCGTCAGCCTTGGCTGCCTTGGCGTCGAGAGGTGGCGGGACTTCGGCCGGCGGTGCAATGCCGTCGTCCGGGTCGATGTAACCGCTCAGAACGTCGGACAGGCGGCCGCCTTCGCTCGTGACACGCTCGTATTCGGAGAGAATATGATCAACCGTGCCAGGGAAGTGCGCGATGGCGCTCATCACTTCACGGATGCCTTCCTCGATACGTTTGGCGATTTCGATTTCGCCTTCACGGGTCAGGAGTTCAACGGTACCCATTTCGCGCATGTACATACGCACGGGATCGGTAGTACGACCGATGTCGGTTTCAACCGCTGCCAATGCTGCGGCCGCTTCTTCTGCGGCGGCTTCATCGGTATCGGCATCGGCCAGCATCAGGGCGTCTGCGTCCGGAGCACTCTCGTGTACCGGGATCCCCATGTCGTTGATCATGCGGATGATGTCTTCCACCTGCTCAGGATCTGAAATATCCTCAGGCAAGTGGTCGTTGACCTCTGCGTAAGTCAGATACTTCTGCTCACGACCCAGGGTGATCAACTCTTTGATACGAGACTGCTGTTGCGCTTTTCCGGACATAACACCCTATCCACTGAAGGTCTTGGCGGGCAAAAAACAAGCCGAGGATTATACCCGAGCTATGACCTCACGCGCCAGTTGAGGTCGGGTTTTGTGCAGAAACATTGCGATTATATAGCTGGACGAGCAGGGTTTTTTCCTCTGCTGTCAGGCCGATTTTGCTGCCTTTATCGACCAGTTCATCAATGCGTCGCACACGTTGTCTATCTGATAGCCTAGTTATAGTGTCGAAAAACTGTTGTTCAAGGTTATCGGCCTCGATCAACCATTCCTTTTCTGCCAATGCGCGCAGCAATCGGCCCTGTTCCGTGCCATGCCAACGCGCTATCAATTGTAACGACCGAAGATTCGGATTCTTTTGCCTGGCCTCGATCAAGGCGACCAGTAACTGCGCCTGTGCGTGGTCTTCTGCGGCGAAATGGCTCGCATTTTCGACTTTCTCGGCCAGTTCCGGGTGATGCAGCAGGGTTCTCAGTGCCGCTTGCAACGGCGGTTCTACGGCCGTTGGTACACGTGGTGCACGAGGTTCGAACTCCTGACGCTTGCCCTTTTTGTCCCAGGGCTTCTTGTCCCATTTTTTCTGATTCTGACCACCGGTTTTCTTGGGCGTCCATTGCGGCTGCTCTTCGTAGCCGCCTTGCTGCTGGTAATCCGCGAAATCCGGCATTGCGTCGTAATCGACGTACGGATCGTAGCTGGGAGGCACATCTGCAGGCGCACTTTGTACCAGCTGGCTGACGGCTTCGTTGTTGAGGCCGGTGATTTCGCTCAGGCGCTGACGCATCAGCGTGCGCAGATTGGCGCCGGGAACCTTGTCGATCAGCGGTGCTGCGAGGGTGGCCATGTGGGCCTTGCCTTCGAGGGAGCGCGGGTCGGATTCCCTGGTCAACTGCTCGAAAAAGTAGTCGGCCAGCGGCTGGGCATGCTGATTGATGCGCGCCTTGAAAGCGTCGGTGCCTTCGGAGCGCACCAGGGTGTCCGGGTCTTCGCCTTCGGGCAGAAACAGAAAGCGGGCGCGGCGTCCGTCCTGCAGGCTCGGCAGCGTGGCTTCCAGTGCGCGCCATGCGGCATTGCGGCCAGCCTGGTCGCCGTCGAAACAGAACAGCACGTTGGGCACGACCCTGAATAGCCGTTTCAAGTGCTCTTCGCTGGTTGCGGTGCCGAGTGTCGCGACGGCATTGCGCAGGCCTTGCTGGGCCAGGGCGATGACGTCCATGTAGCCCTCGACGACGATGATTTCGTCGAGGTTGCGATTGTGTTTGCGTGCCTCGAACAGGCCGTACAGCTCCTGGCCCTTGTGAAAGACAGGGGTTTCAGGGGAGTTCAGGTACTTGGGTTTGTCGTCGCCCAGTACCCGGCCACCAAAGGCAATGACGCGGCCTCGTGAGTCGCGGATCGGAAACATGACCCGGTCGCGAAAACGGTCGTAGCGCTTGCCGGTTTCCGCGTTCTCGATCAGCAGGCCAGCATCGATCATGACCTTTTGCTGAAGCGTGTCGCTGCTCAGGTGCTTGTAGAGGTTGTCCCAGCCGGGCGGGGCGAACCCCATGCCGAAGTCCCGTGCGATCTCGCCGGACAGGCCGCGACCCTTGAGGTAGTCCACGGCGGCCTTGCGCATCGGGTGGCTTTTCAGGGCCTGACGATAGAACTCGGCGGCGGCTGCCAGCAGCGGGTACAGCGGGGAGTCGGTCGGCTGGCGCGGCTTCTGGCCTTTGACGTTCTGTTCCCGGGGGACTTCCATGCCTGCTGCTTTGGCAAGCTCCTCGACCGCCTGGGGAAAGTCCAGGTTGTCGTGGTCCATGACGAAGCCAAGCGCGTTACCGCCTGCACCACAGCCGAAGCAGTAATAGAACTGCTTGTCCGGGCTGACGCTGAAAGAGGGTGTTTTCTCTTTGTGGAACGGGCAGCAGGCGCTGAAATTCTTCCCGGTTTTCTTCAATTGCACGCGCGAGCTGACAACATCGACGATGTCGGTGCGGTTCAGAAGGTCGTCAATGAAGCTTTGGGGAATCAGCCCTGCCATGGCGTTCTCGTCATCAGGCGTATTACGAAATTATCGTGGCGAATCTGTAAGCGTGCGCGAACATTTCAGCCGCCTTTGTCAGCAAGAATAGCGAGATGCGGGCGGGTATCGGCATCCGATAATCGGGCCTGCAGCCTTGAAAGGAAATAAGTGTGCAGCGATTTCATGTGAATTCGACTCAAGCCTTGAGCTTTGGTGTTCACTGAGTGATCGCAAGAGACGCTGCCTTGGCTGAGCTTCTTGCGAAGTCATCAAGGCATGCTCGTCATGCTCATTGATCAAGCCTGCCCGAAGGACAGATCGATCAACGTTGCCTGAAGCAGGCTGGACGTGCTTTGACGGATTTGTCTTGGTCGCGTGTGCGGCTTCGACAGCCTCTGTCAATGAAGCGTGAGGCTAGTGCTCCAACTGCCGACAGCCCGGCTTTGATGGCCGGGCAAGGCAGAAGCTTGCGACGTAAGGCTGTAAATTAATACAGACGAACGGCGCGGCGCTGTTCGCGCTGGACTTTCTTGGCGTGACGCTTGACAGCAGCAGCTGCCTTACGCTTACGCTCGGAAGTCGGCTTCTCGTAAAATTCGCGGCTACGAACTTCAGCCAGAACACCGGCTTTTTCGCAGGAGCGCTTGAAACGACGCAGAGCTACGTCGAAGGGTTCGTTCTCTTTAACTTTGACGGCTGGCATCCAGAGCTACCTTCATTCATTACCGGGGTCAACGCCTCGTGCAAACACTGCACAAAAGTACGTCGGTTTTTAAGGGTTGCGGATGTTAACCCCTCATTGAGAGGAATGCAAAGCCTCTGATCGAAAACCGCTGGTCGGAGCCTTTTGCGACGACTATCATGCGCGCCTTCAAATCTGCCCCCTACAAGGCGCAAACCCATGTTAGTACTGGGATTAGAAACTTCCTGCGACGAAACCGGCGTCGCTCTTTACGACAGCGAACGCGGTTTGCTGGCTGATGCATTGTTCAGCCAGATCGACCTGCATCGCGTTTATGGTGGCGTGGTGCCGGAGCTGGCATCGCGTGATCACGTCAAGCGCATGCTGCCACTGATTCGCCAGACGCTGGCCGAAGCGGACTGTGTCGCGACCGATATCGATGCCATTGCCTACACGGCCGGGCCAGGTCTGGTCGGTGCCTTGCTGGTGGGTGCGTCATGTGCCCAGGCCCTGGCATTCGCCTGGGATATTCCGGCCCTTGGCGTTCATCATATGGAAGGCCATCTGCTGGCGCCGATGCTTGAAGAGCAGCCGCCACAGTTTCCGTTCGTCGCCTTGCTGGTATCCGGCGGGCATACGCAACTGGTTCGGGTCGACGGTATCGGTCGCTATGAACTGTTGGGCGAAACCCTGGATGACGCCGCGGGCGAGGCTTTCGACAAGACTGCCAAGATGATGGGCCTGCAATATCCGGGTGGTCCCGAGATTTCCCGTCTGGCGACTCGCGGTGTAGCGGGGCGTTTTGTATTTCCGCGTCCGATGACCGACCGTCCGGGCCTGGAATTCAGCTTCAGTGGTCTGAAAACCTCTGCACTCAATGCCTGGCAGCAGTGCCAGAGCGCTGGGGACGACAGCGAGCAAACCCGTTGCGACATCTCTCTGGCCTTCCAGCAGGCGGTAGTGGAGACTTTGACCATCAAGTGCAAGCGGGCACTCAAGCAGACCGGCCTCAAAAGCCTGGTCATCGCCGGTGGCGTCAGTGCCAACAAGGCGTTGCGAGAGTCGCTGGAGAGCATGCTGGCGGACCTGCGCGGTCATGTTTACTACGCTCGTCCCGAGTTCTGCACCGATAACGGCGCGATGATCGCATTTGCCGGTTGTCAGCGTCTGCAGGCGGGCCAGAAGGAAGATTTGAGTATCAGTGTGCAGGCACGCTGGCCAATGGAGCAGTTGTCGGGTATCTGAGGTGCGCGTGCCGAAGGTGAGCCGTTTTCATGCGCTTCTTCAGAAATGCCGTTCGCGCCCGGCGAGCAGGTCGCGTAGATTGCCGCGATGACGCCAGACGATCAGCAGGGTCAGGACGCTCATGGGCAATAATGCCCGGGGTTCCTGCCAAGCCAGCAGTGGCAGGGTCAACGGTGTGGCGATCAGCGCGGCGAGCGAACTGGTGCGGGTCAGGTAGAACGTCAGCAGCCAGGTCGTGATGGCCAGGGCCGCGGCGGGAGGATAAAGCCCCAGCAGCATGCCGGCGGCGGTTGCAACGCCTTTGCCGCCCTTGAAACGAAAGTACAACGGAAACAGATGGCCCAGTACGGCGCAAAGGCCTATCCAGGCCTGGTCCCGCGGGTCAAGGCCGCCAAGGCTGGCCAGCAGTACGGGGAGCAGGCCTTTACAGAGGTCGCCTATCAGGGTCAGGACGGCCGCTTTTTTACCGGCCAGACGCAGCATGTTGGTCGCGCCCGCATTGCCCGAGCCACTGGCACGTGGGTCCGGGCTGCCATTGAGGCGGCTGAGCAGGATGGCGAAGGACAGTGAGCCGAGCAGGTAGGCGAAAATAGCCAGTGACCAAAACATGCTAACCATTCCGGGCGAGGATGCCCTGATTCTAACGGCGCATCGCGCCCTTGTCGTGCAGTGGAGAGTAGTGCTTGGACAGAGTTTTCATTGACGGTCTTGAGGTCGATACAGTGATCGGCGCTTATGACTGGGAACGTGGCATCCGCCAGTGCTTGCGGCTGGACCTGAGTTTTGCATGGGATAACCGCCCTGCCGCAGCGGGTGACGACCTGAGCAAGGCCCTGGACTATGCGAGTGTTTCCGCTCGTATCCAGGCTTTTGCCGAGCAGGCGCAGTTCCAGTTGGTGGAAACTTTTGCCGAGCGTCTGGCCGAAGTGCTGATGAGTGAGTTTCATATTCCCTGGCTGCGTCTGAGGCTGACCAAGCCGGGCGCTGTCGCCGCTGCCAAGGGCGTGGGCGTGGAGATCGAGCGCGGATGTCCCTGACTCGGGTTTTTCTTGGGCTCGGCAGTAATATCGAGCGCGAAAGGCATTTGCATGCCGGGCTGGATGCGCTCGATTCATTCCTGAGCGATCTGACCTGCTCTCCGGTCTTCGAAAGCCAGCCGGTGGGAATCAAGAGTGGTCCGTTCTTCAATCTGGTCGTCTCGGCCCTGACCGACCTGCCGCTGCTGGATCTGGACCGCCGTTTGAAGATGATCGAAGCCGATAGCGGTCGTTATGCACCGGATCGCAAAGGCTTGCCGCTGGATATCGATGTGCTGCTGTATGGCGAGCAGGTCGGTAACTTCGACGGTTTGATCCTGCCGCGTGCAGAAATCCTCAAGAACGCCTTTGTGTTGTGGCCCTTGTCACTGATCGCGGCAGACCGCCTGCATCCGGGTGTTGGCGTGCCTTTCGGCACGCTCTGGGCTGATGCTCAGATCGATCAGCAGCTGTGGCCTGTGGCGTTCGAGTGGCGCGGAAAGCAACTGACGCCAGAGGGCGTGTAGGAATAATCCCGATCAGTTAAAGCAATACTGTCACTTGTGGGAGGAGCCTTGGCCGCGACGACCTGCTCACAGGCAACACATTTTTAGCGCCTGAAAGCTGGCTGTCGCGGCCAAGGCCCCTCCCACGGATTGTGACCTTGCCTCTTGACTGATCAGCATCCGCGAAGCGCAGCGCACTCGGCCTTGTACACCTTGAGTGCATCCAGCCTTTCGTTTTTCAGCGCATTGCCCAGGTCCTGTCCCTTCAAACCCTTTTCCACCAGCGGCTGTACCGCAACGGTTCGGGCTGCATGGGCTGCGCCGCGCAGATAGTCAGCCTGTGGATAATTGCGCTCCTCGAAACCGTCGCGTCCACGAGCGTCCATCTCGCAAGCCACAATGAATTCTTCAAAGCGTTGCGGGCGACGGTAGACGTCGAAGCTGTGCAGTAGCTCCAGCAGGGTCAGGGGTTTCAGCTCAAGGGCGCGATGTCCATGAGTGTGATACTGGCCAACCAGCAGCGCCAGTTCCTGACATTCCTTCGGCACCTTGAAGCGCTCGTTGACCGCTTTTATCAGGCGCAGGCCTCTGTGTTCATGGGCGATATGCCGAGGCCATTCGGATTCCGGTGTCAGCCCTTTGCCCAGATCATGCAGCAGGCAGGCCCAGCGTACGCTCAACGGCTGTTGATGAAGGGCGGATTGTCCCAGCACGCTGAGTACATGCTTGCCTGTGTCGATTTCCGGGTGATGGGCGGCAGGCTGCGGTACGCCGAACAGCGCGTCGACTTCGGGAAGCAGTTCCTTGAGAGCGCCGCAGTCATGCAGCACCTGAATGAAAACCTGAGGCTGATCTTCCATCAGCGCCCGGGAGATTTCCTTCCAGCTGCGCTCGGGTGTCAGGGCCTTGAGTTCACCGGATTCGCTGAGCTGGCGCATCAGCTCCAGTGTTTCGGGCGCTATGCTGAAACCCAGAGGTGCATAGCGGGCTGCGAAGCGGGCGACACGCAACACTCTGAGCGGATCTTCGGCGAACGCGGGGGAAACGTGGCGCAAGATCCTGGCTTCGATATCATGCTGTCCGCCATAGGGATCGGTCAGATTACCGTCCTTGTCTTCAGCTATGGCATTGATGGTCAGGTCGCGGCGGATCAGGTCCTGTTCGAGTGTGACGTCAGGGCTGGCGTGAAAGACGAAGCCGCCGTAACCAACGCCGCTTTTGCGCTCGGTGCGGGCCAGTGCGTATTCCTCACCCGTCAGTGGATGAAGAAAGACCGGAAAATCGGTACCTACCGGACGATAGCCTTTGACCAGCATCTCATCGGCGCTGGCGCCTACGACGACCCAGTCCGTGTCGGTAACGGGTTGACCCAGCAGGCGGTCGCGTACAGCGCCACCAACTTTATAAATCTGCATAAAAACCTCCGTAAGCACGACAGGATAAACCTGAGTCGTCCCTACGGAGGTTAAAAGTTAACAACATTCTCTGCTGCTACGTTCTTCAGAGATGAACGACAGCCATGTCGAGTCGCGGGTAATCACCCTCGGCATGCTCTCCGCGTGGCGGGACATGGTGAGTTTTCATCACCTGATCGCCTTGCAGGGTTTCCAGATGGATATCGAAGCCCCACAAGCGGTGCAGGTGTTTGAGCACTTCGTCCGTGGAGTCGCCCAGCGGTTTGCGGTTGTGTTGTTGGTGGCGCAGTGTCAGCGAACGGTCGCCACGGCGGTCGATGCTGTAGATCTGCACGTTGGGTTCGCGGTTGCCCAGGTTGTATTGAGCGGCCAGCGTTTCCCGAATGGTCCTGTAACCGGCTTCGTCATGGATGGCGGGCACCAGCAGGTCGTCTTTCTGATCGTCATCCATGATGCTGAACAGCTTGAGGTCACGAATGACCTTGGGCGACAGGTACTGGAGGATGAAGCTCTCGTCCTTGAAGCTGGACATGGCGAACTTGATTGCCGTCAGCCAGTCTGTGCCGGCAATTTCCGGGAACCAGCGGCGATCTTCTTCGGTAGGGTGTTCGCACATGCGCCGAATGTCCTGGTACATGGCAAAACCCAGCGTGTACGGATTGATGCCGCTGTAATAGGGGCTGTCGAAACCCGGCTGGTAAATCACGCTGGTGTGCGACTGCAGGAACTCCAGCATGAAACCGTCGGTGACCAGGCCTTCGTCGTACAGGTCGTTCATCAGGGTGTAATGCCAGAACGTTGCCCAGCCTTCGTTCATCACTTGGGTCTGGCGTTGCGGGTAGAAATACTGGGCAATCTTGCGGACGATGCGCACCACTTCGCGCTGCCAGGGTTCCAGCAGCGGCGCGTGCTTCTCGATGAAGTACAGGATGTTTTCCTGCGGTTCGGCCGGGAAGCGGGCGTTGTCTTCCTTGCTGCTCTTGTCGGCGCTTTTCGGGATGGTGCGCCACAGGTCGTTGATCTGCCGTTGCAGGTGCTCTTCGCGATCCTTCTGTCTGCGTCGTTCTTCCTCGGCGGAAATCGGGTAAGGCCGCTTGTAGCGGTCGACACCGTAGTTCATCAGGGCATGGCAGGAGTCGAGCAGGTCTTCCACTGCATCGATGCCATGGCGCTCTTCGCATTGCATGATGTACTGCTTGGCGAAGACCAGGTAATCGATGATCGAACTTGCATCGGTCCAGGTGCGGAACAGGTAGTTGCCCTTGAAGAAGCTGTTATGCCCGTAGCAGGCGTGGGCAACTACCAGTGCCTGCATGCAGATGGTGTTTTCTTCCATCAGATAGGCAATGCACGGGTCCGAGTTGATCACGATCTCGTAGGCCAGACCCATCTGGCCGCGAGTGTAGGATTTCTCGGTGCTCAGGAAATGCTTGCCGTATGACCAGTGGTGGTAGCCCAGCGGCATGCCCACCGAGGCATAGGCATCCATCATCTGCTCGGCCGTGATGACCTCGATCTGGTTTGGATAGGTATCCAGGGCATAACGCTCGGCGATACGGCTGATTTCGCGGTCGTAGGCCTGGATCAGTTCAAATGTCCACTCGGACCCCGTGGAGAGGGGTTGGCGCTTCTGCTCTCTAGCGGTCATGTCACTAACCTGCGCTGGAAGAGTTCACGGAATACCGGATAGATATCGCCGGCTGAGACCAGCTGTTGCTGGGCAAAGGTGTCGGCAAATTCTTCACCGATGCGTTCGTATTCGAACCATAGGGCCTGATGCTCTCGGGGCGTGATCTCCACATAGGTGTAGTACTGCACGAACGGCATGATCTGCTTGGTGAGGATTTCGCGGCAGATCGGTGAGTCATCGTTCCAGTTGTCGCCATCGGAAGCCTGGGCGGCATAGATGTTCCATTCGTTGCTCGGATAGCGCTCGGCCATGATCTCCTGCATCAGTTTCAGGGCGCTGGAAACGATGGTGCCGCCGGTTTCCCGTGAATAGAAGAATTCCTCTTCGTCCACTTCCCGGGCGCTGGTGTGATGGCGAATGAACACGACTTCAATCTTGTCGTAGTTTCGCTTGAGGAACAGGTACAGCAGGATGAAGAAGCGCTTGGCGACATCCTTGGTTGCCTGGGTCATGGAGCCGGAGACGTCCATCAGGCAGAACATCACCGCCTTGGAGCTTGGATTGGGTTGCTTGACCAGCAGGTTGTACTTGAGGTCGAAGGTGTCCAGATAAGGCACACGACGAATCCTCGCTTTCAGGCGGTCGATTTCTACTTCCAGTTCCTGAATATCGCCGAAGTTGTCCGGTTCTTCGCGCTTGAGACGCTCCAGCTCGTTCACTGTTTCCTTGAGCTTGGCGCGGCTGCTGCCGGACAGGGCGATACGGCGTGCATGTGCCGAGCGCAGGGTCCGGATGATATTGATGCGCGAGGGGTTGCCCTCGTTGCTGATGCCTGCGCGTACGGTCTTGAAGGTGTCGGTGCCGGTCAGGTTGCGTTTGACGAGGTTGGGAAGCTCCAGGTCCTCGAACATGAATTCGAGAAATTCTTCCTGAGTGATCTGGAAGACGAACTCGTCCATGCCTTCGCCGGAGTTGCTGGCCTTGCCAGGCCCTTTGCCACCGCCACCGCCTTGCGGACGGGCGATGTGCTCGCCGCTGGAGAATTCCTTGTTGCCGGGGTGCACCACCGTCTGTTTGCCACCACGGCCATGATGAAGCACCGGCTCGTCGATATCGCGACCGGGAATGCTGATTTGTTCGCCATGCTCCATATCGGTTATGGAGCGACGGCTGACGGCTTCTTCCACTGCTTTTTTGATGTGATCACGATAGCGCCGCAGAAATCGCTGGCGATTTACCGTGCTCTTGTTCTTGCCATTGAGGCGTCGGTCAATCACATAACTCATAGGCCCTCCGGGCAGCCGCAAGTAGAAAGCAGCTTCAAGCCACAAGCTGGCGACGGTCGTATCTGTCGAACCGGCCGTTCCAGCCTGTTGCCTGATGCTTGTAGCTTACCGCTGCATCACTGCGACTTGCGCACGCGCAGATACCACTCGGAGAGTAGACGCACCTGTTTGTCGGTATAGCCCCGCTCGACCATTCGGGTGACGAAGTCGTTGTGTTTCTGTTGATCCTCTTTGCTGGCTTTGGCGTTGAAGCTGATGACTGGCAGCAGGTCTTCGGTGTTGGAGAACATTTTCTTCTCGATCACCACGCGCAGTTTCTCGTAGCTGAGCCAAGTCGGGTTCTTGCCGTTGTTGTTGGCGCGGGCACGCAGCACGAAGTTGACGATTTCGTTGCGGAAATCTTTCGGGTTGCTGATGCCAGCAGGTTTCTCGATCTTTTCCAGTTCTTCGTTCAGGGCAACGCGGTTGAGAATCTCGCCGGTTTCCGGATCGCGGTATTCCTGGTCCTGAATCCAGAAGTCTGCGTAAAGCACGTAGCGGTCGAAGATGTTCTGGCCGTATTCGCTGTAGGACTCCAGGTATGCGGTCTGGATTTCCTTGCCGATGAACTCGATGTAGCGCGGTGCCAGGTATTCCTTGATGAAGCGCAGGTAGCGTTCACGGGTTTCGGCCGGGAACTGTTCCTGTTCGATCTGCTGTTCGAGCACATAGAGCAGGTGCACCGGGTTGGCAGCGATCTCGTGGGGGTCGAAGTTGAAGACCTTGGACAGAATCTTGAACGCGAAACGGGTTGAAAGGCCGTTCATGCCTTCGTCGACGCCCGCGCTGTCTCGGTATTCCTGGATCGACTTCGCCTTGGGATCGGTGTCTTTCAGGTTTTCGCCGTCATACACGCGCATCTTGGAGTAGATGTTGGAGTTTTCCGGCTCCTTGAGGCGCGACAGGGTGGTGAACTGCGCCAGCATCTTCAGGGTGTCCGGCGCGCAGTGCGCCTTGGCCAGGGAGCTGTTGAACAGCAGTTTGTCGTAGATCTTGATCTCATCGCTGACGCGCAGGCAGTACGGCACCTTCACGATGTAGATCCGGTCGATGAAGGCTTCGTTGTTCTTGTTATTGCGGAAGCTGTGCCATTCCGATTCGTTGGAGTGGGCCAGCAGGATGCCGGTAAACGGAATCGCGCCCAGGCCTTCGGTACTGTTGTAGTTGCCTTCCTGGGTCGCAGTCAGCAGCGGGTGCAGGACCTTGATCGGCGCCTTGAACATCTCGACGAATTCCATCAGGCCCTGGTTGGCCCGGCACAGTGCGCCCGAGTAGCTGTAGGCATCGGCGTCGTTCTGCGGGAATTCTTCCAGCTTGCGGATATCGACCTTGCCGACCAGTGCGGAAATGTCCTGGTTGTTCTCGTCACCCGGCTCGGTTTTCGCCACGCCGATCTGGTTGAGAACCGATGGATAGAGTTTCACCACTTTGAACTGGCTGATGTCGCCCCCGAACTCAGCCAGACGTTTTGTCGCCCATGGCGACATGATGGTATTGAGGTAACGCCGCGGGATGCCGAAGTCTTCTTCGAGAATTGCGCCGTCCTCGGTTGCATTGAACAACCCCAGCGGTGACTCGAAGACCGGCGAGCCCTTGATGGCGTAGAAGGGGACTTTTTCGATCAGTTGTTTGAGCTTTTCAGCCAGAGACGATTTGCCGCCACCCACCGGGCCGAGGAGATAGAGAATCTGTTTCTTCTCTTCCAGGCCTTGGGCTGCATGGCGGAAATACGACACGATCTGGTCGATGCATTCTTCCATGCCATGGAAGTCGGCAAAGGCCGGATAACGCCGGATTACCTTGTTGGAAAAGATCCGCGACAACCGTGAGTTGGTGGAGGTGTCCACCAGCTCCGGCTCGCCAATGGCCATCAGAAGACGTTCTGCGGCAGAGGCGTAGGCGCTGCGATCCTGTTTGCAGAGCTCCAGATACTCCTGTAAGGAGAGCTCTTCCTGACGTGTGGTTTCAAAGCGTTGTTGGAAGTGGCTAAAAATACTCATGACGTCACCTCGCTCGATACGTTGAGCCGGCGGCGGATCGTCAGTCGATGCTGGCAGCAGCTGAGTATCCAGATGCCGTTTACCCCCCAGAACACCATAAAAGTAACTACCGATGACCCACGCGCCGGTGTACCGGCTCTCCCCTGATTACGGATGGCCTGAGGCTAAGGATAGTTCGGATTCGGAAAGATAAAGAAGGGATGAGCGAGAAGTGTGGCTGACCGTTCGTCAGTTTGGGCGCGAACCCGCGCAGGACGCGGGATCAGCCGGATAAAAATATTTTTTCAGAGTGTGCCGGGTGTTTCTGCGTGTCTGCACCAGCATCCGTTCTGTCGTTAACCCTGCGCCGTTTCGTCAGGGAAGGTGTTGCGCCACAACTCGAACCCGCCGTCGAGGCTGTAGACGTCGGAGAAGCCCTGGCCCACGAGGTAGGCGGCGGCACTCTGGCTGGAGTTGCCGTGGTAGCAGACCACTACCAGCGGTTTGTCCAGATCGGCCTTGGCGATGAAGTCGGCGATCGAGTGATTGTCCAGGTGTTGCGAATCGGTAATGTGATTGCTGGCGAAAGCCTGCGGATCACGAATGTCTACCAGTACGGCACCCTGTTCGCGAAGGGCATGGGCCTGTTCAGGGGGAATGCGTTTGAATTCGGTCATGGCTGGACTCCTGAGCTGATCTTTTAGCGCCGGGCCTCGCTGGCCTCTGGCTGGGGAATTGGGGATGTTGCCAGCCGCGTGGCGGCATTGCCGACAGCATCGCAATCGCAGCGGTGACGTTCAAGGGTGTCGACGTTCATCAGGGTCATGGCGCCGCCCCATACACACCCGCTGTCCAGCGCATAGACGCCGGGTTCATCGCAATTGCCTTCAAGGGCTGCCCAGTGGCCGAAGATGATCTTCAGGTCACGGGTCTTTCGATTCGGGTGCTTGAACCATGGCTCGTAGCCTGGCAGGGCGGTTTCGATGCCTTCCTTGCTCTTGAGGTCGAGCTTGCCTTCGCGGGTGCAGAAACGCATGCGGGTGAAGTAATTGGTGATCACCCGCAGTCGTGTCACGCCTTGCAGATCGTTGTCCCACTTGACGGGTTCATTGCCGTACATGCCGTCCAGGAAAGGTTCGTACAGGTTGTCGTCCTGCAGGGCCTGTTCGACTTCGCTGGCGTATTTGAGGGCTTTCTTCAGTGACCACTGCGGAGGAATGCCTGCATGGGTCATGGCGATATTGCGCTGTTCATCGTAATGCATCAGCTTTTGCCGACGCACCCAGTCCAGCAGGTCGTTGCCGTCGGGCGCCTCGATGATTTCGCGCAGGGTGTCTGATTTCTTCAGGCGCTCGATGTTCCGCGATGCAGCCAGCAGATGCAGGTCATGGTTGCCCAGCACGCAGACCACGGATTCGCGGATGCTGTAGAGAAAGCGCAGCGTCTCCAGCGACTGTGGGCCGCGATTGACCAGGTCGCCTACCAGCCACAGCTGATCCTTTGCAGGATCGAACCGGACATCGCCCAGCAGGCACTTCAGGGGCTCAAGGCAGCCTTGCAGATCGCCAACGGCATACACAGCCATCAGTGAAGGGAGCCCGGAACGGCGAGGCGGAAGGGCGCAATCACTGCATCGAAGCGTTTACCGTCCTCGGCGAGCATCTGATAGGAGCCTTGCATGTTGCCGACTTTCGTCGTCATCACCGTGCCGCTGCTGTAGGTATGGCTCTGGCCTGCCTTGATCAGTGGCTGCTGGCCCACGACGCCCTCGCCACGCACTTCTTCGACATTGCCGTCGCCGTCGGTGATGACCCAGTGCCGTGACAGCAGTCTGGCCGGCAGCTCGCCGTTATTCTGAACGGTGATGGTGTAAGCGAAGGCGAAGCGATTCTGCTCGGGTTGGGACTGTTCTGCGAGGAAGCGCGTGACGACGCTGACGTCGACCTGATAACGGGAATCGGGCATACGGTAGACCTTGAAAGCTATAGCGGAAAAAACTGGAGCGTTCGATAGACAGGTCAGTTTAGGACAAGTAAACGGAAAATGACTAATGGCACATGGCCGTTTACTTGTCCTTTCAGGTTATTCCACTGCTGCCTTTTCGCTGAGTTTGTCCGCCAGACGGACGAATGCTGCAAGATCCAGTTGTTCGGGACGCAGGCTGCCATCGACACCGGCGGCTGCAATCTCATCGGCACTCAGCAGCAGCTTCAGAGTGTTGCGCAGGGTCTTGCGGCGCTGGTTGAAGGCTTCGCGCACCAGGCGTTCCAGCAGGCGGTGATCCTTGGCTGGATGAGGCAGTGTTTCATGGGGTACCAGACGGACGATGGCCGAGTCCACTTTCGGAGGCGGGTTGAACGCTCCCGGGCCTACGTTGAACAGGTGTTCCACACGGCAATGGTACTGAACCATGATCGACAGGCGGCCCCAGTCGCCACCACCCGGTCCGGCTGCGAGGCGCTCGACCACTTCCTTCTGCAGCATGAAGTGCATGTCGCGGATCAGTGCTGCGTTCTGCAGCAGATGAAAGATCAGTGGCGTGGAGATGTTGTAGGGCAGGTTGCCCACTACACGCAGGCTGTTGGGCGCAGCACCCAGGCTGTTGAAGTCGAACTTCAGTGCATCGCCCTGATGCAGATTGAAGTTCGGCTTGCCTGCGAACTGGCCATTGAGGATCGGGATCAGGTCCTTGTCCAGTTCGACCACGTCCAGGCGTGCGCCGCTGTTGAGCAGGCCTTCGGTCAGGGCACCCTGGCCCGGGCCGATTTCCAGCAGGCGGTCTTCAGGCCTGGCGCGAATGGCGCGCAGGATCTTGTCGATAACGCCTGCGTCGTGCAGGAAGTTCTGCCCGAAGCGCTTGCGCGCCCGGTGTTGGTATTGCTCGGTCATGAATGAGTCTCGGCCATCTGGTAGGCGGTTTGCAGGGCTACTTGCAGGCTGCCGGTGTCGATCTTGCCGCTGCCTGCCAGATCCAGCGCAGTGCCATGATCGACGGAGGTGCGGATGATCGGCAGACCGAGCGTGATGTTGACTGCCGCGCCGAAACCTTTGTATTTCAGCACGGGCAGGCCCTGGTCGTGATACATCGCCAGCACTGCGTCGCAGTGCTCCAGATATTTGGGGGTAAACAGAGTGTCGGCAGGCAGCGGGCCTCGCAGGTCGATGCCTTCGCTGCGCAGACGCTCCAGGGTTGGTTCGATGATGTCGATCTCTTCGCGGCCCAGATGGCCGCCTTCCCCGGCATGGGGGTTGAGGCCGCAGACCAGAATGCGTGGCCGGGCGATGCCGAATTTGTTGACCAGATCGGCATGCAGGATGCGTGTGACGCGCTCAAGGCGTTCCGGTGTGATTGCATCGGCAATGTCGCGCAATGGAAGGTGAGTGGTCACCAGTGCCACGCGCAGATCACCCGTAGCCAGCATCATCACCACCTGTTCGGTGTGAGTCAGCTCGGCAAGAAACTCGGTATGCCCGGAAAAGGCGATGCCGCCTTCGTTGATCACACCCTTGTGGACAGGAGCGGTGATCATCCCGGCGAACAGACCGTCGACACAGCCTTGGGCGGCGCGGGTCAGGGTCTCCAACACAAAGGCCGCGTTCGCCTTGTCCAGCGTGCCGGTTACCACTCTGGCTTGCAGCGGGGTATCCCAGACATACAGGCTGCCAGCAGGCGCCGGTTGCTCGGGAAAGGCATCGGGAGTGACGGCAATCAGGTTGACGGCCATGCCCAACTGCGTGGCCCGCTCCAGGAGCAGGTCACGGTTGGTAATGGCAATCAGGGGGTGTGGCTGAGGCTGAGTGGCGAGCAGCAGGCAAAGGTCAGGACCAATGCCGGCCGGCTCGCCGGGTGTCAGTGCGAAACGCTTTGGTTTCACTGTGCAGCCTGGGCCGCGCCGGGAAGCTTGATCTCGACGTAGGCTTCGTCACGGATCTGACGCAGCCAGGTTTGCAGCTCTTCGTCGTACTTGCGGTTACGCAGTACGAGCAGGGCTTGCTGGTCACGGGCCTGGCTGGTGGCGTCGGTGGCGCGACGACCAAGAACTTCCAGGATGTGCCAGCCGTAGGCTGTCTTGAACGGCTTGGACAATGTGCCTTGCGGCGTATCGTTCATGGCTGCACGGAATTCCGGAACCAGCGAGTTGGGGTCAACCCAGTTCAGGTCGCCGCCGTTGAGCGCCGAGCCAGGATCTTCCGAGAAGCTCTTGGCCAGTTCGCTGAAGTTCTCGCCAGCTTCGATGCGGTCATAAAGCTTGGTCGCCAGACGACGTGTCTCTTCTTCGCTGCGGATTTCGCTTGGCTTGATCAGGATGTGACGCACATGCACTTCGTCGCGCATCTGGGTCTGGCCTTCGCCGCCGCGTTTTTCCAGCAGCTTGAGGATGATGAAGCCGCCCGGTGTACGTGCCGGAGGCGTTACTTCACCCGGACGCATGGAACTGAGCATGTCACCGAAAGGTGGTGGCAGTTGAGCAGCCTTGCGCCAGCCCATGTCGCCGCCTTCCAGTGCGCTTTCGCTTGCCGACCGTGCAACGGCCAGTTGAGCGAAGTCGGCGCCTTTCTGCAGTTGACCGTAGATATCCTGAGCCTGACGGGCCGCCGCCTGGATCGCATCCGACGAAGCGCTGTCCGGTGTTGCGATCAGGATATTGGCCAGATGGAACTCTTCGGACAACTGAGCCTTACCCAGGTCGGAGGCCAGGAAATTCTTCACTTCCTGCTCGGAGACCTGGATACGCTCTGCCACACGACGCTGACGCACACGGCTGATGATCATCTCGCGACGAACCTGCTCCCGGGCATCGTTGTAGGACAGGCCGTCATGAGCCAGGGCAGCACGGAACTGCTGGACACTCATGTTGTTGCGCTGGGCGATGGTTTCGATGGCCTGGTTCAGCTCTTCATCGGTAATGCGAATGCCGGAGCGTTCGCCGATCTGCAACTGAAGGTTTTCCAGGATCAGACGATCGAGTACCTGCGACTGCAGCGCTTCGGCCGGTGGTGTACCGGCTCCGCGCTTGGCAATGGTCTGCTGGACTTCGCGAACACGCTGGTCCATCTGGCTTTTCATGATCACGTCGTTGTCGACGATGGCCACTACGCTGTCCAGAGGTTGAACCGCTGCATGAACAGCGCCGCTCAGGAGTAATGCGCCCAGCATCAGCGGGCGCAGACAATCAGAAAGCTTGGTCTTCACGTTCACGATAACCTTGAATGCCTTTGTCGAGGAAGCTCTCTACTTTGGCGCCGGTAACGCCGCCCAGTCCCTTCAACACAATTTGTAGGAATACGCCGCGGTCGCCTTTCTCGTTCTGAGGAGCAGCCTGGCTGTATTCGTCGTAGTCGACCCAGTAGCGGTTGATCAGACGCAGTTTCCAACAGCAGTTGTCGTACTCGAAACCACCAAAGGCTTCAAGGGTACGGTCGCGGTTGTAGTCATACTGCCAGCGGCTGATAAGGCTCCATTGCGGCACGATTGGCCAGATGACCGAGAAATCGTGTTGCTGGATCTTGTAGTAGTCCTTCACGTAGCCCGGTTGACCTGGCGTGCCATAGTCACCACCGCCCACTGTCCAGCGACCGGTGTTCTCGTCATAGCGGACCTGGTCGTTGCGATAGCGATAACCGGCGTTGATGATCTTGCCCGGGTTATCTTCAGGCTGGTAATGCAGCATGGTGCTGCCCGAACGCGTGCTGCGGCTGTCCGGATCCCAGTTGAAGTCGGAGTTGATACGGAAGTCGCGGTTGAAGCGATATTCGTGCTCCAGCGCATAAGGCGAAACATTGGCCTTGGCATCGTCGCGGTCGGCGAAGGTGATACCTGGCAGTTGAACCTTGCGATCGCTGAAGTACACCGCCTGACCGATGCTGAAGCGCTGACGCTCAAAGCCGTTCTCTTCGATCCAGCGGTTGGTGACACCGAAGGAAAGCTTGTTCTCGTCACCGATACGGTCGTAACCGGTAAAGCGGTTGTCGCGGAACAGGGACGAGTAGTTGAACGTGCTTTCACTCGTGTCGAAAACCGGAATGTCTTCCTGGTTCTCTTCCGGCACGTAGAGATAGAACATGCGCGGTTCCAGTGTCTGGCGATAATCCTTGCCGAACCACTGGGTATTGCGGTCGAAATACAGGCCGCTGTCGACACTCACGATAGGCAGACTGCGGGTCTGTTTGCTTTCGAAGTCAGTGACGGCGGCTCTGCCGCGGCTGTCCAGATCCAGATCGTACTGGGTGTAGACATACTTCAGTTTCGGCGTCAGGAAACCATAGGTCCAGTTCATCGGCAGGCTGACCGACGGAGCCAGGTTCAGACGATCACCGTTGGCGCGAGCCAGGCCGGCCACGTTGGTGTCCAGACGAGCTTCCGGGTTACCGTCCTTGTCGAAGTAGGTACCGCTCTGCAGGTCGCGCTCGAAGCGCACGGCTTCGGTTTCATAATCGAAACGCAGGCCGGCAGGGTTGTATGGCAGCGTGCCGTTGAGCGTGAGTTGTGGCACACGGTCATACGGTGTGATGTTGGCGATCGATGCCAGTTTGTAGGCATGGACGTTGAGCATTGCCCTGTAGCTGTCACCGCGATAGGTCAGGGACCCTTGCTGGTTGAGGAACTCGGGTGTGTTCACGCCGATCTGGTCGGTGTCCAGATCCTGGAAGTAGTACGGGTCGCTGATGTCGGTGTAATCGACCTTGGTCAGCCAGCGGGAGTCAAGACCACCGGTGTGCTGCCAGTTGAGCATCCAGCGCTTTTTCTCGTACTCGGACTGCAGTCTGCGCTCGTCATCTTCGTCATTGAGGTAAGCGCCGCCGAACTGGCCTTCGCTGCTCTTGGTGAGATAACGGAATTCGCCTTCCATCAACAGGCCGCGGTCGGCCATGTAGCGTGGGTACAACGTGGCGTCGTAGTTGGGCGCCAGGTTGAAGTAGTAAGGCGTGACCAGAGTGAAGCCGTTGTCGCCACCGGCAGCAATGGTCGGCGGCAGGAAGCCGGACTGGCGACGGTCGTCGATCGGGAAGTAGATATACGGCGTGTAGAGTACCGGTATGTCCTTGACCCGCAGCGTGACGTTGGTCGCGGTGCCGAAACCGGTGGCCGGGTTCAGCGTGATGTTGTTGCCCTTGAGCGTCCAGGCGTTGCTGCCCGGTTCGCAGGAGGTATAGGTACCATCCTTGAGGCGGATGATCGCGTTCTCTGCACGCTTTGCGTAGCGCGCGTTACCGCGAATGTTCGACTTGTGCAGGACGTATTCCGCGTTGTCGACCTGGGCTTCGCCGGTGTCGAGTTGCAGTTCTGCACGATCGCCGACGATCAGGGCGCCGTTGTCGCGCAAACGGACATCGCCGTTGAGCTCGCCACGGTTCTCGGCCTGATACAGAGCGGCTTCCTGAGCCTGGGCCTGCATGCTGCCCTGACGCAAGACGACATCGCCAGCCAGGGTCGCGATCTGCTGTTCCTGCTCGTAGCGCGATGCCTTGGCACCGACGAACAGGGGAGCATCGCTCTTGGGCGTCTTGTCATCCATGCCTGGACGGATCGGCTCGACATAGGCTCCCGAGCAATAAGGACCGGTTTCGGCCAATTGCGCAGCCGTGAGCTTTTCACGGGGAACCCAGTCAAGGTGGCTGTAGTCAGCACTACGCGACGCCAGACCTTTACCCTTGGCTTCGCTGACCAGTTTGGTCGTGTCGACAGTCGTTCCGGCCGTGGTGCCTTGCGAAATCACTGTGCCGTTGGAGCTGACCTCGGTCGCGCTGTGCACGGGACGTGGAGGCAGCGCTGCAGCAGCCGTATTCGATTTCGGCGCACAGTTCCAGGCACCCGAAGCAGAGACTGAGCAGTCATACTGTTCCGCGGCAACCACGAACTGAGTGGCCAGGGGTTGCATCGCCAGCAGACTGCCGGTTACGAGCAACGGAAATTTTTTACGAAACGCGGGGGATTTCAATGCCATCTTATTAGTCCGGGCTTCCTGCGCGCCATCTGCCCGCGGGGGGGCCGCACGCCTCTCGATGGGCTGAAAAAGATCCCGGATAATAAAGCATGACCCGCTTGACGGCTAGCGCCGTCGGAGACCCTTGTAATGTCAGACCAAGATATACGCCTTCAATCCCTGAAAGTTTGGCTCGATGAGCAGTTGCCAGCGCTCTTTGCCAGACAGAAATGGGGCGCCGTACCCCCGGCCACGTTGACTGCGGCCAGTAGCGACGCAAGTTTCCGTCGCTACTTCCGTTGGGAAGGCGGCGATAAAACTTTTATTGTCATGGATGCGCCTCCACCGCAGGAAAACTGCAAACCCTTCGTGGACATTGCTCATTTATTGGCCAGCTCGGGCATTAATGTTCCGAAAATTCATGCCGAAGACCTGACGCAGGGCTTTTTGCTGCTCAGCGATCTGGGGCGTCAGACGTATCTGGACGTGATCGATGCGGACAACGCCGATGCATTGTTTGCCGATGCCATCGAAGCGCTGCTGACTTATCAGCAACTGCCGATGGATGCACCGTTGCCCAGCTATGACGTGGCCTTGTTGCGTCGTGAGCTGGAGCTTTTCCCCGAGTGGTATGTAAAGCGTCACCTGGGTATTGAGATGGACTCCGCGCAACTGGCCAGTTGGCAGCATGTCAGCGACCTGTTGATCGAAAGCGCCCTGGCGCAGCCCAAAGTGCTGGTTCATCGCGACTACATGCCGCGCAACCTGATGATCAGTGAGCCCAATCCGGGCGTGCTGGATTTCCAGGATGCGGTCTACGGGCCGGTCACTTATGACATTACCTGCCTGTTCAAGGATGCGTTCCTGAGCTGGCCTGAAGAGCGCGTTGCCGGTTGGCTGAACACATACTGGAACAAGGCTCGCGCCCTGGGTATCGAGGTTCATGAAGACTTCGCCGCCTTCTCGCGGGCCAGTGATCTCATGGGTGTGCAGCGGCATTTGAAGGTCATCGGGATTTTTGCCCGTATCTGCCATCGTGATGGCAAACCGCGCTATCTGGGCGATGTTCCGCGCTTCTTCTCGTATATAGAGGCCGTTGTGTCGCGACGTCCGGAGCTGGCAGAACTGGGGCAACTGCTAACCAGCCTGCGACCATCGGCGTGAGGTGTGATTATTTTGAAGAAGGATCGATTGTGTTGAAGAGGCTTGCATGAAAGCGATGATTCTCGCCGCCGGTAAAGGCGAGCGGATGCGACCGTTGACCTTGCACACACCAAAACCTCTGGTGCGTGCCGGTGGCGTTCCCTTGATCGAATACCACCTCAAGGCATTGCAGGAGGCCGGGTTTCACGACCTGGTCATCAACCATGCCTGGTTGGGCCAACAGATCGAAGACTATCTTGAGGATGGCCAGCGCTGGGGCGTGAACATTCGCTACTCCCCTGAAGGCGAGCCACTGGAAACCGGTGGCGGTATCTTTCGCGCACTGCCACTGCTGGGGGATGAGCCCTTTGTCGTGGTCAACGGCGATATCTGGACCGATTACAACTTTGCCGGGCTGCGCACGCCGCTGACCGGGCTTGCCCATCTGGTGATGATCGATAACCCCGCTCACCATCCGACTGGCGATTTCGCTCTGGTCGACGGTCTGCTGCAGGATGCTTCTGCAGAAGATTTACCGCGCCTGACCTACAGCGGCATTGCCATCCTGCATCCGCGCCTGTTCGCCGGCTGCGAAGCCGGTGCCTTCAAGCTGGCTCCGTTGCTGCGTCAGGCAATGGCGCAGGGGCAGGTGACGGGTGAGCATTTCCGGGGTACCTGGATTGACGTCGGCACTCATGAGCGTCTTGGCGAAGTCGAGCGATTGCTGTCGGGGACCCGCTAGATGCTGTGGCCAGGCACGCTGCTCGGCGCCGGAGCCGGATATGCCATTGCCGATATTCCGGGCGCGATGTTAGGTGCCTTGCTTGGGCAGGCTCTGGATCGTCGGCTGCAGCTGCACACCTGGGCGCATCTGCGTGAGCGCCTGGGTGGCCGTTCGGCGGTACGTGACGAAGATCTGCTGTTCGTGCTGCTGGGGCGTCTGGCCAAAAGTGGCGGTCGGGTCATGGCCAGCCATATCCATCAGGCTCAGGCGGAAATGCGTCGCTTGAACATGGATGAGGCGGCACAGCGTCTTGCCATTGCCGCTTTCAATCGCGGCAAGGACGGCGCTGACGGATTGCGCGGTTATCTGCGTCGTCTGCGTGGCCAGCCGGGCATGGCTGAAGGCCTGTTGCGGGCTTGCTGGCGCATGGCCTGGGCCGACGGCAAGGTCGGCCGTATCGAGCGTGAGTTGATCGCAGCCTGGGGCATGTGGCTGGGCTGGTCGGAGCTGAAAATCGAGGCGCTGGCTGCCGAGCACGACCCGATGAAAAGGCCGTCCGTCAGCAGCTCGGACGAATACAGCGGGGCGCTGTCACTGTTGGGTGTGCAGGCCGATACCGACCCGGCGAGCATCAAGCGCGCCTATCGTCGTCTGCTCAGTCGGCATCATCCGGACAAGATCGCGGGAGGCGGTGCCAACACGTTGCAAGTGCGTGTTGCCACCGAAAAGACCAGTGAGTTGCACAGTGCCTATAGAGTGATCAAGGCGCGTCGGGGGTTTCGTTGAGTTGGAGGGGCCTTGGCCGCGACAGCCAGCTTTTCAGGCGCTGAAAATGTGTTGCCTGTAAGCAAGTCGTCGCGGCCAAGGCCCCTCCCACAAGTAACAGATGCCTTCACTCAGCCTCTACCCAACCCCGGATACGGCGGAAGATCTGTTCCTGCTCGGCCTCTTCATTTCCCACAATGTTGATCAGTGCAACCTGAGTAAAGCCCGCACCCTTGGCGCGTTTGCTGACTTGCAGGCGAGCGCTGGCCGCCTGTGGGGACTGGTTCTTGTAGATGAAATCTGCGGTCTTCATTTTCAGCGTCGGTACCAGCTCCAGCAGCGAAGGCTTGGCATTGACCGGCTCGCGGGCCGCCACCATCGCGAACTTCTGCACCAGCGGAGATTGCCGCTCGTTCAGGAAGCGTGCTGCCCAATAGGCACCGCTGCTATGGCCGATCAGCACAATGCTGCGTGCCTTGTTCTGCTGGGCAAAACTGATCGCGCTTTCGATGCGGGCAAAGACGTGTTCGGCTTCAGCCTTGGCGCGCTCTTCGGCCTCTGCGGCTTTTGCAACCTCGTCACCGGCCTGCGCCTGGGTATCGGCTGCCTTGGCGGCATCATCCTTTGGCGCGTCCTTGGGCTTTTCTTCAGCGGCAGGCGCATCCGGTTCGCGTGGCATCAGGGCTTCGTCCTGCACATCCGGCAGGGTGATGCTCAGCGTGGCCCAGCCGGTGTCCGGAAACTTGCGACGCAACGGGCCGACGATATCCGGCCAGTCCGCCGACTCGCCCGCACCCGGCAGCAGAATCACCGCGCCCTTGGGTTCGGCGCTGTTGGCCGGTTTCCAGAGTGCCAGGAAGCTTTCGTCACCAGCCTGTAGTTGTTGCAGATCCTGAGGCGGCAGTTGACGTTCGAGGGCGATGGCATCTTCCTGTGCCCGGGTCAGCAGCGGCGCGCGTTCCGCAGGGGCTTCGGCGGAGGCGGCATCCTTGGCCGGTGCAGGATCGGCAGCCACCACCGGCAGTGCACAAGGTACTATCAGCGACAGGAGCAATGCAGGAAGCGTTGCGCGAAAGGTATGGGGCATCGAATATTCCAGGCCAGAAACTATTCTGGCAGCCTAATGCGTTGATCGGTATTTGTCAGGTCCCGGGACGGTGCATGGCCGCCAAACGAAAACACAAGAGAACGACATGATTGGTCTTCTGCGCATTGGTTTTATCGGCTGCCTGGCTCTGCTCTTGATGGCTCGGGTGTCGAATGCATGGGCTGATGAATCAGAGCCTGTTGCGCAGGCATTGCTCAGCCAGGAGCAGCGCACCTGGCTGGACCAGCATGGTCCGTTGCGGGTCGGTCTGGTGATGCATGCGCCTTATGCCCAGTTCGATCAGCGTCTGCAGCAGCTCTCCGGTGCCAACGTCGACTTGATGAATGCGCTGGCGGCGGCTCTGCGAGTGGAGTTGCTGTGGCGCAACTTTCCCGATCAGGCCGCGCTGGAAAAGGCTGTGGCGGCAGGGCAGGTGGACCTTGCACCCGGCCTGATGCAAACCCCGTCAGGGCTGCGCACCTGGATGTTTTCCGATCCTTACCTGCGGGTTTCGCAACTGGTGATCGGGGAGCGCGATGGCAGCTCCGGGGTGGATCTGGAAAAGGTCGACGAGCGTTCGCGAGTGGTCGTGCGCATGCCGAGTCCGACCGCCGATTACCTGCGCAGCAATTACCCTCATCTGAATCTGCAAGGCGTGCCTCTGGAGCGCCAGGCCCTGCAACTGTTGTTGAGTCAGCAGGCGCGCTATGCCGTGGTGGACGAAGCGCAACTCAGCCGTCTGTTTCGCGAGCCGGAGTTTGCCGGGCTGGCCGTGGTGGGCGATATCGGTCTGCCGCAACTGCTGCGGGTCGCAACACGCCGGGATATGCCGCAACTGGCCGCCATCGTCAGCGAAGGCCTGCATGTGATTCCCGCCAAGGCGCTGGATCAACTGCATACACGCTGGATGCCGCTCAAGTCTTCACGTTTCAGCGAGTCGCCCGGGCTGTGGCAGAACCTCTGCCTGTTGTTGCTGGTGATGTTACTGGCCTGCTTTGCGATTGTGGTCTGGCAGCGTCGCCAGCAGCAGGCACTGGAGCAGGAACTGGTCGATGCGCGGGAAGACATTGCCCGGCGCGTGGAAGGTGAGGAAGGGCTTCGCCTCGCCCAGTTCTCCATTGATCAGAGCACGGTGGGCATTCTCTGGGTCAACTGGGACAGCCGGGTGCGCTATGCCAACCATGCGGCAGAATCCATGCTCGGTTATGCGTCGGGCGCAGTGGTGGACCGGCCGCTGATCGATTTCGAGCCCGGTCTGCACATGGATCGCTGGCTTAGCCTGTGGAAGAACGCCCGGTCCATGGAAGACAGTCCGCAGGTGTTCGAGACCAATTGCATTCGCGCCGATGGCAGCGTGTTGCCAGCGGATGTGTCCCTGAGTTTTCTGCGCTTTCGTGAAGCGGAATATCTGGTGGTGTTCCTCAGTGACGTCAGTGAGCGCCGCCGTGCCCATGATCAGTTGCGCGAGTTGTCGGCGCATCTGGAGAGTGTCCGCGAAGAGGAAAAGGCTCGTATCGCTCGGGAGGTGCATGATGAGCTGGGCCAGATGTTGACGGTGCTCAAGCTGGAAACGTCCATGTGCGAGCTGGCCTATGCCGACCTTGATCCGGGCCTGAGCGAGCGGTTGAACAGCATGAAGCGTCTGATCGCTCAGCTCTTCCAGTTGGTCCGCGACGTCGCCACGGCCCTGCGCCCGCCGATTCTCGATGCCGGCATTGCCTCGGCCATCGAGTGGCAGGCGCGGCGCTTCGAGGCTCGCACGCAGATTCCGTGTCTGGTACAGGTGCCGGACAACCTGCCGCCGCTCAGCGATGCCAGAGCCACCGGCATGTTTCGCATTCTTCAGGAGGCGCTGACCAACGTCATGCGTCACGCTCGGGCGCACACGGTTGAAGTCAGCCTGACGCTGGACGACGAGGTGATGTGCATGACCATTGCCGATGACGGCCAGGGTTTTGTGATGCAGTCGCAAAGGCCTGTCTCGTTCGGTCTGGTGGGGATGCGCGAGCGTGTCCTGATGCTGGGTGGCAGATTGGAACTGGACAGCGAGGTCGGTGAAGGCACAACCTTGCGCGCATATATCCCGTTGGACCCCGTTGGGCAGGAGCGAGAACATTGATTCGTGTACTGGTCGCTGAAGACCACACCATCGTGCGTGAGGGCATCAAGCAACTCATCGGCCTGGCGAAGGATCTGCTCGTCGTGGGCGAGGCCAGCAATGGCGAGCAGTTGCTCGAAACCCTGCGGCACGTGCCCTGCGAAGTGGTGCTGCTGGATATCTCCATGCCGGGCGTCAACGGGCTTGAGGCGATTCCCAGGATCCGGGCGTTGAATAACCCGCCGGTGATTCTGGTGCTGTCGATGCACGACGAAGCGCAAATGGCTGCCCGTGCCCTGAAGATCGGCGCGGCGGGATATGCGACCAAGGACAGCGATCCGGCCTTGCTGCTGACGGCCATTCGTCGGGTGGCCGCCGGTGGGCGTTATATCGATCCCGATCTGGCTGACCGCATGGTTTTCGAGGTCGGTCTGACCGACAGTCGCCCGCTGCATTCGCTGTTATCGGAGCGCGAGTTTTCGGTGTTCGAGCGTCTGGCTCAGGGGGCCAACGTCAATGACATTGCCCAGCAACTGGCCTTGAGCAGCAAGACCATCAGCACCCACAAGGCGCGCCTGATGCAGAAGATGAACCTGCACTCCCTGGCGGACCTTGTGAAATATGCTATGGAACACAAGCTGCTCTGATCCTGAAAACGACAAGTGGGAGCGAATTCATTCGCGAAAGAAAGCTGCACTGTAGTGTCAGGTAGAGCGCTTTCTCGAATGAATTCGGTCCCACGGCTGCAAGCCTGCAAAAAATGCCGAATCCTCACTTATCCAATCCCGTCATCCTTGTAGGGCAATCCCTACAGCGGAGCTTCCAGCCTGCCTAGGCTAATCTCTCCTGGCTCCCGATTTGCGCGTCATGCGGGCTGTTCTAGTCTTGAAACACGCAGACAAAACAAAGGTGTGGGTAATGAGCTACGTCGATTCAAGCGCTGGGGCAAATGATGTTCTGGTCAGCTTTCGTGGTGTGCAGAAGAGCTACGACGGCGAAGCACTCATCGTCAAAGACCTGAACCTGGATATTCGCAAAGGCGAATTCCTCACCCTGCTCGGACCATCGGGCTCCGGCAAGACCACCAGTCTGATGATGCTGGCCGGTTTCGAGACGCCGACCGCAGGCGAAATCCTGCTGGGTGGCCGGGCCATCAACAACGTGCCGCCCCACAAGCGCGACATCGGCATGGTGTTCCAGAACTACGCACTGTTCCCGCACATGACGGTCGCCGAGAACCTGGCGTTCCCGCTGTCGGTGCGCGGCATGAGCAAGAGCGAGATCGGCGACAAGGTCAAACGCGCACTGGGCATGGTTCAACTGGATGCCTTCGCGCATCGCTACCCGGCGCAGTTGTCCGGCGGACAGCAGCAGCGTGTGGCCCTGGCCCGTGCGCTGGTGTTCGAGCCGCAACTGGTGCTGATGGACGAACCCCTCGGCGCACTCGACAAGCAATTGCGCGAACACATGCAGATGGAAATCAAGCACCTGCACCAGCGTCTGGGCGTGACGGTGGTCTATGTGACCCACGACCAGGGCGAAGCCCTGACCATGTCGGACCGGGTTGCGGTGTTCCATCAGGGCGAAATCCAGCAGATCGCACCGCCGCGCACTCTTTATGAAGAACCCGGCAACACCTTTGTCGCCAACTTCATTGGCGAGAACAACCGTCTCAACGGGCGTCTGCTCAGCCAGACCGGCGACCGCTGCGTCGTCGAGCTGGAGCGGGGAGAGAAGGTCGAGGCACTGGCAATCAATGTCGGCCAGACCGGCGAGCCGGTCACCCTCTCGATCCGTCCGGAACGCATCAGCCTCAATGGCCGTAGCGAAAGTTGTGTAAACCGTTTCTCGGGCCGTGTTGCCGAGTTCATCTATCTGGGCGACCACGTTCGTGTGCGTCTGGAAGTGGCAGGCAAGACCGACTTTTTCGTCAAGCAGCCTATCGCCGAACTGGATGCGGCCTTGAGCGTTGGCGATGTCGTGCCCCTTGGATGGCAAGTCGAGCACGCTCGCGCGCTCGATCCCTTGCAGCAAGTGCATTGATCTATCGATAAAAGCAACAACAGAGGCGAACGATCGCCCGTCCCAATCGCTTACCAACACTGCTCGTGGAGAAAAGAATAAATGCTGAAATCATTGAAGTTCACCGCTATCACGTTGGGCATGATGTGCGCGTCGCAAGCCATGGCCGCTGATCTGACCGTCATTTCCTTCGGTGGCGCCAACAAGGCCGCCCAGGAAAAGGCTTTCTATGCCCCTTGGGAGAAAGCAGGCAACGGCAAGATCATTGCTGGCGAATACAACGGTGAAATGGCCAAGATCAAGACCATGGTCGACACCAAGAGCGTGTCCTGGGATCTGGTAGAAGTCGAATCGCCAGAGCTGTCCCGCGGTTGTGACGAAGACATGTTCGAAGAGCTGGACCCTGCGATGTTCGGCAAGGCCGAGCACTTCGTGCCGGGCGCGCTGACCACTTGTGGCGCCGGTTTCTTCGTATGGTCCACCGTGTTGGCTTACAACGCCGACAAGGTCAGCACCGCTCCGACCAGTTGGGTCGATTTCTGGGACACCAAGAAATTCCCGGGCAAGCGCGGCCTGCGCAAGGGTGCCAAGTACACCCTGGAATTCGCACTGATGGCTGACGGCGTAGCGCCGAAAGACGTCTACAAGGTGCTGGCCAGCAAGGACGGTCAGGACCGCGCCTTCAAGAAGCTCGATGAGCTCAAGCCAAACATTCAATGGTGGGAAGCAGGCGCTCAGCCGCCTCAGTACCTCGCTTCCGGCGACGTGGTCATGAGCTCGGCCTACAACGGTCGTATCGCTGCCGTGCAGAAAGAAAGCAACCTGAAAGTGGTCTGGACCGGCGGCGTGTATGACTTCGACGCATGGGCCATTCCGAAGGGTTCGAAAAACGCTGAAGCGGCGAAGAAGTTCATCGCTTACATCCTGAGCCCGGAGCAGCAGAAGACCTATTCGCAGAACATCGCCTACGGCCCGGCCAACACCCAGGCGGTTGCTCTGCTGGACAAGGAAACCCTGCAGAACATGCCGACCACTCCTGAAAACATCAAGGATCAGGTGCAGATGGACGTGACGTTCTGGACTGACAACGGCGAGTCGCTGGAGCAGCGTTTCACCGCTTGGGCAGCCAAGTAATCGCGTCAACCTGAGTTAGATCCAGGAGCGTTTCCGGTTCAGGAAACGCTCCCCTCGTTCGTAGATTTCGGAGTTCGATATGGCCACCGCCGTGCCCCTGACTGAAGGCGCCAGCCCCAACCTGAAGCAACGCCTGGCTCGCGCCGAGCGGGTCAACCGCTGGAAAGCACAGGCCCTGATCGCTCCGTTGGTCATCTTTCTGTTGCTGGTCTTTCTGGTGCCCATCGCTGCGCTGCTCTACAAGAGCGTCAGCAACCCGGAAGTCGTTTCGGCACTGCCGAGCACCGTGATTGAAGTCGAGAAATGGGACGGCAAAGGTCTTCCGCCCGAGTCGGTCTACAAGGCGCTGAGCCTGGACCTGGCTGAAACCCGCAAGAATTCGACCCTGGGCGATCTGTCCAAGCGTCTGAACATGGAACTGGCCGGCTATCGCAGCCTGCTGAGCAAGACCGCTCGTGCCTTGCCCTTCAAGACCGAGCCTGCTTCTTATAAAGATGCACTGGAAGCGCTGGACGAGCGTTGGGGCGATCCTGCCTATTGGCAGGCCATTCGTCGCAATACCAGTAGCGTCACCCCTTATTACCTGCTGGCCGCTGTTGACCATCGCATTGACGATGTCGGTGAAGTGGCTGTAGCGACCCCGGACCAGGCCATTTACCTGGATATCTTCACCCGCACATTCTGGATGGGACTGGTCATCACCTCCATCTGCCTGGTGCTGGCTTATCCGCTGGCCTACCTGCTGGCCAGCCTGCCAGCGCGCCAGAGCAACCTGCTGATGATTCTGGTTCTGCTGCCGTTCTGGACCTCGATTCTGGTACGGGTCGCGGCCTGGATCGTGTTGCTGCAATCGAGTGGCCTGATCAATGGTGCCTTGATGGCCATGGGCATCATCGACAAGCCCATCGAACTGGTCTTCAACCGGGTCGGCGTCTACATCGCGATGGTGCACATCATGCTGCCGTTCATGATTCTGCCGATCTACAGCGTGATGAAGAACATCTCCCCGACCTACATGCGTGCGGCCATTTCCCTGGGCTGTCACCCGTTCACCAGCTTCTGGCGCGTGTACTTCCCGCAGACCTATGCCGGGATCGGTGCCGGTTGCCTGCTGGTCTTCATCCTGTCTATCGGCTACTACATCACCCCGGCACTCCTGGGCAGCCCGAACGACCAGATGGTCAGCTACTTCGTGGCCTTCTACACCAATACCAGCATCAACTGGGGCATGGCGACGGCGCTGGGCGGCCTGCTGCTGTTGGCGACCGTCGTGCTGTACCTGATCTATAGCTGGCTGGTCGGCGCAAGCCGCCTGCGTTTGAGCTGAGGGAATCATCATGCTGAATTCGTATTCGTCGCCCATCGAGCGCATCTGGTATTACGCGCTGCGCATCATCTGCGCACTGGTGCTGTTGTTTCTGGTGTTGCCGGTGCTGGTCATCGTGCCGCTGTCGTTCAACTCGGGCAGCTTTCTGGTCTATCCGCTGCAAGGCTTTTCATTGCAGTGGTATCAGGACTTCTTCGCTTCTGCCGAATGGATGCGCTCGCTGAAGAACAGCATGATCGTCGCACCGGCTTCCACGCTGCTGGCGATGATCTTCGGCACACTGGCCGCCATCGGCCTGACCCGGGGCGACTTCCCCGGCAAGCCGCTGGTCATGGCGCTGGTGATCTCGCCGATGGTGGTGCCGATGGTGATCGTCGGTGTCGCCAGTTATCTGTTCTTCGCACCGCTGGGGCTGGGCAACAGCTACACCTCGCTGATCCTGGTGCATGCGGTGCTGGGCGTGCCGTTCGTGATCATCACCGTGTCGGCTACCTTGCAGGGCTTCAACCACAACCTGGTACGCGCCGCCGCCAACCTCGGCGCTTCGCCGCTGACGGCATTCCGTCGAGTGACCCTGCCATTGATCGCACCCGGCGTGATTTCCGGCGCACTGTTCGCCTTCGCGACCTCGTTCGATGAAGTGGTAGTCACCCTGTTCCTCGCCGGCCCCGAGCAAGCGACCCTGCCGCGCCAGATGTTCAGCGGCATCCGCGAAAACCTCAGCCCGACCATCGCCGCCGCCGCGACCTTGCTGATCGCCTTCTCGGTGGCATTGCTGCTGGTGCTGGAGTGGTTGCGCGGGCGTAGCGAGAAGCTCAGGACGAAGGCAGAGTAGGAGGGAGCTGCAAGTTGTAAGCGGCAAGCTACAAGCTTGAGGTTACGGCTTGAGCTTGTGGCTTACAGCTTGAAGCTTGCTGCTTCTCTTTCCCCATTCGCTTACAATGCGCGCCACCGTGATTCTGCTCAAACAGGTGCGCCATGCAGCCCTTCGTTATTGCCCCATCGATCCTTTCCGCTGACTTCGCCCGTCTGGGTGAGGACGTCGACTCTGTACTGGCCGCGGGTGCCGACTTCGTTCACTTCGATGTCATGGACAATCACTATGTCCCTAATCTGACCATCGGTCCGATGGTGTGCAGCGCGCTGCGCAAGTATGGCGTCACTGCGCCCATCGATGTGCACCTGATGGTCAGCCCGGTGGATCGCATCATCGGCGATTTCATCGAGGCCGGTGCCACCTACATCACCTTTCACCCTGAAGCGACCCAGCATATCGATCGTTCTCTGCAACTGATCCGCGAGGGTGGCTGCAAGGCAGGTCTGGTGTTCAACCCGGCCACGCCACTGAACCTGCTGGAATACGTCATGGACAAGGTCGACATGATCCTGCTCATGAGCGTCAACCCGGGCTTTGGTGGTCAGAAGTTCATTCCCGGTACGCTGAACAAGCTACGCGAAGCGCGGGCCTTGATCGATGCGTCGGGGCGTGACATCCGTCTGGAAATCGATGGTGGCGTCAACGTCACGAACATTCGTGAAATCGCGGCTGCGGGTGCTGATACCTTTGTTGCCGGCTCGGCTATTTTCAATGCTCCCGATTACAAGGAAGTGATCGAGAAAATGCGCAACGAACTGGCGGCAGCCCGCGCATGAGCGGCTTCGAGCATTTGTTTGCGGGCAAGCTGCCCAGGCTGATCATGTTCGATCTGGACGGGACCCTCGTGGATTCCGGGCCTGATCTGGCCGTGGCCGTCGACAAGATGCTGCTCGAACTCGGTCGCCCGCCGGCTGGCCTTGAGTCGGTCCGGCAATGGATCGGCAATGGCGCACCGGTACTGGTGCGTCGGGCGCTGGCCAATGACATTGATCACAGCGGTGTCGATGACGCCCTGGCCGCACAGGCGCTGGAAATCTTCATGCAGGCTTATGCCGAAAAACACGAATTCACCGTGGTCTACCCCGGCGTTCGTGAAACCCTGAAGTGGTTACAGAAGATGGGCGTCGAAATGGCCCTCATCACCAACAAGCCGGAGCGCTTCGTTGCTCCGCTGCTGGATGAAATGAAACTGGGACGTTTCTTTCGCTGGATCATCGGCGGCGACACCCTGCCACAGAAGAAACCGGACCCTGCGGCTCTGTTCTTCGTCATGAAAATGACCGGTATTCCGGCTTCCCAGTCACTGTTCGTCGGCGACTCTCGCTCCGATGTGCAGGCGGCCAAGGCAGCTGGCGTGGCCTGTGTCGGGCTGACCTATGGCTACAACCATGGCAGGCCCATCGCTGAAGAATCCCCGTCGCTGGTGATTGATGATCTGCGCAAGCTGATTCCCGGTTGCCTGGATCAGGACGCTGAGATACTGTTGCCCGATATTCAACGTCCCTCCCTTAGAGATTCCATCGTGGTGGTCACCCGCAAACTCTGGATGAAAGTCATCAAGGCCCTGGCCCGTTGGCGTTGGCGCGCCTGACTTGATCCCGGCCGCCTGCGCGGCACGTTTGCCTACCTGACCGTTTTACCCTCAAACCACGAGGCTGCTCATGAACCGTGAAGAATTCCTGCGTTTGGCTGCTGCTGGCTATAACCGCATCCCGCTTGCCCACGAAACCCTGGCTGACTTCGACACCCCACTGTCGATCTACCTGAAACTGGCCGACCAGCCGAATTCCTACCTGCTGGAGTCGGTACAGGGCGGCGAGAAGTGGGGGCGTTACTCCATCATCGGCCTGCCATGCAGCACCGTGATGCGCGTCCATGGTCATCATGTGAGCGTGACCCACGAAGGCGTGGAAGTCGAAAGCCATGACGTCGAAGACCCGCTGGCCTTCGTCGAAGAGTTCAAGGCGCGTTACAACGTCCCGACCATTGCCGGTCTGCCGCGCTTCAACGGTGGTCTGGTGGGTTACTTCGGCTATGACTGTGTGCGTTATGTCGAAAAGCGTCTGGCCAACTGCCCGAATCCGGACCCGCTGGGTGTGCCTGATATCCTGCTGATGGTTTCCGATGCGGTCGTGGTATTCGACAACCTGGCGGGCAAGATGCACGCCATCGTATTGATCGATCCGGCCCAACAGGACGCTTATGAAAGCGGCCGTGCGCGCCTTGATGAACTGATGGAAAAACTCCGTCAGCCCATCACGCCACGCCGTGGCCTGGAACTGGACAGACCGCCTGCTGCAGAGCCTGTGTTCCGTTCCAGCTTCACCCAGAACGATTACGAAAAGGCAGTCGACACCATCAAGCAATACATCCTCGCCGGGGATGTAATGCAGGTCGTGCCGTCGCAGCGCATGTCCATCGATTTCAAGGCGGCACCTATCGATCTGTACCGGGCGCTGCGCTGCTTCAACCCGACGCCCTACATGTACTTCTTCAACTTCGGCGACTTCCATGTGGTCGGCAGTTCGCCGGAAGTGCTGGTGCGGGTCGAGGACAATCTGGTCACCGTTCGCCCGATTGCCGGTACACGCCCGCGTGGTGCCACCGAAGAGGCCGACCGTGCCCTGGAAGAAGACCTGCTGTCCGACGACAAGGAAATCGCCGAGCACCTGATGCTCATCGATCTCGGTCGTAATGACACGGGTCGTGTTTCGGAAATCGGTTCGGTCAAGCTGACCGAGAAGATGGTCATCGAGCGTTATTCCAACGTCATGCACATCGTTTCCAACGTCACCGGCCAGCTGAAAAGCGGGCTGACGGCCATGGACGCCCTGCGGGCCATTCTGCCGGCAGGCACCTTGTCCGGTGCGCCGAAGATCCGCGCCATGGAAATCATCGACGAGCTGGAGCCCGTGAAACGTGGCGTCTATGGCGGTGCGGTGGGTTATATGGCCTGGAACGGCAATATGGACACTGCGATTGCCATCCGTACCGCAGTCATCAAAGACGGCGAACTGCATGTGCAGGCGGGCGGCGGTATTGTTGCCGACTCGGTGCCGGCCCTTGAGTGGGAGGAGACCATCAACAAGCGGCGTGCGATGTTCCGGGCCGTTGCTCTGGCCGAGCAGACGGCAGGGGATTGAGCTTCAAGCGGTAAGCTACAAGCTTGAAGTGAAACGCGGTGTCTGCCTTGAGGCGGCACCGCGTTTTTGTTCATGCTGCCCGTGCTTCTTCCAGGGCTTCGGCGGACAGTTGCTGGTTGTGGCGGTTGGCGTAGTTCTCGGCCATGACCGAGCAGACGATCAACTGCATGGGGTGGTAGATCATGATCGGCAGCAGGATCAGGCCCAGGCCCGGATTGGCACCGAAGATCAAGGCGGCCATGGGCGCTCCGGCGGCCAGGGATTTCTTGGTGGCGCAGAACACGGCTGCGACGCGGTCGCCATGATCGAACTTCAGGGCGCGGGCGGTGCGGGTCGTCATGAACAGGATCACGGCCAACAGCACGGCGGTGCCGATAAAGGCGGTCAGAATCACACTGCTGCCCTGGGCTTGCCACATGCCCGAAATCATCGAGTTGCAGAACGCCGCATAGACCAGCAACAGGATCACGATCTTGTCGATCAGGTTGGTGTACTTCTTGTGCCGGGCAAAGAACTTGCCTACCAGCGGGCGCACCAACTGGCCGATGACCAAAGGCAGCAGCAACATGCCGCACAGGTCCAGCAGTGTCGAACCCAGATCAATCCCGCCGGAACCGGTGCCCACCACCAGGCTGACCAGCCAAGGGGTGATGAAAATCCCCAGTACGCTGGACAGGCTGGCATTGAGAATCGCCGCAGGCACGTTGCCTTTTGCGCTGCCGGTCAGGGCGACCGATGAAGAAATGGTGGAGGGCAGTGCGCACAGGTAGAAGAAACCCAGCATCAGCAGGGCAGGGACATAGGCGCTCAGCAGCTTGTTGCTGACCAGCCAGAGAACCGGGAACACCACAAAGGTGAAGGCCTGGATCATGATGTGCAGGCGCCAGTTCTTGAGGCCGTTCCTGATCTGCTCGCTGGACAGGTTGACGCCATGCAGGAAGAACACCACGAACACGCCGATATTGATGACGTATTCGGCATGCATGCCGCCGCCCGTGGCGCCGAAGTGCGGGAAGAAGTAGGCCAGAACCGTCGCCAGGACCATTCCGCAGAGGAACCAGTCGGTCACGACGCGCTTGAGGTGTTTGAGTGCTTGCATAAGAGGCTCGCGCATTCTTTGTAAAAGTGAATGTCCGCAGGCTACTCTGTTGTCTTGTAGCCGTCTTGCGACATAAGGCCATTAGATGCCGAGTAACGGACAAAACACGTCACATCTTCCTACGGGCGAGCGGCACATACCGGTCTTGCAGGATTTGCCGCGCCCGCTTTATGCCCGTGCCGAAAGCCTGAGCGCCGGGTCCTGGACGCCGCCTCATCGCCATGACTGGGTGCAGTTTTCCTACGCCATCAGTGGCGTCCTGGGTGTACACACTGCAGAAGGCAGTTTCTTCGCGCCGCCGCAGTGGGGTGTGTGGGTGCCTGCGGGGCTGGAGCATCAGGTGGTGACGTCCATGCAGGCCGAGATGCGCAGTCTGTATGTGCGAACCCAGGATTCCGGTTGGGCGCCGGAGCGTTGCCGGGTGCTGGAGGTAACGCCGCTGGCCCGGGAACTGATAAAGACTTTCTGCCTGCTGCCCGTGGCTTACCCGGAAGATGACAGCCCTGAGGCGCGTCTGGTGCAAGTGCTGCTGGATCAGCTGTCGCAACTGCCGGAGGTGGGATTTTCACTGCCATTGCCCCGGCATCCCAGATTGCTAGGCTTGTGCAATGAACTGATTGAAAACCCTGCCCGGTTGATCACGTTGCATGACTGGGCCACACGCCTCGGGACGTCGGAGAAAACCCTGATGCGCCTGTTTCAGCGGGAAACCGGCCTGAGCTTTCGAGGCTGGCGTCAGCGGGCGAGGTTACTGTCATCGCTCAGCGCGCTGGAGGAGGGCGACAGTGTGACCAACGCGGCTCTGGCATGTGGTTATGACTCCACTTCAGCTTTTATTGCGGCTTTCAAGGGGCTTTTCGGTTACACGCCTGGTGAACTCTTCAAGTAGATTTCGGCATGAAAGAGCGGCGGATTGCTGCTTTTTCCTACAGCAAGAGTTTTTGAATTCGTAATATCTTTCACCGCTCATTCGGCACGAAAGGTGCTTGAATCAAGGAGTTGAGGCCGTTTTCCACGAAAACTATTCAATCCCGACTGCCATTACCCCTACTCGCTGGCGGAGGATTGCCGTATAACGGCAACAATCGCGTATCTGGCAACAAAGGACCCACAATAAAAGCTGATGAAAACTCCTAAACGCATTGAACCCCTGATCGAAGACGGTCTGGTCGACGAGGTGCTGCGCCCGCTCATGAGTGGGAAAGAGGCAGCTGTTTATGTGGTGCGCTGTGGCAAGGAGCTGCGGTGTGCCAAGGTTTACAAGGAGGCGAACAAACGCAGTTTCCGTCAGGCGGCCGAATATCAGGAAGGCCGCAAGGTACGCAACAGCCGACAGGCCCGGGCCATGGCCAAGGGTTCCAAGTTCGGTCGCAAAGAAACCGAAGACGCATGGCAGAACGCCGAAGTGGCAGCCTTGTTCCGTCTGGCCAGTGCCGGCGTCAGGGTTCCCAAGCCTTTCGACTTTCTGGAAGGCGTGCTGCTCATGGAGCTGGTTGCCGACGAGTACGGCGATGCGGCACCCCGTCTGAACGATGTGGTGCTGGAGCCGGATCAGGCGCGGGAATACCACGCCTTCCTGATCGAGCAGATCGTGCTGATGCTGTGTGCCGGTCTGGTGCACGGTGACCTGTCCGAGTTCAACGTGCTACTGGGGCCAAGCGGTCCGGTGATCATCGACTTGCCTCAGGCGGTGGATGCGGCTGGCAACAACCACGCCTTCAGCATGCTGGAGCGGGATGTGGGCAACATGGCTTCCTATTTCGGACGCTTTGCGCCTGAGCTCAAGGCCACTCGTTACGCCAAGGAAATGTGGTCGTATTACGAGGCCGGTACGCTGTCACCGTCTACGGTGCTCACAGGCCAGTTCGAGGATACGGAGGAAGCGGCTGACGTCAGAGGCGTGCTGCGCGAGATCGAAGCGGCGCGTCTGGATGAAGCCCGTCGTCAGGCTGCCCGTGCCGCCGATGATGCGCCACCCGGCAAACCCAACGAAGAACCGCCGCCGCCCTGGATGCAGTAGTGGTTTATCGCGAAGGAGCGGAGCGCCGCCCTATTCGTACACACTGTAGGGGGTAATGCTGATCAGTTAAGGTCAATAAATCACTTTGTGGGAGGCAGCTTGCTGGCGACTTTGGCGTACGACGCAGAATATCTGCCAGTCTCAGGCCTTTTTCGCCAGCAAGCTGCCTCCCACAAGTGTTGTTTGTGCCTTAACTGATTGGCCTTACTCTGTAGCGAATTTATTCGCGAAGGCTGTTCAGCCACAACACCCCCCCGAAGCCAGGTCCTTGAGGATCGGGCAATCGGGGCGGTCGTCGCCTTGGCAGTGTTCCACCAGTTCCTGCAGGGTATCGCGCAGGCTCGCCAGTTCTTCGATCTTCTGATTCAGGTCGTCGATGTGTTTATGAGCCAGCGCCTTCACATCGCTGCTTGCACGCTGACGATCCTGCCAGAGGGTCAGCAGCTTGCCGACTTCCTCCAGCGAAAACCCCAGATCCCGCGAGCGTTTGATGAACGCCAGGGTGTGCAGGTCTTCCGGGCTGTACAGGCGGTAGCCGCTGTCGCTGCGACTGGCAGGCCGCAACAGGCCGATGGACTCGTAATAACGAATCATCTTGGCGCTCAAACCGCTTTTGCTGGCCGCCTGGCCGATGTTCATTGCGCGTCTCCCACGTCATCCGGTTTCCAGGTCTTCAACAGCAGAGCGTTGCTCACTACGCTGACACTGGACAAGGCCATGGCGGCTCCTGCCAGCACGGGGTTGAGATAACCCAGGGCTGCCAGCGGAATACCGATCAGGTTGTAGACAAAGGCCCAGAACAGGTTCTGGCGGATCTTGGCGTAGGTCTTGCGGCTGATCTCCAGTGCTGCGGGCACCAGGCGTGGATCGCCGCGCATCAGGGTGATCCCGGCGGCATGCATCGCCACATCGGTGCCGCCGCCCATGGCGATACCAATATCGGCCGCCGCGAGGGCAGGCGCATCGTTGATGCCGTCACCGACCATGGCCACCACATGATCCCTTTTCAGGACTTCAACGATCGAGGCTTTTTCGTCGGGCAGCACTTCGGCGTGTACATTGCGGATACCCAGGGCATCAGCGACCGCTCTGGCGCTGCCGGGGTTGTCGCCGGTGAGCAAGTGGCAACTGATGCCTCGTGCGCCCAGTTGCTGCATGGCCTGTTCCGCGCCGGGCTTGAGGGTGTCGCCAAACGCGAACATGCCCAGCACCACCGGTTGAGGGCCCAGTTCGATCAGCCAGGACAGGGTTCTGCCTTCGGCTTCCCAGGTTCTGGCGGACTCGGCCAGTTCGCCCATCTGCAAGTTGTTTTCTTCCAGCAGACGCCGGTTACCCAAGGCCAGTTGATGTCCTTCGACGTCACCGGCGATGCCGCGCCCGGTGAGTGCCTGGCTGTGTTCGGTGTTGTCCAGCTTCAGTTGCCATTCGCGACACACATCCAGCACCGCCTTGGCCAGCGGATGCTCACTCCCGCGTTGCAGGGCGCCCGCCCGTTCCAGTAACTGTTCTTCGTTGCCTTTCACGGCAATCATGTTGGTAATGCGTGGTGTGCCGCAGGTCAGTGTGCCGGTTTTGTCGAACACCACGACGTCCACTTCATGGGCGCGCTCCAGTGCTTCGGCGTCCTTGATCAGAATGCCGTAGCGCGCCGCCACGCCCGTTCCGGCCATGATCGCGGCGGGCGTTGCCAGGCCAAGGGCGCAAGGGCAGGCGATGACCAGCACGGCGACAGCATTGATCAAGGCGACTTCCAGCGATGCTCCGGCCAGCATCCAGCCTGTCAGGGTAAAAAACGCGATGACCAGCACCGCAGGCACGAACACCTGGCTGACTTTATCCACCAGTCTCTGGATCGGCGCCTTGCCCGCCTGAGCGTCCTCGACCAGTTTGATGATGCGCGCCAGTACCGTCTGGGTGCCCAGGGCCGTGGTCCTGATCAGCAACCGGCCTTCGCCGTTGATGGCGCCGCCGGTGACGTTGTCGCCGGGCTGTTTGGCCACCGGCAGGCTCTCGCCACTGATCAGGGCTTCATCGGCATGACTGCGGCCTTCCACGACCTGCCCATCCACCGGGAAGCGCTCACCGGGTTTGACCAGCACCAGATCATCGAGGCGCAAGGCGCTGATGGCGACATCGTGCTCCTGGCCGTCAATCACTTGCAGGGCGCGTTCCGGTCGCAATGCTTCCAGAGCGCGGATGGCGCTGGCAGTCTGACGCTTGGCACGGCTCTCCAGGTATTTGCCCAGCAGCACCAGCGCGATGACCACGGCCGAGGCCTCGAAATACAGGTGCGGCGTCTTGCCGGGCGCTGCGCTGATCCATTGATAGAGGCTCAGGCCGTATCCGGCACTGGTGCCGATGGCAACCAGCAGGTCCATATTGCCAGCGCCTGCCCGCAAGGCTTTCCAGGCGGCGACGTAAAAGCGTGCGCCGAGGATGAATTGCACCGGGGTGGCCAGTGCAACCTGAACCCAGGCGGGCAACATCCAGTGCACGCCAAAAGGGCTCAGCAACATCGGCATGACCAGCGGCAAGGCCAGGACCAGCGCCAGTACCAGGGCCCAGCGTTCGCGGTTCAGTTGGCGGATCCTGCTGGCGGAATCGGCCTGCTCGTTCTGCAGCAGTGTCGCGCCATAGCCTGCCTGGCTCACGGCGTCGATCAACGTCTGCGGGTCGGTTCCGTTCCCGGTCTGTACATGGGCGCGTTCACTGGCCAGGTTGACTGTGACGCTGGTGACCCCGGGCACTTTGGCCAGGGCACGCTCGACCCGACCTGCGCAGCTTGCGCAAGTCATGCCGGTGATCGGCAGGTCGAAGGTGGTGGGTTCTTGCATCTTTTCACTCCCTGAAGGCTTGATGCCTACAAGGGTCAACCTTGCCACATGGGCAAGGTCAAGTGCGAATCAATAGTTCAGGTCGGCTTTCTTCAGGTACATGCCGTTCAGGTCGGTGGCGATGCGGTATTTGAGGATGTCTCCGGCGCGCAGTTTGATCTTGGTGCTGCTCTGGGCCTCCATTCCGGCTGCGCAGCCGACCACGTTGCCTGGCAGCCTGCGCAGGCGCACCGAAACGTCGCCCGGTGGCAGGTTGAAGGATACGGAGTCTTCCTGGAACAGGCGGCCAGCCAGCTGGTCCTGGATATAAATGCCGATTTCGCAGGAAGTTGCGACTTCCAGGCGCTCTCGGGAAATGATCAGGATGCCGTAGTCCTGAGCGGCCTGAACGCTGGGGGAAGCGGCCAAGAGACCGAGAATGCCGAAGAGGCTCAATACTGACCAGCGCATGGCTGATACTCCTGCTGTAGACGTCGATGACGAAGCTTGGCCCAGGCCTGCAACTAATACCAGCCCGGCAGGAAAAACAGAAACTTGACCTTGCCACGATGACAAGGTTGAAGATGCCTCGCATCCATCACTCAAGGAGCATCGGCATGCAGTTATTAAAGGTACAAGGCATGACGTGCGGGCATTGTGTCCGTGCAGTGACTCAGGTCATCAAGAACGATGATCCGGCCGCCGAGGTGCAGGTCGACCTGGCCAGTTCGCAGGTGCGTGTGCAAAGTTCGTTATCCACAGAGCGGCTCATCGAACTGATTGGCGAAGAGGGGTATCAGGCACAGCCTGCTGGCTGAAAAATCCTGAATTAATTTTCCCTGTCCGGCGTTATGGGCAAGGCAAGCCGGTTAGACTAGCCAGCTGCCTTGCACATGTCTGGACCCCCAATGAATTTCAAGACCATTCTTATTCTTGGTGCCTTGAGCGCCTTTGGCCCGTTGGCCATCGACTTCTATCTTCCCGGTTTCCCCGCCATGGCGGCGTATTTCGCAACTGACGAAAAGCACGTGCAGTTGACCCTGGCAGCCTATTTCCTGGGCCTGTCCATCGGGCAACTGGCCTATGGACCTGTGGCGGACCGTTTTGGTCGGCGGATTCCGTTGCTGGTCGGTGTCACGCTTTTCACGCTGGCTTCGCTGGCCTGCACCTTTGCGCCGAGCCTGGACTGGCTGATCGCCGCCCGTTTCGTTCAGGCCCTCGGTGGTTGTGCCGGTATGGTGCTGGCGCGGGCCATTGTCAGTGACAAATGCAATGCCGTGGAGTCGGCCAAGGTCTTCTCGCAGTTGATGCTGGTCATGGGGCTTGCGCCTATTCTGGCGCCGATGCTGGGAGGCGTGCTGGTCAATGTCGCTGGCTGGCAATCGATCTTCCTGTGCCTGACGATCTTCAGTGCGCTGTGCCTTGCGGCCGTGGCCATTGGTCTGCCGGAAAGCATGCCGGCCAGTGTTCCGCGTCAGCCGCTGCGTGGTGCGTTGAAGCAGTACGGCAACTTGCTCAAGGACCGGGTCTTCATCGGCCATGCCCTGACCGGCGGTATCGTCATGGCCGGGATGTTCTCCTACATTGCCGGTTCGCCTTTCGTGTTCATCAAGTTGTATGGCGTCCCAGCCGAGCATTACGGCTGGCTGTTCGG
Source organism: Pseudomonas lijiangensis (assembly GCF_018968705.1). NCBI lineage: Bacteria > Pseudomonadati > Pseudomonadota > Gammaproteobacteria > Pseudomonadales > Pseudomonadaceae > Pseudomonas > Pseudomonas lijiangensis. The sequence continues at coordinate 722,829 of NZ_CP076668.1, forward strand.
CATGAATGCGGCGGCGTTCATTCTGGTGGCTCAGGTCAATGCACGTCTGTTGCGCAAGCGCAGCCCGGCGTTTCTGTTGCTGCGTACCATCTGGGTCTATCTGGCGGCAGCCCTGACACTGCTGGGCATCGCCAGCCTGCGTACCGAACAGCTCTGGCCGTTGCTGGTTCCGCTGTTCATCTGCATTGCCAGCCTGGGCTGCATCATCCCCAATGCTTCGGCTTGCGCCATGAATGGTCAGTGGGCGCGGGCCGGCAGTGCGTCGGCGCTGATGGGATGCTTGCAATTCAGTGTTGCGGCGGGCGCCGCGAGTCTGGTGGGTGTTCTGCATGACGGCACGGCAACGCCCATGGCGGTCGTGATCAGTCTGTGTGGGGTGCTTGCAACGATTGTCGCGCTGTACACCCGACGCGTGCAGACGCGCCGGGATGCGCAGGCTCTGTAAGAGAGGATGAGCCATCGCGGTTGACTCGCGATGGCTGGCCGTCCCTGATCAGAAACCTTCGAGCACGATCTTGCCCTTGGCCTTGCCGCTTTCCAGCAACTCATGGGCGCGACGCAGGTTTTCGGCGTTGATGGTGCCGAAGTGTTCCCCGAAGGTGGTTTTCAGGGTTCCGGCGTCAATCAGTTCGGCGACCCGGTTGAGCAGGTTGTGCTGTTCGATCATGTCGGGCGTCTCGAACATCGAGCGGGTGTACATGAACTCCCAGTGCAGCGACAGACTCTTGCGCTTGAGCTTGGACACATCCAGCGCCTTTGGATCATCGATCAAGCCCAGTTTGCCTTGCGGCTGGAGCGACTCCACCAACTGATCCAGATGCAGATCGGTCTGGGTCAGGCTGGCAACGTGAGTCACCTGATTCTGGCCGATGCGCTTGAGCTCTTCGCTCAGCGGCTTGCTGTGATCGATGACGTCATGAGCGCCCAGGTCGCGCACCCAGCTTGTGGTTTCCGGGCGGGATGCCGTGCCGATGACTTTCAGCGAAGTCAGCTGGCGAGCCAGTTGCGTCAGGATCGAGCCGACACCGCCCGCTGCACCGACGATCAACAGGCTTTGCTCTTTATCAGCCTGGCCCTCTGCGATCTGCAAACGCTCGAACAGCAATTCCCAGGCAGTAATCGCCGTCAGGGGCAGAGCCGCCGCGTGGGCGAAGCTCAGGGACTTGGGCATGTGCCCGACGATCCGCTCATCCACCACATGCAATTCGCTGTTGGCACCCGGCCGTGTCAGCGAGCCTGCGTAGAACACCTTGTCGCCCGGCTGGAAAAGCGTCACTTCGCTGCCGACCGCTTTCACTACGCCCGCCACATCCCAACCCAGAACCTTGGCAGCGCCGGCTTCGGGCTGGACGTTCTGACGAACCTTGGTATCCACGGGGTTCACGGAAATTGCTTTGACCTCCACCAATACATCGCGAGCACCCGCGACCGGCTCTGGCAGCTCGATATCCTGTAGCGCATTGAGGTCGCTGATGGGCAGTGACTGGTAATAGGCGATGGCTTTCATGCAAGGCTCCTTGAGCAGGGAAGTTGATGAGCAGATGATTCGCCATTTCCATTAAAGATAAAACCCGCTAAAACGGTACTCTCTTTCAATATTATTTTGATAATCCGGGGCTGGAATGCTGCGTTTCGATGATTTGCAGTTGTTTGTGCGGGCGGCTGATCTGGGCAGTCTTTCTGCGGCGGCACGGGGCATGGACATGTCGGCGGCAGTGGCCAGTGCGGCCCTCAAGCGCATCGAGCAGCAGCTTGGTGTACGCCTGCTGGCACGTTCCACGCGCAGTTTGCGCCTGACCGCCGACGGTGAAGGCTTTCTGGAATATGCCCGTGCAGCCCTTGGCAGTCTGGAAGACGGTCGACGTCTGCTGGCCAGCAATCAGGAAAGCTGCAATGGCGTCCTGCAGCTCTCGGCACCTTCGGATTTCGGTCGCAATGTGCTGTTGCCCTGGCTCGACGAGTTTCAGCAGCAACACCCGCAGTTGTCCGTACGCCTGCTGGTGGGGGATCGCGTTGACGATCTGTTTCGTCAGCCTGTGGATGTGGCCTTGCGTTATGGCGAACCTGGCGATTCGAGTCTGGTGGCACGGCCTGTGGCGCCTGACAACCGGCGAGTGCTGTGCGCCTCTCCCGATTATCTGGCTCGCCATGGCGAACCGCAGCAGGTGGGCGAGCTGGCGCAGCATAATTGCCTGTTGCTCATGCTCGGGGACCGGATTCACGATCACTGGACCTTTCACGATGGCAAGCGGGAAGTGAGCCTGACCGTGGGCGGCAACCGCTTCAGCCCCGATGGTGACGTTGTGCGTCGCTGGGTCTTGGCGGGGGCGGGCGTGGCTTACCGCTCATGGCTGGATATCGCCGCTGATGTCCATGCCGGACGCCTTAAAGTATTGATGCCGCATTTGCGCGGTGAAGCCGTGCCGCTGAATCTGTTATGTGCTCATCGAGTGCAACTGAACAAGCCTGTAAATCTGTTGCTCGAAATGCTTCGTGCTCGATGTGCGCGACACTCTGTGCTCGCAAGTCGTTAGTTGTTTGGATGAATAAAGAATTTTAGGAAAAGACTGACGGATACTTCGGAAAATATAAGAGGCAAATACAGTTTTCAATTTCAAAGTGCCAACATAAGGACAGGCGTTGCAAACGACTGCGATCAAGCGTTTTCGGTGCCTTGGCCACAAGGGTTTGCGGTTGCTCTGGAGGCCTGAGAGCGGAAAGCTTTGAGTGGCGATGTCGGCACGGAAACATGAGGGTTTTCATCTTCAGGAAGGTCCTGCAGACTTCGGGCATGGCGTTACAAATATGTCTGGTATTGATCGGGTTAATGTAACTTTTACCTGATCGGGTGGCAGATCATAGAGTTTATACTTGTCATTTAAGGTTGGATCCACGTTTCAACTTTACGGGAGCGGGATTGTTATCAATATGCCATCGCTATAGACGAATGTTTCAACAGGGAGTGAATACATGGAATATGCACCTTGCATCAGTCAGATTGCGACACTGCTGGCCGACCCCAAGCGTAGCGCAATGATTTGGGCATTGATGGATGGTACCGCTCGTCCTGCCAACGAGCTGGCATTAATGGCGGGGCTCTCGACGTCTTCGGCAGGTGCGCATCTGGCGCGACTGGCCAGTGGCGGACTGTTGAAACAGGAGGCACGTGGGCGCACACGTTTCTTCCGGTTGGCAGCGCCTGAAATCGGGGCCGCCGTGGAGGCGCTGGCCAATGCCTCGATGGTGAGTGCCGACCAGATCAGCCGCAATGTGGCGCAACCCATGCCGCCGTTGCCCATACGTCGCGCACGTATCTGTTCCGATCACCTGGGAGGGGAAATGGCCGCCGAGCTTTACCAGCGTTTGCTGGGTGCCGGCTGGATCGAGCAGATGGAGCATCGGGTCGAGGTGACCAGCAAGGGAATGGCCAAGTTCGCCGAGCGAGGCATCTATGTTCCGGCGCTGGCGCAACGGCAACGGGAGACGGTCTGTGTCTGCCCGGATTGGAGCGAGCGCAGCCCGCATCTTGGCGGCGCGCTGGGTGCAGGGCTTTTGCAGTTGTTCATTCAGATGGGATGGCTGCGCCCCACCGAGGAGTCCAGCACATTGCAGGTTTCTTCCAACGGGCAGCGTGAAATCGGCAAGATCGCATCAGCGGCCTGATGCAGCGCAATGGCGGGCAGCGCCTTGTGCGCCTGCCCGCGATGCCGTTGATTACGGCTTGACCAGACGCGCATCCAGACTGTTTTGCGCCAGGCGCTTTGCCTGATCCTGAGTCATGCCCAGATGGGTGTGCAGAGCGTGGAAGTTCTCGGTGACATAACCTCCGAAGTAGGCCGGGTCATCGGAGTTCACGGTGACTTTCACGCCACGCTCCAGCATGTCGAGAATGTTGTGTTGGGACATGTGGTCGAACACGCACAGCTTGGTGTTGGACAGCGGGCAGACGGTCAGCGGAATCTGTTCGTCGATGATCCGCTGCATCAGGCGCTCGTCTTCGATGGCGCGTACACCATGATCGATTCGCTGGATCTTCAGCAGATCCAGTGCTTCCCAGATGTACTCGGGCGGACCTTCTTCACCGGCATGGGCCACGGTCAGGAAGCCTTCGTTGCGGGCGCGGTCGAAAACACGCTTGAATTTGCTGGGCGGGTGGCCCATTTCCGAGCTGTCCAGGCCCACGGCCACGAATGCATCACGGAACGGCAGTGCCTGATCCAGGGTTTTCTCGGCTTCTTCTTCGCTCAGGTGGCGCAGGAAGCTCAGGATAAGGCCGCTGCTGACGCCCAGTTGCGACTGGCCATCCTTGAGGGCTCCGGTGATGCCTGCCAGCACCACTTCAAGCGGGATGCCCCGGTCGGTGTGGGTCTGCGGATCGAAGAAGGGTTCGGTATGGATGACGTTCTGCGCCTTGCAGCGTTGCAGGTAAGCCCAGGTCAGGTCGTAGAAATCCTGCTCGGTGCGCAGCACGTCCGCGCCCTGATAGTAGAGGTCCAGAAACTCTTGCAGATTGTTGAAGGCATAAGCCCCGCGCAAGGCCTCGACGTCGTTCCAGGGCAGTGCGATTTTGTTGCGCTCGGCCAGAGCGAACAGCAACTCAGGCTCCAGGGAGCCTTCCAGGTGCAGGTGCAATTCTGCCTTGGGCAGGGCGTTCAACCAGTCGTACATGTTCTTTTCTCATCAGGTGCAGATGGCGGCATTCTACAGATGCAGCGCACCGGCAGGGTTAAAACCTGACCGTCAGTTCAGGTAATTGCCTCCTGCTCGCGCCGATACGCATAGGTGTCGGCAAAGCGTGACAGCAGAAACTCCGCGCAAGTGGTTACAGGGTAGCGTGCCGGGCTGGCTTCGCTCTGGCAGCCTGGCAGGCATTCGATACGGGTGTCCGGATGCGGTTCCGCGAAGAAGGGCATGGAGTAGCGGTCGACACCCAGCGGGCTGATGACCCGGTGCGGCGTGGACACATAACGGTCGTTGCTCCAGCGCGCCATCATATCGCCGATGTTGACTACAAAGGTCCCTTCAAGGGGCGGCGCGTCGATCCACTGGCCACGCACGTCACGGACCTGCAGCCCACCGGCGGCATCCTGATACAGCAGCGTGATGCAGCCGTAATCGGTATGGGCTCCGGCACCCTGCTGTTCGGTGGAGGTCGCGGTATGGCGCGGCGGGTAATGGATCATGCGAAAGACACTGACCGGGTCCTTGAAGCGCTGATCGAAAAAGTCGGACTCGATACCCAGTGCCAGGGTCATGGCCCGCAGCAGTGTCTGGGCCAGGGCCTGCATATCCAGGTAATGCTGCTCCATCAGGCTTTCCCAGCCCGCTATGTCCGGGTGGCGATTCGGTCCGCGCAAGGGTTTGCCGGCCAGCACATCGGGATGGGCTGCATCCATGTGCAGGCCCATGTCGAAGGTTTCCTTGAGGTCGCTTGGCAGGTTCGGGTCCAGTTGCTCGGTGGCAATGGCGCCATAGCCGCGGTGATGCGAGCTTTGGGTGATATCGATCTTGAGTTTCTCAGCCAGGGGCTGAGCAAAGAGCTGCTTGCCGGTGCTCAGTACCTGTTCGATACGCTGGGCCGTGATCGGGTGGCCCTTGATGTAGAAAAATCCCCACTCGCGGCAGGCCTGATCGATCTGGCTGGCAACGGCTTGCCAGGCGTGTTCGTCAGGTGTGTAGAGCGGGGCGATGTCGATGATGGGAAGCTGGTTCATGAACCATTCCTGAGTGTTCGTTGTGTTGCCTGAATGGGGCGAGCAGGCGGGCGAATACCGTCCTGCTCGCGAACGAGCGCTTACTTCGGCAGCTCTGCCTTGATCCCTTCAACGTAGTAGTTCATCGAGGCCAGCTCGGCATTGGTGGCGACCTTGCCTTCGGGGATCTTCACGGCGCCTGTCTGGTCCTTGATCGGGCCGGTGAAGGGATGGAATTCACCGCTCTCGATGCTGGCGATGATCTTCTGGGCTTCGGCTTTCACGTCAGCCGGGACGATATCGCTGATCGGCAGCTCAACCGTGCCTTCCTTCAGGCCGCCCCAGTAGTCCTGAGGTTTCCAGGTTCCGGCAATCACCCCTTCGGTGGCCTGGATGTAATGCGGGCCCCAGTTGTTGACGATGGACGTCAGGACTGCCTTGGGTCCGAAGTGCGCCATGTCCGAAGCGTAGCCGACTGCGTAGACGCCACGGCGCTCGGCGGTCTGGATCGGGGCCGGGCTGTCGGTGTGCTGGAACACCACGTCCACGCCCTGATCGATCAGGGCGTTGGCGGCATCGGCTTCCTTGCCCGGATCGAACCAGGAGTTGACCCACACCACCTTGATCTCAGTACCTGGGTTGTACTTGTTCAGGGCCAGCTGGATGGCGTCGATATCGCGCAGGACTTCCGGGATCGGGAACGAGGCGACATAACCGATCTTCTTGGTCTTGGTCATCTTCGCCGCCAGGAAGCCGCCTACATAGCGACCTTCATAGGTACGGGCCAGGTAAGTGCCCATGTTCTTGTCCTGCTTGTAGCCGGTGGCGTGCTCGAACTTCACCTTCGGGAACTGCTTGGCGACTTTCAGCGTCGGGTTCATGTAGCCGAATGAGGTACTGAAAATCAGGTCGAAGCCGCCCTTGGCCATATTGCGAATCACGCGCTCGGCGTCCGCACCTTCCGGCACGTTCTCGACGTAACTGCTGCTGACCTTGTCGCCCAGCGCCGCGACCATCGCCTTGCGGCCCTGCTCGTGTTGATAGGTCCAGCCGTGGTCGCCGATAGGGCCGATGTAGACGAAGCCGACTTTCAGAGGATCGGCAGCCGAAGCGAGCAGACTGGAACCCAGGCCGACAACGGCAGCCATGGCACACAGCAGTTTTTTCAGAGGACGACGTGGGTTGGTCAGGTGCATCGGGTCTAGCTCCTTGCAATCTTGTTGGCATGACCGACTAAGCGGGGTATGCCTCCAGCCAATGCAAATAACTGACCACAAAGACAACTTGTGACGGACTGCCGTTTCCCGGCTTCAAGGCCCGTCGCGGCATGCAGCCCGAAGGTGCAGAAGCGCTTGCCGCGCTTCTAACTGGTGCAGCGGGTGCTGCGCTCGACAATGCACATCGGCGTGCCTGCCACCGGCTCACGCATGATCTGCACCTGCACATCGAAAACCCGGCTCACCAGCTCGGCATCCAGCACTTCGTCGGGCGTTCCGCTGGCCACCAGACGTCCCGCCTGCATCACCGCCATATGGTCGGCATAACGGCAGGCCTGGTTGATGTCGTGAAGCACGGTAATGACCGTCTTGCCCTCGGCGCTGAGCTGACGCATCAGGTCCAGCAGTTCCACCTGATGGCTGATGTCCAGGTAAGTGGTGGGCTCATCCAGCAGAACGATGGCGGCATCCTGCGCCAGCACCATCGCCAGCCAGGCCCGTTGACGCTGCCCGCCGGACAGATCGGAAAGAGGGCGCTCGGCCAGGGTTTCCAGCTCCATGCGCTGCAGGGCCTGATCGACACTGCTGCGGTCGGCACCGCTCAAACGTCCCCACAGGCTGTTATGGGGGCTGCGCCCGTAAGCCACGAGTTGCCGCACGCTGACGCCTTCGGGAATTGGCAGCACCTGCGGCAGAAAGGCAATCTTGCGCGCCAGTTCCCGTGGCGAAAGCTGCGCATAGGCCTGGCCGTCCAGGCTCAGCTTGCCCGCCTGCGGGATGAGAATCCGCGCAAAGGCCTTGAGCAGGGTGGACTTGCCGCAGCCGTTGGGGCCGATCAATGCCGTGACCTTGCCGGGCGGCGGGCTGAACGACAGCGCCTGGACGATACGGGTATCGCCGTAGCCGATGTCGAGTTGCTGTGCCTGGAGAATGCTCATGGAATCAACCTTTGAATCGTGCCAGCAGCCAGAGGAAATACGGGGCACCGATCACCGCCGTGAGGATGCCGGCAGGAATCTCGCTGGGCGCGATCAGCGTGCGCCCAAGGGTGTCGGCCAGTACCAGCAACAGCGAGCCCAGCAGCATCGAGGCCGGTAACAGATATTGATGATGACCGCCCACCAGACGCCGGGCCATGTGCGGGGCGACCAGCCCCACGAAGCCCACCGGGCCGATGATGCCGACGCCTGCACTGGTCAGCAGTACAGCACCGCCCATGGTCAGCCAGCGGATACGCTTCAAACCGGTACCAAGGCTCTGGGCGGCTTCGTCACCCAGGCCGATCAGGTTCAGGGGCTTGGCCAGCAGCAGGCAGGCGGGTATCAGCAGCAGAAACGGCAAGGCCAGCCAGACGTGGTGCCAGTTGCGACTCCACAGACTGCCGGTCAGGGCCAGCAGGGCAGTGTTGATGTCCAGCGGGTTGGACAGGATCAGAAACTCGGTGATGCTCGACAATGTCACTGCAATCGCCACCCCGGACAGCGCGAACCGTACGCCGGAAAACTGTACGCCGGTGTTGTACAGCGCCAGCAGCAAGGCACCGGCCGCGCCACCCAGGCACGCCACCAGCGGCAACCAGGCCACCGGCATCTGTGGAAAACCTATGATTGCGATGGTCAGCGCCAGACCGGCACCCTGAGTGACACCGAGGATTTCCGGCGAGGCCAGCGGGTTGCGGATCACGCCTTGGACGATGGCACCGGCCAGCCCGAAGGCGCTGCCGGTCAGAATGGCGATCAGCCCGCGTGGCAGCCGATGGTTCCAGACCTCGAAGTCCTTGCTGTCGTGGGCGATCAAGTGATCGAACACCGCGCCGGGTGTCAGCCAGACCGTGCCCGCGCTCAGGCTGAGCAGCAGCGCAAGCAGTAACAGCGCGAGCAGAATCAGCAATCTCGAACGTGGCTGATTCATAGCGTGCGCCTTGCCAGAAACAGAAAGAACGGCGCGCCGATCAGCGCCGTGACCACACCGGCCGGCGTTTCTACAGGAAAGGCCACGGCCCGGCTGATCAGGTCCGAGGCCAGCACAATCCCTGCACCCAGCCCGGCGCTGATGGGGATCAGCCAGCGGTAGTCGTTACCCAGCCATTGGCGGGCGATGTTGGGCGCAATCAGGCCGACAAAGGCAATCGGCCCCACGGCACAGACACTGGCACCCACCAGCAACAGGCTGACAACGAACACCAGAAAACGCAGCGCGCCGATCCGCACGCCCAGGGAGCGTGCGGCATCTTCGCCCAGGTTGATGAGGTTCAGGCGTGGCGCACAGGCAACTGCCAGGACCAGGCCGATCAGGGTGCAAGGCCAGAGCAACTGCAATTGTTCTGCGCCCACATTGGCCAGCGAGCCGGCCAGCCAGTTGAGGACACTTTGCGCCTGGGCTTCCACCAGAATCACGGTCAGCCGGGTCAGCGCCGCACACAGTGCAGCCACTGCCACACCGGCCAGTACCAGTCTGCCCTGAGCGGTGGCAGGCGACCATGCACCGCCGAGGCTGAACACCGTGATCCACGCCAGCGCGCCGCCAATGGCTGTCATCAGCAAGGCGCCGCCAGGGAAGGGCGGAGTGACAAGACCTGTGGAAAACAGCGCGAGCCCCAGAGCCGCGCCCGCCGTCACACCAAACAGCGACGGCGAAGCCAGTCGGTTACGGGTGATGCCCTGCATCAAGGCACCGGCGACACCAAGGCACGCACCGACCAGCGCAGCACACACCGCTCGGGGCACCCGCAGTTGCGCCACGATGTAAGCGATGTTGCCGCCTTCGCGCCCGAGGGTGAACAGGCCGTTCCACGCATCGATCTGCCGGATGCTGAACGGCGACAGCGCGAACAGCGACGCCCAGAACAGGCCCAGGCACGTCACGGCAATCACTGCCGCCATCAGCCAGCGGCGCATTTATGGATTCAGTACGGCCTTGCCGCCCTTGAGAATGGCCAGGGTGTCATCGGCGATCTGCTCGGAAGCCATGATGCCGCGATTGCGCGCCCAGCTATCGCCATCGACTTCAGCGACCTGCTTGTTGCGCACTGCACCCAGCACCTGCCAGAGCGGTTGCTTGCTCCAGGTGTCCACAAGGCTGGGACGACGATAGTGGCCGACCAGCAGCCAGCCCGGATCCAGAGCCAGCAACTGCTCAAGGCTGACGAACTCGGTCGGTGCCGCGTTCTTGCGTACTTCAGGGACTTGCAGACCGATGGCCTGCAACACGCTGCCCGCGTAGGAGTGCGGGCCATGGACCGAGAAGCTGTCTTCACGGGCAACCCCGAACAGCGCCTTGGTGTTGGCCGGGATCTGCGCTGCGATGTCTTTGAGGTGTTTGCGGTTTTCGGCAATCCGCGCCTGCATCTGCGGGCCTTTGCCCAAGGCGACGCCAATCAGTTCGGCGGATTTCAGGCTGCCTTCATAGTCTTCGCCACGCGACGGCAACATCAGCGTTGGCGCGAGGCTGGCCAGGTCGTTGTACAGCGCCTGATGGCGACCGAGGTCGGCAATGATCAGGTCTGGCTTGAGGCGGGCAATCACTTCGATATTGGGCTGCGAGCGCAGGCCCACCGACTGCCATTCACCCACGGCCTTGCGCACCTTGGGCAGCACGCGGTTGGCATCGCCGTCATCGGCAGCACCGACCGGTGTCACGCCAACCGAGGCCAGCCCGTCGAGAAAGGAAAACTCCAGCACCACCACGCGCTTGGGCGCGTCCGGCAGATGGACCTTGTGTTGGCCGTCATCGATATCGATGGGCGCTGCCTGAGCGACGCTGGCCGAGAGAGCCAGCAGACCGCAAGCCAGCAGACGGGAAAGGCGGGAAGTACGCATGGGCAATACCTTTGTAGCGGAAACAGTCGTGCCAGAGGGCACGAAGAAAACGGCGGGCACTATTTCATATCGAGGCGGCATGATCAAAAGTCATTTGCCCATGAGGTTGGTTCTCGTCTGTCCTGCTTTATGAAACCTTTTGTCACAAACCCCACTCTCAACCACTTCATCACTACTGACCTTCAAGGATGTCACGCGACAATCTGTCGCAAGGGCATGGACTCTAATGGGCTCATTACTCAGGCAAGAAAAGTTTCTGTTGCTGGCGATCATCGCCACGTTTGTCGCCTATCCCCTGGAGCATGTGCTGCTGGGCAATGGCCAGACGGTGGCGCTGATTGCCGGGCTGGCGCTGGTGGGCTTCATCGTCTGCGCCTCGTTGCGGGTGGCGCATCATGCCGAGCAACTGGCGGAGAAAGTCGGTGACCCTTACGGCACCATGATCCTGACCCTTTCGGCGGTGCTGGTCGAAGTGGTGATCCTGGCGATCATGATGAGCAACGAGCCGTCACCGACCCTGGTGCGTGACACGATCTACGCCGCCGTGATGCTGGATATCAACGGCATCCTCGGGCTGGCGGCCCTGATGGGCGGCCTCAAGCATGGCGAGCAGGCCTACAACGATAATTCGGCGCGCACCTACAGCGTGATGATCCTGACCGCCATGGGCGTGTCGATGGTGGTGCCCGAGTTCATTCCCAAGGGTGACTGGAAACTGTATTCGGCATTCACCATCGGCGCGATGATTGTGCTGTACACCTTGTTTCTGCGCATGCAGGTCGGGCCGCACAGTTATTTTTTCAGCTACAGCTATCCCGAGAAAAACAGACGCAAGGATCAGCCTGAAGAGCAGAGCGAATCGATCAGCCTGACACGCTCCATCGTGACGCTGGTGTTGGGCGTGGTGGTGATCGGGGCCCTGGCGGAAGTGATGTCCAAGACCATCGACCTTGGGCTGGAAGGCTCGGGAGCACCGCCCGTGCTCACGGCGATTCTGGTGGCGGCGATTTCTGCTGCCCCGGAGATCCTGACCGCCTTGCGTGCCGCTTTGGCCAACCGCATGCAGTCGGTGGTCAACATTGCCTTGGGTGCCTCGCTGTCCACCGTGATCCTGACGGTTCCGGCGATGGAAGCGATGGCGCTCTACAGCGGACAACCGTTCCAGATGGCCATGACTCCTGTGCAAACCGTGATGGTCTTCATCACGCTTCTGGTCTGCGCCATCAACCTCAATGACGGAGAAACCAACGCCATCGAGGGCATGACGCATTTCGTGTTGTTCGCGACCTTCATCATGCTCTCGTGCCTCGGCTTGTAGGACCGGATTTATCCGGGAAGAGGACATTCCAGGCGATAGAGAGGCTGTGAATGCACAGGCCTTTTCCCGATCAGTTAAGGCATCAGTCTGTGGGACCGGATTTATCCGGGAAGAGGATATTCCAGGCGATAGAGATGTTGTGAATGTACAGGCCCTTTCCCGGATGAATCCGGTCCTACATCGCGTTCAACAGTTGGTGTGCGGCCTGGCGGTGATCGGCGATCAGTTGCTTCAGATCCAGGCCTTCGACCTGCCCATCCACCACTCGCCAACGGCCCGCGATCATCACCCGATCGGCCCGGTCAGCGCCGCACAGCAACAGCGCCGACAGCGGGTCATGGCTGCCGGAGAAGCGCAGTTCATCGAGCTTGAACAAGGCCAGATCTGCCTGCTTGCCCACGGCCAGTTCGCCAATATCGGTACGCCCCAACAACTGCGCCGACCCCTTGGTTGCCCAGCCCAGCACACGCTCTGGAGTAATGTCCTGCGCGCCGTAGCGTAGCCGCTGCAGATAGAGCGCCTGCCGCGCTTCGAGAATCATGTTTGAAGCATCGTTGGAGGCCGAGCCGTCGACACCAAGACCCAATGGCGCGCCGGCGGCGGTGAGGTCCAGCGTCGGACAGATGCCCGAAGCCAGACGCATGTTCGAGCTGGGGCAATGACAGATCCCGGTGCCTGCTGCACCAAGGCGCGCGATTTCATCAGGGTTGAAATGAATACCGTGTGCCAGCCAGGTGCGAGGTCCGAGCCAGCCGACGCTGTCCAGATAATCCACCGTGCGCAGCCCGAAGCGTTGCAGGCAGAAGTCCTCTTCATCCAGGGTTTCGGCCAGATGGGTATGCAGGCGCACATCGAGTTTCTGCGCCAGGGTAGCGCTCTCTGACATGATCTGCGGCGTCACCGAAAACGGCGAGCAGGGTGCCAGGGCAATCTGGATCTGCGCGCCGTCGCCGCGCTCATGGTACGTCTCGATCAGGCGCTGACTGTCGGCCAGGATCACTTCGCCCTGTTGCACCGTCTGTTGCGGCGGCAACCCGCCATCGGCTTCGCCCAGGCTCATGGAGCCCCGGGTCAGCATGGCGCGCATGCCCAGTTCCCGGACACTCTGCACCTGAATATCGATGGCCTGCTCCAGCCCATCGGGAAACAGATAGTGATGATCGGCCGCAGTGGTACAGCCCGACAGCAGCAACTCCACCAGCGCAACCTTACTGGCCAGAGCAAGTTTTTCCGGTGTCAGGCGCGCCCACACCGGGTACAGCGTCTTGAGCCACGGAAACAGAGGCTGATTCACCACCGGCGCCCAGGCACGGGTCAGGGTCTGATAGAAGTGATGGTGCGTGTTGATCAGCCCCGGCAGCAGCACATGCTCCCGGGCATCGAACACTTGATCGCAGGGGAGGGAAGGTTGCTGACCGGCAGCCAGCAGCTCAACGATCACGCCATCCTCGACCACGAGCCCGCCACGGGCGTCCAGGTCATTGGCAGTGAAAACGGCAAGGGGATTTTTCAACCAGATACGGATCGCGGGCATGGGCCGGCTCCTCTGAAAGTGGGTTCAGGTTAGCCAGCTCAGTGTTGCCCTGTCTGCTGATCCAGGGTTGCCGGTGCTTGTGAACGATACACGGGCAAGGCGAAGGAGTTTATTACTCGATCACCTCACAATCAAACATCAAACCCGAGCTTCATGCAGCGTCCAGATGCATGGAGACAACAAGCCCAGCGGATGCCGCCAGATCGACCAGAGCATCAAGGCTGAACAGATCCACTCGCCCTGACTTCAGATTGGAAAAGCGGGGCTTGGTAATACCGAGGCGGGCAGCTTTTTCGGTATCGGTGCCCGGCCATTTCTTGATGGATTCATTCAGCTCGATCATGAGTACTGAACGTACCTTCAGGTGGGCTGCTTCCTGAGCGGTATCTGCCAGGGCATCCCAGACACTGGAAAATGTTTGCTCTTCGGTCATGTTTAACCTCTCATCAAGTCACGCAGTCTTGCGGCTGCCAGATCAATATCCTGCTTCTCGGTCTTTTGCGTCTTCTTGCGAAATGCATGCAGGACATACACAGCATTTGGCAAGGTCGCCAGATAAATGACCCGAAAGGCACCTGACGCTTCACGCACACGAATCTCTCTAACACCCGGACCAATGATTTTCATTGGTTTCCAGTCATCGGGTTCAATACCACGCTGTATGCAATCGAGTTGGAAGCCTGCAATCGATTGTGCTGCCAGCGGGAACCCACGTAATTGGTCGAGAGAGTCACCAAGAAATTTGAGTGGTTTCATGCTTCGCTGCCAATTTGGAAAGGAAGCGATTGTTATCGAAACCGATAACTGGATTCTAGCAGCACTGTTTCTGTTGTGTGCAGGAAAAAGCTGAGAGGATTGTGAGTCATCGCCATTCATGAACAGTCCTGCTCTGGAAGCCAAAGCAGAACTCGCTCACCTGTCAGCGTGTTGCTTCACCAGGCAATCGTCTCGCCCTTGTAGTTGATGAAGTAATGCCCGCCCTTGCCGGCGTAGTCGTTGAGTTGTTTGACCAGGCCGGTGGTGCTGGTCAGAACATCGATCTCGGCGTTTTCGCCGCCCATTTCGGTTTTCACCCAGCCCGGATGCAGGGAAAGAACGGTGGGGCGGTTTTCGCCCAGTTTGCTGACGAAGGTGTTGGTCATGGAGTTGAGCGCAGCCTTGCTGGCCTTGTAGAGCCCTATTTCCGCTCCGTCCGGGCAGGCGACACTGCCCAGCCACGAACTCATGAACGCCAGTACGCCGGTTCCGGGACGAGTCTGCCCGACCAGACGCTCGGCCAGACGAATGGGCGCGACCGCGTTGGTCAGGAACAACTGGCCCAGTTCGGCGGCGGTGGACTGCGCTGCGCTCTGATGTCTGGGGCCCATGACGCCGGCGTTGACGAACAGCACATCGAACACCTCGCCCTTGAGCTTCTGGACCAGCACTTCCAGTGACGCGACTTCATCGATATCCAGCGTCTCGATGCGAACCCCGGGAATGTCCTTGAGGCTATCGACCTTCTGCGGATCACGAACGGTGGCGATCACATTCCAGCCTTGTTCGCTCAGACGCTGGACCAGCCCGAGTCCCAGGCCACGGGATGCACCGATGATCAGAGCGGTTTTGGTAGCGGTCATGAAAAAACTCCTTGGCAGTTAAAAAGAAAATCTCAGGGGCTCAGAGGGCAACTCTGGCGCAGGCGCTACGCAACCTTGATGAAGCGCGCCCGTTGCACCGTCTCCACAGGGTAATGACGATAGCTGTTGCCGGTGCGCTGTGCGGAAATCAGGCCGCGCTGCTCGTAAAAGCGCAGCGTGTCGCGACTGACGGCGGTGGCGTGAGCCAGTTCACCAATGCGCATGCAATTCCATCCTTGAGAGCTTGACCCTGGAGCGTACTCCACCCTTTAGCCTGTTGATATCCTTCGCGACTGAAGTCACTCCTACCGGTTCGGCGTAGGAGCGACTTCAGTCGCGAAATGGGGCTGCCTCAATGCCCCGCCTGCCAGGGCTGCCCCAATGAAACCGGTGCATACAGTTTGGTTCTCAGGGCATCCCGCGACAGCAGGACCAGGACGATGATGGTCGCGACATAGGGCAGCATTGCCAGCAGGTTTGAGGGGATTGCCAGGCCGATGCCTTGTGCGACAAGGTGCAGGATGCTGGCGAGGCCGAAGAGGTAGGCGCCCAGCAGCAGGCGCCAGACTCGCCAGCTGGCGAACACCACCAGTGCCAGGGCGATCCAGCCGCGGCCGGCGCTCATGTTTTCAGCCCACATCGGCGTGTAGGCCAGCGACAGATAAGCGCCGGCCAGCCCGGCCATTGCCCCGCCGAACAGCACGGCCAGGGTTCGCACCCGCAAGACCGGCAGGCCCATGGCGCTGGCGGCATCGGGGTTTTCGCCGACGGCCTGGATGATCAGGCCGATGCGGCTTTTGAGCAGTGCCCAGGCCACCAGGGCAAACAGCGCGAAGGACAGATACACCAGCAGATCCTGGGCAAACAGCATGCGACCGATCAGCGGGATATCGCTCAGAAAGGGAATGGCCATCGGCTCGAAACCCTGCAGGGGTTTGCCCACCCAGGCTGCGCCCACGAAGCTCGAAAGACCTACGCCAAAAATGGTCAGCGCCAGTCCGGTTGCCACCTGATTGGCATTGAATACCAGCGCAACAACGGCAAACAACGCCGACAGCAGCATGCCAGCCAGCATGGCCAGCAACACGCCGAGCCACAGGTTGCCGGTGCTCAGGGCGATGATGAAACCGATCACCGCGCCGAACAGCATCATGCCTTCCTGCCCCAGGTTGATGACGCCGCTTTTTTCGCAGATCAATTCGCCCAGGGCCACCAGCAACAGCGGCGTGCCGCAGCGGATCATGGCGTAGAAAATATTGCTCAGCAGGTCGATATCCATCATGCGGCTCCCGCGACAGGCGCCATCTGGCGTTTGGCCCAGCGCAGTTTCAGGCGCGGGCGATAGAGGATCAGCACATCACAGGCCAGCAGGAAGAACAGCATCATCCCCTGGAACAGTTGAGTAATGGCCAGTGGCAGGTTGAGGGTCATCTGAGCTTGTTCGCCGCCCAGGTACAGCAGGGCAATCAGCAGGCTGGAAAACAGAATGCCGATCGGGTTCAGGCGTCCGAGAAAAGCCACGGTGATTGCGGCATAGCCATAACCGGGCGACACCTGCGGAACCAGTTGGCCGATGGGACCGGTCACTTCACTGACGCCCGCCAGGCCAGCCAGTGCGCCACTGATCAACAGGGCCAGCCAGACCAGATGTTTTTCGCGAAAGCCCACGAATCCCGCTGCCCGCTTGTCCAGCCCGAGGACTTTTATCTGGAAGCCGACAAAGCTGCGTTGCAGCAGGACCCAGACCGCCACCAGCGCCAGCAGGGCAAAATACACACCGATGTGGGCGCGGCCATCTTCCGTCAGCAGCGGCAAGCGGCTGGTATCGCCGAAGGTGGCGGACTCCGGGAAGTTCATGCCTGCCGGGTCCTTGAGTGGCCCGTGGACGAAGAACAGCAGCAGGTTCAGGGCGATGTAGTTGAGCATGATGCTGGTGAGGATTTCATTGGCATTGAAGCGGGTGCGCAGCCAGGCCGTCACGCCAGCCCATGCAGCACCGGCCAAAGTGCCAGCGACCAGAATCATCACCAGCGCCCAGCGGCTCTGTACATCGATCACGTTGACCGCCACGGCACTGCCGGCCAATGCGCCCAGCAGCAACTGGCCTTCTGCGCCGATATTCCAGATGCGGGCCTGATAGGCGACCGCCAGCCCGAGGGCGCAGAGCAGGATCGGCAAGGTCTTGACCATCAGTTCCGACACGCCATACCAGTCACTGACCGGCGCGATCAGCAGGGTATGCAGCGTCACCCACGGATCGAGCTTCAGGCCGATGAACAGCAGCGAGCCGCAGACAAGCGTCAGAGCGGCAGCCAGCAAGGGCGAACACCACAACATGGCGCGCGATTGCTGGCCGCGCGGTTCCAGGGAAAGCAGCATGTTTGGCTCCGTTAACCCAGCGCGACGGCTTGGGGGTGAGAATGATCGAACTGTCCAGCCATCCAGCCGCCGATCTGCACAGCGTTGGTCTGTTCGGTGGGGACCAGTTCCGAAAGCTTGCCGCTGCTCAGGGCTGCAAGGCGGTCGCTGATCTGGAACAGTTCGTCCAGATCTTCCGAAATCACCAGAATCGCCGCTCCGGCATCGCGCAAGGCAATCAGTGCCCGATGGATCGCCGCCGCTGCGCCGACATCAACGCCCCATGTCGGGTGAGCGGCCACCAGCAGTTTCGGGTTTTGCAAAATTTCGCGGCCCAGAATGAATTTCTGCAGATTGCCGCCCGACAGGCTGCGTGCCGCGGTCTGGGCATCGGGTGTCTTGACTGCAAAGCGGCGAATGATTTCGTCGGCCAGTGCCCGTACCTTGCTGCGCTGGATCAGCCCGTTACTGACCAAGCCTTGTTGAAACGCCGTCAGCAAGGCGTTGTCGGTCAGGCTCAGTTCCGGCACCGCGCCATGGCCCAGGCGCTCGGCGGGGACAAAGGCCAGGCCGAGTTTGCGACGGGCGTCCGGGCGCAGGTTGCCGACCTTGTCATCGGCAAAGCGGATAGTCGCGGCTTGCGCGTTGGTCAGTGTCTGTTCACCGCTGAGCAAGGCAAGCAGTTCGTCCTGGCCGTTGCCCGCGACGCCTGCAATCCCGACGATTTCGCCGCTGCGCACCTCAAGGTCCAGGTCCTGCAGCGAACAGCCAAAGGGATCGGGGTTGTGCCAGGAAAGTTTTTCGACCCGCAGGAAAGGCGCCGCGCCATGTTTCTTCTGGTAGTGCGCGGTCAGCCCTTGTGCATCGCCGACCATCAGGCGCGCCAGTTCCAGATCGGTGCATTGCGCAGGAATGCAGTGCCCGGAAACCTTGCCGCCTCGCAGCACCGTCGCGCTGTGGCACAAGGCCCGAACTTCGCCCAGTTTGTGGCTGATGAACAGAATGCTGCAGCCTTCCCCGGCCAGACGCCGCAGCGTGACAAAAAGCTCATCGGCTTCCTGAGGGGTGAGCACCGAAGTGGGCTCGTCCAGAATCAGCAGGCGGATGTCCTGCATCAGGCAGCGGATGATTTCGACTTTCTGGCGTTCGCCAATGGACAGGCTGTGGACAAGTCGTTGTGGCTCAAGCGCCATGCCGTAGCGTTGCGACACTTCGCGAATGCGCGGTTCGAGTTGCTTGGGCGTGCCCGCCGAGCGGCCCATGGCCAGGGCAATGTTCTGCGCGACGGTCAGGGTTTCGAACAGGGAGAAATGCTGAAACACCATGCCGATCCCCAACCCTCTGGCCTGTGCCGGGTTGCGCATGCTCAGCGTCTCGCCTTGCCAGACGATCGAGCCCGAATCAGGTTGGGTCACGCCGTAGATAATCTTCATCAGCGTGCTTTTGCCGGCACCGTTCTCACCCAGCAAGGCGTGGATTTCGCCGGGCTGGATGCTCAGGTCGATAGCGTCGTTGGCCAGACAGCCGGGGTATTGCTTGGTGATATGGCGCAGTTGCAGGCGCGGGGGCGGCGCGTGGTTTGGCATGACAGGCTCGGATCATGGAGTGGGTCGCCGGGGGATAAAGCAAAATCCTGGCCAGTGAGTCAGGTTTGTGGTGAATGTCGTCAGGCGGGCGTGTGCAGCGTATGTCCAGGCCTCTGGCGAAGCTACCGAAAGCGCTTTGGCACCAGTTCGGGGCGTTCCTCGGCAGGAGAGGTGCCATTATGGATCATCGGGTTTGTACAAAAAATGTACAGCAGCCCCGGAGGGCGATACCCCAAGCGATTGCGCGACCCTTGCACCTGTTATCCACAGGTTGTTCCACAGTAACTGTGTGAAAGCCGAAACCGGGGTAATAAGGGGCTCTGCGCTAGTTTCCAATGGTGCTAAAGAGCGTCAAGACCCTGTTTTAGCACTGTTTTTATCTGGCAGGATCACGGTTGTGCAAAAAATGATCACTTGTCTGCACCGTACGTCTGCCAAGGCGTGCAGGCTGATGTGCTCAGCTTATCCACAGCCGGATGCACAGTAGATGTGGGCAAGTTTGCCTAACGCCCGGGAACGTCGGTTTACTGATCATGCGCTGGATGCAGCAGGATTCTGCCACGGCTCAGATCCGCCAGTTGCCGTTGCAGCGAGGCGAGGTGTTCCGGACCGATGGCAATCGACATTTCCACGCCATTGGCGGTGAAGTTTTCTGCCTCTACCAAGCCGTTGCATTCGGCCAGGCGTACTTTGACCAACGCCAGTTCGCTGAAGCTGCATTCCAGATTGAAGTGCTCGCGATTGATCAGCGGCAGACGCTCGGCCTGTTGCAGGCATTTGTTGGCGCCGCCGCCATAAGCCCGGGCCAGTCCTCCGGTGCCCAACTGGATGCCGCCATACCAGCGAATCACCAGCACCACGACCTGATCGAACTCCTGGGCTTCGATGGCTGCCAGTATCGGTCTGCCAGCCGTACCACCGGGCTCTCCGTCGTCGCTGCTGCGGTATTGAGCGCCCAGTTTCCAGGCCCAGCAATTGTGCGTCGCATTCAGGTCGCTGTTCTGCTCGATGAATGCCTGTGCTTCGGCCGGGCTGGCAATGGGCGCTGCGAGGGTGATGAAGCGGCTTTTGCGAATCTCTTCCCGATATTCGCAAAAGCCGGTGAGGGTAAAAGGCATGGAGGCTTCCAGCAAACGACAAGGTCCGAATATTACAAGACCGGCGGCGTAAGCCCACACCCTTTGAGAATGATCTGGATCAGATTGGCGCTGGCATCATCCATGTCCTGTCTGGTTTGCCGGGTACGCCCGGTTACCCGACAGATCTGTGTGGCAAAGTCGGCGTAATGCTGAGTGCTGCCCCAGAGCAGGAAAATCAGGTTGACCGGATCCACCGGGTCCATTTTTCCGGCATCGATCCAGGCCTGGAAAACGGCGGCGCGGCCCTGAAACCAGAGCCGGTAGTCCTGGTTGAAATACTCGCTCATGCACTCGCCGCCGCTGATGATTTCCATGGCGAAAATCCGAGAGGCCTGCGGGTTGCGGCGGGAGAACTCCATCTTGGCGCGGATGTAGCGGGCCAGGGCTTCTGCCGGATCGTCTTCCACCGTCAGGTTGTTGAAGGTGCTGTCCCACTGCTCGATGATGTTGCTCAGCACCGCAGCGTACAGCCCCAGCTTGTTGGTGAAGTAATAATGCAGGTTGGCTTTCGGCAGTCCGGCCTTGAGCGCGATGGTGTTCATGCTGGTGCCCTTGAAGCCATGACGGGCAAATTCGTCTTCGGCGGCCTTGATGATGGCTTCTTCGTTTTTCTGGCGAATACGGCTTGCAGGCTTGGTGCCGTGAGAGCTGTGGGCTGGGACTTCAAGGGTCATGTGCAGGTCCGGACAGGGTCATGGGGTGCAACGGGTGAACAGATAACCCACCCGCGTGAATCCGACAAGCGCTCATGCAGGAAAATTATTCCTGCGGTTCAAGGGTTCTGGCTGGCTGTTCGTGGTTTTCCCTGGTGGCGATAACCTTTTCCTCCGGAATCAGCAGGCACATGACGATGGCCGTGATACCACCGCTGGTGATTGCCGAGTCGAACAGGTTCTGCACCAGTTGCGGCATGTGGTGCAGCAGCGAAGGTTGCGCTGCGATGCCCAGGCCGACGCCGAACGAGGTGGCGATGATCAGCATGCTGCGACGGTCCAGCGGGGCCTGGGCAAGAATGCGTACACCCGCCGCCGCGACACTGCCAAACATCACCAGCGTCGCGCCGCCAAGCACGGGCTTGGGAATCTGTTGCACCACTGCGCCAATGGTCGGGAACAGGCCAAGCATGAACAGCACCACACCTATATAGAGGCCGACATAGCGGCTGGCGACACCGGTCAACTGGATCACGCCGTTGTTCTGGGCAAAGGTGGTGTTGGGGAAGGCACTGAACGTGGCGGCAATCATGCAACTGACACCGTCGCCCAGTACGCCGCCCTTTAGCCGCGACACATAGCTCGGGCCGCTGATGGGCTGGCGGGCCAGCATGCAATTGGCGGTCAGGTCGCCGACGGTTTCGATGCTGCTGATCAGATAAATCAGCGCGACGGGCAGGAAAGCGGTCCAGTCGAAGCTGAAACCGAATCTGAACGGGACCGGCACGCTGATCAGGGGCAAGTCATGAATGGGTTGCGGGACCAGCTTGCCGCTCATCCATGCGGCGACACTGCCCACGGCCAGACCGATGATGATCGCGGACAAACGAATCCAGGGTGTGCGGGAGCGGTTGAGCGCAATGATGATCGCGAGTACGAATACACCCAACGCCAGGTTGAGAGGGGCTCCGAAGTCCGGTGCGTTGAAACCGCCTCCCAGGTCCGTGACGCCGACCTTGATCAGGCTGATGCCGATCAGGGTGATGACAATGCCGGTAACCAGCGGCGTGATGACGCGACGCAACTGGCCAATGAAACGACTGAGCACGATCTGCACCAGCGCCCCGAAGAAGCAGACCCCGAAGATCATCGCCATGATGTCTTCCGGGCTGCCGCCGCGTTGTTTGACGATAAACCCGGCAGACAGCACCGCGCCGAGGAAGGCGAAGCTGGTGCCTTGCAGGCAGATCATGCCTGCGCCGATGCCGAACGGGCGACGGGCCTGAATGAACGTCCCGACACCTGAAACCATCAGGGCCATGCTGATCAGGTACGGCATGTAAGCGCCCAGGCCCAGTGCCGAACCGATAATCAGGGGCGGGGTAATGATGCCGACGAAACTGGCGAGCACATGTTGCAGAGCCGCAAGTATGGCCGTTACCGGCTTGGGGCGATCATTGAGGCCGTAGAGCAGGTCATTGTTATCGGAGGTTTCAGGCTGCATGTCGAGGGCTCGGAATGAGGTGTGGTCACGTCTTAGCCAAGCACATTGCAAAAACCTGTCCACTTGCTCAGATTATTTTTCGCTCTCTCGATAAATGCATATCTATTTCAAGGGGATAAGCTGTTCCGCAGTTTTTTGGACCAGCCCCATTCAGCCTTTTATTCATCCTCGGTGCGTTATCGCGTAGCAGCCAGGCTCTCCAGAAAGCTCTCCAGCACCAAATGAGGGCGACGGCCTTTGCGGGTGACGGAGACCAGGCTCAGATCGTAAAACCGTGATTCCGGTTTCAAGGTGCGCAGCCTGCCTTGCTGGAGCCAGACATTGGCGTAGTGATCTGGCAGATAGCCTATATAGCGACCGGTCAGGATCAGAAAGGCCATGCCTTCGCGATCCGAAGCACTGGCGGTGCACTTGAGTGCCTGATAGTGAGCCTGAATATCGACCGGCAAGCGAAAGGTGGGGGCGATGGCTTCCTGGGCTGCAATCCGCTCATCTTCGAGTTCTGCATCGTTCACATAAAACAGAGGGTGGCCGACTGCGCAGTACAGCAGGGAGCGCTCGCTATATAGAGGCTGGTACTCGAGGCCGGGCAGGGCGTTGGTCTGCGGAACGACGCCGACATGCAGGCTGCCATCAAGCACGCCTTGCTCCACTTCCGAAGGGGAGAGCATGCGGATGTTGATATGCACGTCCGGGCCGCGTTCCTTCAATTGCGACAGGGCATTGGTGATGCGCATGTGCGGCAGCGTCACCAGGTTATCTGTCACGCCGATATTCAGCTCTCCGCGCAGGTGCTGGTGCAGGCCGTTGACCTCGGTGCGAAAACTCTCAAGTGCGCTGAGCAACTGCAGCGACGACTGATAGACCTCGCGGCCCTCATCTGTCACCGAGAAACCGGCTCGTCCTCGCTGGCACAGGCGCAAACCAAGGCGCTGCTCCAGGTCGCTCATTTGCTGGCTTATGGCCGAACGGCCAATGCCGAGCACGCTTTCTGCTGCCGAGAAACCACCGGCTTCTACTACGCTTTTGAAGATGCGCAGCAGACGGATATCGAAGTCGCTGACTTGTGCCAAGGGATCGGGGCGGCGAATGCTCATTGTTTAGTAATCGCTTAACTAAAGATCGTAAAAGTTGGGTTTTTTAAACCTTATGGTCATGTCACCTTGACTGTAATTGCTCCAATAACACACCTTGTGAGGCTCGTTGCAATGAATGCGTTCGAAGTGTCTGATGTGCCTTCAGCCACCCAATTGAAGCTAGATGCTCATTGGATGCCTTATACCGCCAACCGCAATTTTCAGCGTGACCCGCGGATGATCGTTGCGGCACATGGCAGCCATCTCACTGACGACAAGGGACGCACGATCTACGACGGGCTTTCCGGGCTTTGGACCTGTGGCGCCGGACACACCCGCAAGGAAATCCAGGAAGCGGTTTCCAGGCAATTGGGTGTTCTGGATTACTCACCAGGGTTTCAGTTCGGCCATCCGCTGTCGTTCCAGCTCGCGGAAAAGATCACCGACCTGACGCCGGGCAATCTGAACCACGTTTTTTATACCAACTCCGGTTCCGAGTGCGCCGATACCGCCGTGAAAATGGTCCGCGCCTACTGGCGCCTCAAAGGCCAGTCGACCAAGACCAAAATGATCGGTCGTGCTCGTGGCTATCATGGCGTGAATATCGCGGGTACCAGCCTCGGGGGTGTGAACGGTAACCGCAAGATGTTTGGCCAGTTGATGGATGTGGATCACCTGCCGCACACCTTGCTGGCCAGCAATGCATTTTCCAAAGGGATGCCCGAGGCCGGAGGCATCGCACTGGCCGATGAAATGCTCAAGCTGATCGAATTGCATGATGCCTCGAATATTGCCGCCGTCATCGTTGAGCCGATGGCCGGTTCGGCCGGTGTGATCGTACCTCCTCAGGGGTATCTCAAGCGCCTGCGTGAAATCTGCGATCAGCACAACATCCTGCTGATCTTCGATGAAGTCATCACCGGTTTCGGTCGCACGGGCTCCATGTTCGGTGCCGACAGCTTTGGCGTCACGCCAGACCTGATGTGCATTGCCAAGCAGGTCACCAACGGTGCCATTCCCATGGGCGCGGTGATTGCAAGCAGCGAAATCTATCAAACCTTCATGAATCAGGCCACGCCGGAATATGCCGTGGAATTTCCCCATGGCTACACCTATTCCGCTCACCCGGTTGCCTGTGCCGCAGGTCTGGCGGCGCTGGAGTTGTTGCAGCGTGAAAATCTGGTCCAGCAGGTCGCTGAAACCGCGCCGCACTTTGAAAGCCTGTTGCATGGCATCAAAGGCACGAAGAACGTCATCGATATCCGTAACTACGGTCTGGCAGGCGCCATCCAGATCGCGCCACGGGATGGCGATGCGATCGTTCGTCCGTTCGAGGCTGCGATGAAACTGTGGCAGGCCGGATTCTATGTGCGCTTTGGCGGCGACACCCTGCAGTTCGGGCCAACCTTCAACTGCAAGACGCAAGACCTGGATCGACTGTTCGATGCCGTAGGTGAAGCGCTTAACCTGATTGACTGATTGCCGGGGCTTTATACCGGTGGTGGACGCGAATTTTCTGGAGCCATTTGCATGAGCAGTATCCAACACTTGATTCACGGTGAGCTGACTTCCGATAACGGACGTACTGCCGACGTGTTCAATCCGTCGACGGGTCAGGCGATTCACCAGGTCGCGCTGGCCAGTCGCGAAACCGTGCAACAAGCCATCGACTCGGCCAAGACCGCTTTCCCGGCCTGGCGCAACACGCCGCCAGCCAAGCGTGCCCAGGTCATGTTCCGTTTCAAGCAATTGCTGGAGCAGAACGAGGCGCGTATCGCCCAGCTCATCAGCGAAGAGCACGGCAAGACTCTTGAAGACGCGGCAGGCGAACTGAAGCGCGGGATCGAAAACGTCGAGTACGCCTGTGCCGCGCCGGAAATCCTCAAGGGCGAATACAGCCGCAATGTCGGCCCGAACATCGATGCCTGGTCGGACTTCCAGCCGTTGGGGATTGTTGCCGGCATCACGCCGTTCAACTTCCCGGCCATGGTGCCGCTGTGGATGTATCCGTTGGCGATTGCCTGCGGTAACTGCTTCATCCTCAAGCCTTCGGAGCGTGATCCGAGTTCTACCTTGTTGATTGCCCAGTTGCTGCACGAGGCCGGTTTGCCCAATGGCGTGCTCAACGTTGTGCATGGCGACAAGGTGGCCGTCGATGCGCTGATCGAGGCGCCGGAGGTCAAGGCACTGAGTTTTGTGGGCTCCACGCCGATTGCCGAGTACATCTATAAGGAAGGCGCTGCGCGAGGCAAGCGTGTCCAGGCGTTGGGTGGTGCAAAGAACCATGCGGTACTGATGCCCGATGCCGATCTGGATAACGCCGTCAGTGCCCTGATGGGCGCGGCCTATGGTTCATGCGGCGAGCGCTGCATGGCGATTTCGGTTGCAGTCTGTGTGGGCGATCAGATTGCCGATGCACTGGTGGCCAAGCTGGTCCCGCAGATCAAGAGCCTGAAGATTGGTGCTGGCACCAGTTGTGGCCTGGACATGGGCCCGCTGGTAACCGGGCAGCATCGCGATAAAGTCAGTGGCTATATAGAAGACGGTGTTCAGTCCGGAGCAACGCTGGTGGTCGATGGGCGTGATATCCGCGTTGCGGGCAATGAAGAAGGCTTCTTCATGGGCGGCTGCCTGTTTGATCGCGTGACACCGCAGATGCGAATCTATAAAGAAGAGATCTTTGGTCCGGTGCTGTGCATCGTGCGCGTGGATAGTCTTGAGCAGGCGATGCAACTGATCAACGACCATGAATACGGCAACGGCACCTGCATCTTCACCCGCGACGGTGAAGCGGCACGCTTGTTCTGCGATGAGATCGAAGTCGGTATGGTCGGGGTCAACGTTCCGCTGCCGGTGCCGGTTGCCTATCACAGCTTCGGCGGCTGGAAGCGTTCACTGTTTGGTGACCTGCATGCCTATGGCCCGGATGGCGTGCGCTTCTATACCCGCCGCAAGGCCATTACCCAGCGCTGGCCGCAGCGTGCCAGTCATGAGGCATCGCAGTTTGCTTTCCCGAGTCTTTAAATAATGAATGCCGGGGATCGTCTTGTTAAGACAGTCCCCGTGTTTATTGGGGTAGCAGAGTTTTATGACAGTATTCTGAAATTAAGTGTTGACGGGCGATTTAATCTCTCTATAATTCGCCCCACTTCCGGCGCAGACGGAACTGAAAAAGCCTTGTAAATCAACAGTTTGCAAGTGTTTGGCGGTTCTGGAGTCGGGCTGGAAGTGCTTCGATCGATGTTGGATCGACAGCGGTGTGAGAAAGCGTTTGACACAGCCTTCGGGTCCTGTAGAATTCGCCTCCCGCTGACGAGCAACGCGAAGTTGATCGAAGCGCAAGTGGTTGAAGTTGCAAAGGAAACTTTGAAACTTGTTGAAATAACCGCTTGACAGATGCAGAGGGTGCTGTAGAATGCGCGCCTCGGTTGAGACGAAAGGCTCAACCCACCGCTCTTTAACAACTGAATCAAGCAATTCGTGTGGGTGCTTGTGGTGTAAGACTGAAGTCAACAGATTATCAGCAACGCAAGTTACTCCGCGAGAAATCAAAGATGTAACCAACGATTGCTGAGCCAAGTTTAGGGTTTTCTCAAAACCCAACGATGTTTGAACTGAAGAGTTTGATCATGGCTCAGATTGAACGCTGGCGGCAGGCCTAACACATGCAAGTCGGGCGGCAGCACAGGTACTTGTACCGGGTGGCGAGCGGCGGACGGGTGAGTAATGCCTAGGAATCTGCCTGGTAGTGGGGGATAACGCTCGGAAACGGACGCTAATACCGCATACGTCCTACGGGAGAAAGCAGGGGACCTTCGGGCCTTGCGCTATCAGATGAGCCTAGGTCGGATTAGCTAGTTGGTGAGGTAAAGGCTCACCAAGGCGACGATCCGTAACTGGTCTGAGAGGATGATCAGTCACACTGGAACTGAGACACGGTCCAGACTCCTACGGGAGGCAGCAGTGGGGAATATTGGACAATGGGCGAAAGCCTGATCCAGCCATGCCGCGTGTGTGAAGAAGGTCTTCGGATTGTAAAGCACTTTAAGTTGGGAGGAAGGGTCGTTACCTAATACGTGACGATTTTGACGTTACCGACAGAATAAGCACCGGCTAACTCTGTGCCAGCAGCCGCGGTAATACAGAGGGTGCAAGCGTTAATCGGAATTACTGGGCGTAAAGCGCGCGTAGGTGGTTCGTTAAGTTGGATGTGAAATCCCCGGGCTCAACCTGGGAACTGCATCCAAAACTGGCGAGCTAGAGTAGGGCAGAGGGTGGTGGAATTTCCTGTGTAGCGGTGAAATGCGTAGATATAGGAAGGAACACCAGTGGCGAAGGCGACCACCTGGGCTCATACTGACACTGAGGTGCGAAAGCGTGGGGAGCAAACAGGATTAGATACCCTGGTAGTCCACGCCGTAAACGATGTCAACTAGCCGTTGGAATCCTTGAGATTTTAGTGGCGCAGCTAACGCATTAAGTTGACCGCCTGGGGAGTACGGCCGCAAGGTTAAAACTCAAATGAATTGACGGGGGCCCGCACAAGCGGTGGAGCATGTGGTTTAATTCGAAGCAACGCGAAGAACCTTACCAGGCCTTGACATCCAGTGAACTTACCAGAGATGGTTTGGTGCCTTCGGGAACACTGAGACAGGTGCTGCATGGCTGTCGTCAGCTCGTGTCGTGAGATGTTGGGTTAAGTCCCGTAACGAGCGCAACCCTTGTCCTTAGTTACCAGCACGTCATGGTGGGCACTCTAAGGAGACTGCCGGTGACAAACCGGAGGAAGGTGGGGATGACGTCAAGTCATCATGGCCCTTACGGCCTGGGCTACACACGTGCTACAATGGTCGGTACAGAGGGTTGCCAAGCCGCGAGGTGGAGCTAATCTCACAAAACCGATCGTAGTCCGGATCGCAGTCTGCAACTCGACTGCGTGAAGTCGGAATCGCTAGTAATCGCGAATCAGAATGTCGCGGTGAATACGTTCCCGGGCCTTGTACACACCGCCCGTCACACCATGGGAGTGGGTTGCACCAGAAGTAGCTAGTCTAACCTTCGGGGGGACGGTTACCACGGTGTGATTCATGACTGGGGTGAAGTCGTAACAAGGTAGCCGTAGGGGAACCTGCGGCTGGATCACCTCCTTAATCGACGACTCAGCTTCACCATAAGCTCCCACACGAATTGCTTGATTCATTGAAGAAGACGATTGGGTCTGTAGCTCAGTTGGTTAGAGCGCACCCCTGATAAGGGTGAGGTCGGCAGTTCGAATCTGCCCAGACCCACCAATTGTTTGGGGCCATAGCTCAGCTGGGAGAGCGCCTGCCTTGCACGCAGGAGGTCAGCGGTTCGATCCCGCTTGGCTCCACCATTTACGGCTGTATCACATGCATCAAAGCTTAGAAATGAGCATTCCACCACACGGTGCCTGAATGTTGATTTCTGATCTTTATCAGAATCGTTCTTTAAAAATTTGGGTATGTAATAGAAAGTTAGACTGTGAACCACTTTCACTGGTGGAATCACAGGCTAAGGTAAAATTTGTGAGTGAATTGCAAATTTTCGGCGAATGTCGTCTTCACAGTATAACCAGATTGCTTGGGGTTATATGGTCAAGTGAAGAAGCGCATACGGTGGATGCCTTGGCAGTCAGAGGCGATGAAAGACGTGGTAGCCTGCGAAAAGCTTCGGGGAGTCGGCAAACAGACTGTGATCCGGAGATGTCTGAATGGGGGAACCCAGCTGTCATAAGACAGTTATCTTGTACTGAATACATAGGTGCAAGAGGCGAACCAGGGGAACTGAAACATCTAAGTACCCTGAGGAAAAGAAATCAACCGAGATTCCCTTAGTAGTGGCGAGCGAACGGGGACCAGCCCTTAAGTTGATTCGAGATTAGCGGAACGCTCTGGAAAGTGCGGCCATAGTGGGTGATAGCCCTGTACGCGAAAATCTCTTGTCAATGAAATCGAGTAGGACGGGGCACGAGAAACCTTGTCTGAACATGGGGGGACCATCCTCCAAGGCTAAATACTACTGACTGACCGATAGTGAACCAGTACCGTGAGGGAAAGGCGAAAAGAACCCCGGAGAGGGGAGTGAAATAGATCCTGAAACCGTATGCGTACAAGCAGTGGGAGCCCACTTTGTTGGGTGACTGCGTACCTTTTGTATAATGGGTCAGCGACTTATATTCAGTGGCAAGCTTAACC
Organism: Pseudomonas lijiangensis; assembly: GCF_018968705.1. Classification (NCBI taxonomy): domain Bacteria; kingdom Pseudomonadati; phylum Pseudomonadota; class Gammaproteobacteria; order Pseudomonadales; family Pseudomonadaceae; genus Pseudomonas; species Pseudomonas lijiangensis. The sequence continues at coordinate 752,559 of NZ_CP076668.1, forward strand.
GAATAGGGGAGGCGTAGCGAAAGCGAGTCTTAATAGGGCGTTTAGTCGCTGGGTATAGACCCGAAACCGGGCGATCTATCCATGGGCAGGTTGAAGGTTAGGTAACACTGACTGGAGGACCGAACCGACTACCGTTGAAAAGTTAGCGGATGACCTGTGGATCGGAGTGAAAGGCTAATCAAGCTCGGAGATAGCTGGTTCTCCTCGAAAGCTATTTAGGTAGCGCCTCATGTATCACTGTAGGGGGTAGAGCACTGTTTCGGCTAGGGGGTCATCCCGACTTACCAAACCGATGCAAACTCCGAATACCTACAAGTGCCGAGCATGGGAGACACACGGCGGGTGCTAACGTCCGTCGTGAAAAGGGAAACAACCCAGACCGTCAGCTAAGGTCCCAAAGTCATGGTTAAGTGGGAAACGATGTGGGAAGGCTTAGACAGCTAGGAGGTTGGCTTAGAAGCAGCCACCCTTTAAAGAAAGCGTAATAGCTCACTAGTCGAGTCGGCCTGCGCGGAAGATGTAACGGGGCTCAAACCATGCACCGAAGCTACGGGTATCACCTTCGGGTGATGCGGTAGAGGAGCGTTCTGTAAGCCTGTGAAGGTGAGTTGAGAAGCTTGCTGGAGGTATCAGAAGTGCGAATGCTGACATGAGTAACGACAATGGGTGTGAAAAACACCCACGCCGAAAGACCAAGGTTTCCTGCGCAACGTTAATCGACGCAGGGTTAGTCGGTCCCTAAGGCGAGGCTGAAAAGCGTAGTCGATGGAAAACAGGTTAATATTCCTGTACTTCTGGTTATTGCGATGGAGGGACGGAGAAGGCTAGGCCAGCTTGGCGTTGGTTGTCCAAGTTTAAGGTGGTAGGCTGAGATCTTAGGTAAATCCGGGATCTCAAGGCCGAGAGCTGATGACGAGTGTTCTTTTGAACACGAAGTGGTTGATGCCATGCTTCCAAGAAAAGCTTCTAAGCTTCAGGTAACCAGGAACCGTACCCCAAACCGACACAGGTGGTTGGGTAGAGAATACCAAGGCGCTTGAGAGAACTCGGGTGAAGGAACTAGGCAAAATGGCACCGTAACTTCGGGAGAAGGTGCGCCGGTGAGGGTGAAGGACTTGCTCCGTAAGCTCATGCCGGTCGAAGATACCAGGCCGCTGCGACTGTTTATTAAAAACACAGCACTCTGCAAACACGAAAGTGGACGTATAGGGTGTGACGCCTGCCCGGTGCCGGAAGGTTAATTGATGGGGTTAGCGCAAGCGAAGCTCTTGATCGAAGCCCCGGTAAACGGCGGCCGTAACTATAACGGTCCTAAGGTAGCGAAATTCCTTGTCGGGTAAGTTCCGACCTGCACGAATGGCGTAACGATGGCGGCGCTGTCTCCACCCGAGACTCAGTGAAATTGAAATCGCTGTGAAGATGCAGTGTATCCGCGGCTAGACGGAAAGACCCCGTGAACCTTTACTATAGCTTTGCACTGGACTTTGAATTTGCTTGTGTAGGATAGGTGGGAGGCTTTGAAGCGTGGACGCCAGTCTGCGTGGAGCCATCCTTGAAATACCACCCTGGCAACTTTGAGGTTCTAACTCAGGTCCGTCATCCGGATCGAGGACAGTGTATGGTGGGTAGTTTGACTGGGGCGGTCTCCTCCTAAAGAGTAACGGAGGAGTACGAAGGTGCGCTCAGACCGGTCGGAAATCGGTCGTAGAGTATAAAGGCAAAAGCGCGCTTGACTGCGAGACAGACACGTCGAGCAGGTACGAAAGTAGGTCTTAGTGATCCGGTGGTTCTGTATGGAAGGGCCATCGCTCAACGGATAAAAGGTACTCCGGGGATAACAGGCTGATACCGCCCAAGAGTTCATATCGACGGCGGTGTTTGGCACCTCGATGTCGGCTCATCACATCCTGGGGCTGAAGCCGGTCCCAAGGGTATGGCTGTTCGCCATTTAAAGTGGTACGCGAGCTGGGTTTAGAACGTCGTGAGACAGTTCGGTCCCTATCTGCCGTGGACGTTTGAGATTTGAGAGGGGCTGCTCCTAGTACGAGAGGACCGGAGTGGACGAACCTCTGGTGTTCCGGTTGTCACGCCAGTGGCATTGCCGGGTAGCTATGTTCGGAAAAGATAACCGCTGAAAGCATCTAAGCGGGAAACTTGCCTCAAGATGAGATCTCACTGGAACCTTGAGTTCCCTGAAGGGCCGTCGAAGACTACGACGTTGATAGGTGGGGTGTGTAAGTGCTGTGAGGCATTGAGCTAACCCATACTAATTGCCCGTGAGGCTTGACCATATAACACCCAAGCAATCTGCTGACGCAGGTTGTGGTGTAGTGAAGATGACAAACCGAAAGTTTGCGCCACACACAAATTGAACCAGTAAAAACTCTATTACACACCCATTCGCGGGTACGTGAACCTTCACGCACCGGCTACCGAATTTCTTGACGACCATAGAGCATTGGAACCACCTGATCCCATCCCGAACTCAGCAGTGAAACGATGCATCGCCGATGGTAGTGTGGGGTTTCCCCATGTGAGAGTAGGTCATCGTCAAGATTATATTCCGAAACCCCCATCTGCACACGCAGGTGGGGGTTTTGTCTTTCTGGTCCCAACCTTTTGTCTGCTGGCTTGACACATCAAATGTGGTGGATTGCTTATGGCAATCCCGGCCGCTTGCCCTTATGGTTTGGCCTCAGGTTTTACTCGTTCGAGTCAAGGAAGCATACATGTCCGTCACAACCTCTCTGAGCGCCGGCTTCATGGTGGTTCATGGCAACCGCCCGGATGAACTGCGCAGTCTGGTTGTCTCCTGGATGCGACGCTATCCCCTGGCTCCTCTGGAAAACGAAATTGCCCTGGTACAAAGCAACGGCATCGCCCAGTGGCTCAAGCTGGCATTGGCTGAAGATGCCCAGGATGAAGACCAGGGTGGCTGCGGTATTGCGGCTGCGATAGATGTTCAACTGCCCGGCAGTTTCATGTGGCAGCTGTATCGCTCCGTATTGGGCCGCAATGAAATCCCGGAAGTCTCCTTGCTCGACAAGGCTCCGCTGACATGGCGCCTGATGCGCCTCCTGCCGCAACTGATCAATCAGCCCCATTTCGAGCCCTTGCAGCGCTTCCTCACTGACGACACGGACCTGCGCAAGCGCTACCAGTTGTCCGAGCGTCTGGCTGATCTGTTCGACCAATATCAGGTGTACCGTGCCGACTGGCTGAAGGACTGGGCGGAAGGTCGTCATCAACTGCTCAATGTCCGAGGTGAAGCCAAGCCGCTGAGTGCCGCCAATTGCTGGCAGGCCGAGCTGTGGCGTGCGCTGCTGGACGATGTTGGTGCCGAAGGCATGGCCCAGAGCCGTGCCGGTGTTCATCAGCGCTTTCTGGCGCGTATCAACACCCTTGACGAGGCTCCGCCTGGCTTGCCTGCACGAGTGATCGTTTTCGGTATTTCGTCCCTGCCTGCTCAGGCACTGGAAGCTCTGGCCGGTCTATCGAAGTTCAGCCAGGTGCTGCTTTGCGTACACAACCCTTGTCGCCATCACTGGGCCGATATCGTCGCCGACAAGGACTTGCTTCGCCATCAGTACAAACGTCAGGCACGCAAGAACGGCATGCCAATGGCGCTTGATCCAGAGGCTTTGCATCAGCACGCGCATCCGCTGCTCGCGGCCTGGGGCAAGCAGGGTCGCGACTACATCAACCTGCTCGACAGCCATGACGAACCCAACAGCTACCGCTCCTCTTTCAAGGATGAGCGCATCGACCTGTTCAGCGAGAGCGAGCCGACAACCCTGCTCAACCAGTTGCAGGATGACATTCTCGAACTCCGGCCTCTCGACGAAACCCGCGAACACTGGCCCGCTGTCGACTCCCTGAAGGATCGCTCGATCCGTTTTCACGTAGCCCACAGTGCCCAGCGTGAAGTGGAGGTGCTGCACGATCAGCTACTGGCACGTTTCAGCCGGGACCCAGGCCTCAGGCCACGGGATGTGATTGTCATGGTCCCCGACATCGACAGTTATGCCCCGCATATCCGGGCCGTGTTCGGGCAGATCGACTCCCATGACCAGCGCTTCATTCCCTTCACCCTGGCCGACCAGGGCCAACGCGGCCGTGAGCCGCTGCTGATTGCGGTCGAGCATCTGTTGAAGCTCCCCGACAGCCGCTTTCCGGTCAGCGAAATCCTCGACCTGCTGGACGTTCCTGCCTTGCGGGCACGCTTCAAGATTCAGGAACATGACTTGCCGACCCTGCATCGCTGGATCGAAGGCGCCGGGGTACGCTGGGGGCTGAATGCACGACAGCGTGCCGGCCTGGGATTGCCCGACGAGCTGGAACAGAACAGCTGGCATTTCGGTCTGCGTCGAATGTTGCTGGGCTATGCCGTTGGGGCGGGTGAAGCTTATGAAGGTATCGAACCCTATGACGAAATCGGCGGGCTGGATGCTGCACTGATCGGCCCACTGGTTGCCTTGATCGACGCCTTGCAGGTTACCCACGCCGAACTGTCCCTGCCCGCGACCCCCGAGCAATGGGGCGCACGTTTGCAGGCTCTGTTGCAGGTGTTTTTCCAGGCCGAAAGCGAACATGACGATTACCTGCTGGGTCAGCTTGAGATGCTTCGAGAAACCTGGCTGAAGACCTGTGAAACAGTGGACTTGTTCGATGAGTTGCCACTGACCGTCGTGCGTGAAGCCTGGCTGGCCGGTCTGGACAAGGGCCGTCTGTCACAGCGCTTTCTGGCGGGCTCGGTCAACTTCTGCACCTTGATGCCTATGCGTGCGATTCCTTTCAAAGTAGTCTGCCTGCTGGGCATGAACGACGGCGATTACCCTCGCGCCCAGCCGCCACTGGACTTCGACCTGATGGGCTGCGACTACCGCCCCGGTGACCGTTCGCGGCGTGAAGATGATCGTTACCTGTTGCTCGAAGCGCTGCTCTCGGCACGGGACCAGTTGTATATCAGTTGGGTCGGCCACAGCATTCGCGACAACAGCGACCGCCCGGCTTCGGTGTTGATCGGCCAGTTGCGCGATCACCTGGCCAGCGGCTGGAAACTGGCCACTGACGAAGAGCCTGACAGCAAACAAGACCCGGGCGAACGCCTGCTCGATGCCTTGACCCTGCATCACCCGCTACAGCCGTTCAGTGCCAGTTATTTCCATGCCGACACCGGCTACTTCAGCTTTGCCCAGGAATGGCGGCTGCTGCATGAAGACAAGGCAGCTCCGGTCAGCGCGGCGGCCTTGCCACCTCACGAGCAGGATGAACCCCTGACGATTGCGCAGTTGCAGGACTTCCTGAGAAATCCGGTAAAGCACTTTTTCAGTCAGCGCCTGAAGATCTACTTTGAAACCGCTGAAGCGCCGGTGCCAGATGAAGAACCTTTCGTGCTCGACGCACTTGAGCGTTACGGTCTTAGCGAAAGCCTGCTGGCCGCCGCCATGGCCAGCCCGGACGATATCGAAGGGGCGTTGCAGGCTCAGGCACTCAAGCTGCAAAGCAGTGGTCTGTTGCCCATGGCCGGTTTCGGCACTCGCCTGCAGGCCGAGTTGATCGAGCCACTGCCTGATGTGCTCATGCGCTATCAGGCGTTGCTGGCCCTGTGGCCCGAGGCGTTGAGCAGTGCCTTGCCGGTGAGCTTTACCCATAACGACGTGAGTCTCGAAGGCTGGCTCGGCGGCCTGCACAGCAATGGGCAAGGCCAGTTGCTGACCGTAACGGTCATCCCCAACAGCATTGGCTCGAAAAGAACCCGCAAATGGCATCGACTGATTCGTCCCTGGGTCACTCATCTGGTCGCCAGTGCTTGTGGCTTGCCGCTCAATACGGCGCTGGTGGCCACGGATGACACGCTATTGCTGGCTCCGCTGGAGCAGGACGCCGCCAGCGCAATCCTCAGCGATCTTCTGACCACCTGGATGTTCGGCATGCAGCAACCTCTGCCGGTAGCGGTCAAGACCGCCTTTGCCTGGCTGGGGCAACCACTGGACAAGGCCGAGGCCGCTGCACGCAAGGCGTATGAAGGCGATGGGGTCACCAGTAACGGTGAGCTAGGTGAAAGCACCGCGTTGGCCCGGCAGTTCCCGGACTTCAATGCGTTGATGGACAGCGAAGAGTTCGTCGGCTGGTGTGAAGCGCTCTACAAACCTATTTACGAAGCACCCTGGCAGTCTCTGTCCGGCGGGGAGGCCAGCGCATGAGTACCTTGCAAGAACACGCCGTTCCTCTGGCGTTGCGCTTTCCACTTCGCGGCAGCCAGTTGATCGAAGCCAGCGCCGGTACCGGCAAGACCTTCACCATCTCGGCGTTATACCTGCGTCTGGTGCTGGGCCATGGAGATGACGCATCAGGTTTTGGCCGCGAGCTATTGCCACCACAGATCCTGGTGGTGACCTTTACCGATGCCGCGACAAAGGAGCTGCGTGACCGAATTCGTACCCGTCTGGCCGAAGCTGCCCGTTTCTTTCGTGACGAAATCGCCGCGCCCGACGACCTGATCGCCGACTTGCGTGCCCAGTTCAGCGCCGAACAATGGTCGGGCTGTGCCAACCGTCTGGATATCGCCGCGCAATGGATGGACGAGGCCGCTGTTTCGACCATTCACAGTTGGTGCCAGCGCATGTTGCGCGAGCACGCTTTCGACAGCGGAAGCCTGTTCACCCAGAGTCTGGAAACCGATCACAGTGATCTGCTGGGCGAAGTGCTGCGCGATTACTGGCGGCGTTTCTGCTACCCCATGAGTGGCGATGCTCTGGATTGGGTGCGGGAAAAATGGGGTGGTCCGGCCGCCTTGCTGCCACGTATTCGTGGTCTGTTTGGCCGCGAGCGCAGCCAGGTGACTCAAGAGCCGGCCGAGCTGATTCTCGCCTCCCTGCAACAACGTCGCGAAGCGCTGCAAACGCTGAAAGCGCCCTGGACCGATTGGGCCAACGAGCTGCATGCGATTTGTCAGGACGGCGTCAAACGCAAGATCGTCGATGGCCGCAAGATGCAGGAGCGCTACTTTGCGCCCTGGTTTGAAAAGCTCAAGGCCTGGGCCGCAGACGAAACCCAGGTAACGCTGGATCTGGGCACCGGCTTCACCCGCCTGACTCCAGATGGCGTTGCCGAAGCCTGGAAAAGCGACCCGCCGTCGCACCCGGCCCTGGAGGCCATGCCCGGACTGAAAGCGGCCATCGACGCACTTCCCAAACCCGATGCCGCCGTGCTGCAACATGCCGCGCAGTGGGTCAGCGCCCGCTTTGAAGAAGAAAAGCGTCGCCGTGCGGAAATGGGTTTCGACGACATGCTGCTCAGGCTCGATGCCGCACTACAAGGTGCTGGTGGGGAACGTCTGGCGACGCTGATTCGTGAGCAATTCCCTGTCGCGCTTATCGATGAATTCCAGGATACCGACCCGGTGCAGTACCGGATCTTCGAGAGCATTTATCGCCTTGAAGAGAACGACGAGCAGACCGGCCTGTTCCTGATCGGTGACCCCAAGCAGGCAATCTATGCCTTCCGTGGCGCTGACATCTACACCTACCTGCGCGCCCGTACGGCAACGGCGGGGCGCTGGCACACACTGGACACCAACTACCGTTCCAGTCATGCCATGGTCGAGTCTGCCAATCACATCTTCGATCAGGCCGAGCAGCGTGCCGAAGGGCGTGGCGCGTTTCTGTTTCGCGAGGGCGACAGGAATCCGGTGCCGTTTACCAAGGCTCTTGCCCAAGGCCGCAAGGAAACCCTGCAAGTCGATGGCGCACCACTCGCGGCCCTGACGGTCTGGCATCTGCCAAGTGACCAGCCGGTGTCCGGCACGGTTTATCGCCAGCAACTGGCAGCCAGTTGCGCCAGTGAAATCGTGCGTCTGCTTAAGGGCGGGCAACAAGGACAGACCGGCTTTGCGGCACCCGATAAAGCGCTGCGTGGATTGCTGCCTGCCGACATCGCGATTCTGGTGCGTGATGGCAAGGAAGCCCAGGCCGTGCGTAATGAGCTTGCGGTGCGCAACGTGCGCAGCGTCTACCTCTCCGACAAGGATTCGGTGTTCGCGGCGCAGGAAGCCCATGATCTGCTGGCCTGGCTCAAGGCCTGTGCCGAGCCGGACGCCGAACGCATTCTGCGTGCGGCTCTGGCCTGCATCACCCTGAACCTGCCGCTGGCCGAACTGGAGCGCTTGAATCAGGACGAACTGGCCTGGGAGCAGCGCGTCATGCAGTTCCGCGGCTATCGAAGCCTGTGGCGTCATCAGGGTGTGCTGCCGATGCTGCGCCGTCTGCTGCATGACTTTGCCTTGCCCCAGACACTGATCGCTCGCAACGATGGCGAGCGGGTGCTGACCAACCTGCTGCACTTGTCCGAATTGCTGCAGCAGGCCGCTGCCGAACTGGATGGCGAACAGGCCTTGATCCGGCATCTGGGCGAGCAGCTGGCGTTGTCCGGTCAGGCTGCCGAAGAGCAGATTCTGCGCCTGGAAAGCGATGAGCAACTGGTCAAGGTCGTGACCATCCACAAGTCCAAGGGCCTGCAATATCCGCTGGTGTTTCTGCCGTTCATCTGTTCGACCAAACCGGTGGATGGCAGCCGCTTGCCCTTGCAGTTCCACGATGCCGAGGGCAATGCCCAGATCAGCCTGCAACCCACGGAAGAGCTGATCGAACTGGCCGACAATGAGCGTCTGGCCGAAGACCTGCGCTTGCTCTATGTGGCCCTGACCCGTTCCGAGCATGCCTGCTGGCTGGGTGTCGCCGACCTCAAGCGCGGCAACCTCAACAGCTCCATGCTGCATCGTTCTGCGCTGGGTTACTTGCTGGGCGGTGGCGTGGCGCTGGGCGAGTCGGCCAACCTGAAACTCTGGTTGCGGGACCTGAGTCAGGGCTGTGAAAGCATTGCTTTGCAGCCAGTCCCCGAGCCCACCGCCGACACCTTCAGCCCGCCCCGCAATGAAGCCCGACTCGTCAAGGCACTGATGCCCAAGCGTCGAGCTGCTGAAAACTGGTGGATCGCCTCCTACAGTGCGCTGCGTATCGGCGACACCGTGACCACGAGCGGCGATGCGTCTCCCGACAGTCCGCAGGCGCAGAAGCTGTTCGACGACGAACGCCTTGATCCGCAGGCACCTCGCGAAGTGCTGGCAGCGGGTGACGATATCCATCGTTTTCCCCGTGGTCCCAACCCCGGCACCTTTTTACACGGTCTGCTGGAGTGGGCAGGCAACGAAGGCTTTGCCGCCGCAGCTCATGACCCGGAACTGCTGAGCGACGCCATTGCCCGCCGCTGCAACCGACGAGGCTGGGAAGGCTGGATCAACACCCTGACCGGCTGGCTGACACACCTGCTCAACATGCCTTTGCACTTGGGCAATGACGTGACGCCGGTCGCCCTGGGGCAACTGGATCAACCCAATCAGTACCGGGTTGAAATGGAGTTCTGGTTCGCCAGCAGCCAGGTCAACGTCACACAGATGGATGAACTCGTGCGTCATTACACCCACGGCAATGCGCCGCGACTGGTGACCCAGACCACGTCGCTCAATGGCATGTTCAAAGGCTTCATCGACCTGACGTTCGAGCATGAGGGGCGCTATTACGTGGCGGACTACAAATCCAACTGGCTGGGCGGTGACGAGACGTTCTACACCGAGCAGTCCATGGAAGCGGCCATTCTCGAAAACCGTTACGACCTGCAATACGTCCTCTACCTGCTGGCATTGCATCGCCAACTCAAGGCGCGGCTGGCCGATTACGATTACGACCGGCACATGGGCGGCGCGGTGTACCTGTTCCTGCGTGGCAGCCGCTCATCCACCCAAGGCGTGTACTTCACCCGGCCACCCCGTGAGCTGATCGAGAGCCTGGACCTGTTGTTCCAGGGCCAACCCCTGTCCACCGCCCAGCCTGGAGCGTTCGCATGAGCCGCACGTTTGCCGAACTCTTGCCCGCGCAACTGGATGCCGAGAGCCTGACCCATCTGAACCCGCTGAGCCGGGTCGACGATTTGCTGCTGTTGCTCGATCGCTGGGTGGAGCGTGGCTGGTTGCGTGCGCTGGACCGGGCTTTCGTGGCCTTTCTTGGCGAACTCGACCCGCACGCCGATTCCCGGGTATTGCTGGCGGCAGCCTTGAGCAGCCATCAGCTAGGTCACGGGCATGTATGCCTGGACCTGTATGAAACCCTCAAGGAGCCGGACTTCGCCCTGTCACTGCCACCGGAAGGCGACATGCAGAGCGTGCCGGTGATGTTGCCCTCCGAACTGCTCAAAGGGCTGGATGGCGCGACATGGTGTCGGGCACTGGCTGACAGCCCTTTGGTCGCCTTGGCCGAAGACGTGAGCCCGGCCGCTCTGCAAAAGCCGCTGGTGTTGTCTGATCGACGCCTGTACCTGCGCCGTTACTGGACGTATGAGCGCCGCATCGCAGCGGCCTTGCGTCAACGGCTGGCCCAGCCGGAAAGCGCGCCACAGGATCTGGCCCAACGCCTGGACGCTCTGTTCGGCGCGGCCAATACTGCGCCGGACGCCGTGATCGACTGGCAGAAACTGGCTTGCGCCCTGGCCACTCGCCGTGGTTTCAGCATCATCACCGGCGGGCCGGGCACCGGCAAGACCACGACCGTGGTGCGCCTGTTGGCCTTGCTGCAAGCGCCCGCGGTGCAAAGCGGTCAGCCACTGCGCATTCGTCTGGCGGCACCCACCGGCAAGGCTGCGGCGCGGTTGACCGAGTCCATCAGCCAGCAAGTGCAAAGCCTGGACGTCAGTGATGGTGTTCGGCAGAAGATCCCCAGTGAAGTCACCACCGTGCATCGTCTGCTGGGCAGTCGTCCGGGAACGCGGCACTTCCGTCACCACGCGGGCAATCCATTGCCGCTGGATGTGTTGGTGGTCGATGAAGCTTCGATGATCGACCTGGAAATGATGGCTAACCTGCTGGATGCATTACCGCCCGATGCACGCATGGTGCTGTTGGGCGACAAGGATCAACTGGCGTCTGTGGAAGCGGGCGCTGTGCTTGGGGATCTGTGTCGTGATGCGGAACAGGGTTTCTACAGCCCGCAGACTCAGGCCTGGCTGGAAGCGATCAGCGGCGAAGACTTGAGCAGGAGCGCGCTGCAACAAGGCGATGCCCAACAGCATCCACTCGCGCAGCAAGTGGTGATGTTGCGTCACTCGCGGCGTTTCGGGCAGGGCAGCGGTATCGGCCAGTTGTCGCGGCTGGTCAACCAGCAACAGGATCACGAAGCCCGTGGGCTGCTGGCGGCTCGCACTCACAAGGACCTGTTCAGTCTGGCCCTCAAGGGCGAGCAGGATCAGCGTTTTGAAAGCCTGTTACTCGACGGTCATGGCGACGGGCCGCAGGGTTATCGCCATTATCTGGGCGTGCTGTCCGGGCAGCGTCCGGCCGATGGCTCGCCACTGGAAGATGAATGCTGGACCCGATGGGCGCGTGAGGTGCTGCAGGCCTTCGATGCGTTCCAGTTGCTGTGTGCTGTGCGCAAGGGACCTTGGGGCGTCGAGGGCTTGAACCAGCGGATCACTCAGGCCCTGTCCGGCGCAGGCCTGATCGAAAAGGACCAACTGTGGTACGAAGGCCGCCCGGTTCTGATGACCCACAACGATTACGGCCTTGGTCTCATGAACGGCGACATCGGCATCGCCTTGTACCTGCCTGAACGCGATGGGTCAGGGAAGCAGGTCTTGCGTGTAGCCTTCCCGCGCAACGACGGCAGCGACGGTGTGCGCTTCGTGCTGCCCAGCCGGCTCAATGATGTGGAAACCGTGTACGCCATGACCGTGCACAAATCCCAGGGCTCGGAGTTCGCCCATACCGCCCTGATCCTGCCCGAAGCCCTTAATCCGGTGCTGACCAAGGAACTGATCTACACCGGTATCACCCGGGCCAAACACTGGTTCAGCCTGATCGAGCCACGCCAGGGCGTGTTCGAGGAGGCGCTGCGCCGCAAGGTCAAGCGCCTGAGCGGGTTGATGCTGGGGCTTTAGCGAAACCGTCAGAGGACGCCTGCCGACTCAGTGATTGTCGGCACCGCGTCTGAAGAACAGCGTCACTTGTCCCAGCTCGACCCCGAACTTGGACATGAACGAGCGATTGATCAGCGTGTCCTCGTCCATCAGGTACATCCAGTCGTCGAACTGCACCGGGTAGAACTTGCCATCGACCTCCAGGTTGAGGGTGTAGCGCCAGCGCAGTGCATTGCCTGCCACTTCGCCAATGGCCTCGCCGATGACATCGCCAGCGGTTCCTTTCCAGCGCCCCGGCCCGTCCGGTGTCAGGGTCCAGACCCGGCGTTGCAGCGTACCGTCGCTGTAGACAAAGTGTTCGTCGAGGATCAACTGCTCGCCTTGTTTGCGGCCTTCGATGGTGACCGTAAAGCGTTTGACCACTTCACCCGAACGCTTCTGAAACATGCCCCAGGCCTTTACCGGTTGCGAGAAAAAAGCAGGCAGATCCAGCTCGGGTTTCTCGTTACGGTACTGGCCGACTTCGATGCTTGAGCAACTGCTGAGCAACAGGCAGCAAGCCAGTAGCCAGGACTTCCACATTGCGACGTGATTCATTGCTTTTTCCTCGGAAGGCGCTGGTGCAGTTGAATTCTTGGTGGACAGCGATATCGACCTTCGCTTGTGTGGATAAATCCGTTTTCACCCGTATTTGAGTGACGAAGCCTGTTCCTCGGCTACCCGTGGCAGGGCTCTTCTATACTCGAGACTCTACGTATTGCGAGCTGACCTCTCTCACGCCAATCTGCCACGGAGAACAACAATGAAAATCGCATTTATCGGCCTGGGCAATATGGGAGCGCCCATGGCGCGCAACCTGATCAAGGCTGGTCATCATTTGCACGTGTGTGACCTCAACAAGACCGTACTGGCCGAACTTGCCGCCTTGGGGGCAAGCATCCGCGAAACCCCGAAGCATGCCGCTCAGGGCAGTGAACTGGTCATTACCATGCTGCCCGCCGCCGTCCACGTGCGCAGCGTTTATCTGGAGGAGGACGGCGTGCTGGAAGGCATTGCTGCCGGTGTGCCTGCCGTGGATTGCAGCACCATCGATCCACAGACCATTCGTGAGATATCGGCCATTGCCGCGAAAAAAGGTGTGGTTGTCAGTGATGCGCCGGTCTCTGGAGGAACGGCTGGCGCTCAGGCCGGGACGCTGACTTTCATGGCGGGAGGAACGCCTGAACACTTTGCCGTGCTCAAGCCGGTGCTGGAGCAGATGGGCCGTAATATCGTGCATTGCGGGGATGTCGGGACCGGGCAGATTGCCAAGATCTGCAACAACATGCTGCTGGCCATTTCCATGATCGGCATTTCTGAATCCATGGCTCTGGGCAATTCCCTGGGGATCGATCCTCAGGTGCTGGCGGGGATCATCAACACGTCGACCGGGAGTTGCTGGAGTTCAGAGTTCTACAATCCATGGCCGGGCATCGTGGAGACCGCGCCTGCTTCGCGAGGCTACACCGGCGGTTTTGGCGCAGAGCTGATGCTCAAGGATCTGGGCCTGGCAACCGAAGCCGCCAAGTCAGCGCATCAGCCTGTGATCCTTGGTGCCCTGGCCCAGCAGCTTTATCAGGCGATGAGTCTGCGGGGTGATGGCAACAAGGATTTTTCAGCGATCGTCGAAGGGTATCGACGCAAGGAGTGAAGGCTCAGGCCACTATCGAATCCAGTGAACGGTCGACCATTGCCTTGGCCATTTGCGCCAGGTGCAGGATCGAGATTGTCAGGTCATGGTTATGACCGTCACTGGCTTCATTGGCGGTGGCAATGATGCAACGCAGCAAGTCGGACGCGAGATTGAGTCCATCCTGCTGGCTGAGGGCTTCGTTGACGATGAACGGTTTGATGTCGGGCATGGGCAACTCGAAGATAAATGAAGCAGAGAAATGCATTCGCGCATCGGTGAGACTGCTTGAAATACAGACTCGCCTTCGCTCGAAGACATTGCCCGCAGAGCCTAGAGAGGCCGATTCCGGCACGCAATAGGGTGTAGCCGTCTCGGAAACTTCACTCAATAGAGCAAGATTCATCCCGCATTCGTGGCAGCGAATCTCTGGCAATCAGAGTGTGTTTCTGCCGTCTTGTCACATCTTGTCCAACCTTCGCGAATGTAGATGCATACGATTCTCTTTTACTTTAAAGAATCGTAAGGACGTTCCATGCATTCTCCCCTCCGTTTGCGGCCTTCGGCTGTGATGATCAAACTGGCGCTGGCTTGTCTGGCCTCGGGTCAGGCCTATGCGCAAGAGCAGACCGAACCTCAGGAATCGGCCAACGTGCTGTCGATTTCAGACGTGGTGGTCACTGCTGCCGGTTATGAGCAGAACCTGGAGGATGCACCGGCGTCGATGACTGTCATTACCGGTGACGAACTGCGCAAGAAGTCCTTCCGCGACCTGACCGATGCGGTGCGTGACGTGGAGGGCGTCACCGTCAACGGCGGGGCCAACGAAACCGATATTTCCATTCGCGGCATGCCTGCCGATTACACGCTGATCCTGGTGGACGGCAAGCGCCAGAGTGCGCGCGAGTCCCGGGTCAACGGCAATAGCGGCTACGAGCAGAGTTTCATTCCGCCAGCCGAAGCCATCGAGCGAATCGAAGTGGTACGTGGCCCGATGTCGTCGTTGTACGGCTCCGATGCCATCGGCGGCGTCATCAACATCATCACCCGCAAGGTAACGCCGGAGTGGGGCGGTTCGATCACCTACGATTACTCGGCTCGCCAGCACAGCGACCAGGGCAATGCCCGTCAGACCCAGTTCTACCTCAGTGGCCCGATCAAGGAAGACTTGCTTGGCTTGCAGGTGTGGGGACGTTATCTGGATCGTCAGGCGGACGACGATATCGAACAGACCAATGGCTTCAGCAAGGCGGATCACCGTGACCTCACTGCGCGGCTGGCGATTACCCCGAACGCCGATCACGAGATTCTGCTGGAAGCCGGTGCGACACGCCTGAAGAACGGCGATGGCCTGAGCGCCAACTGGGCGACTCGCGAGCAGGAAAACAACCGCGATCACTGGTCGATTTCCCATCAGGGACGCTGGGGCTGGGCGACTTCCGATGTGTCGCTGGCGTACGAAAAATCCAGCCGCGAAGGTCTGGCCGATTCGACCCAGACCGATGTGCTGGGCCGCAAGCCGGAAGTCGAGAACACCGTATTCGACGCCAAGCTGGTGATGCCCACCGAACACAACATCACCACGGTCGGCATGCAGTGGAACGACACCACGGTCACCGACTGGAACCAGGGCCTGGGCGATCGCCGGAACTACGAGTTCTCCGTTGTGCAGAGGGCGCTGTTCGCCGAAAACGAATGGTCGATGACCGATACGTTCTCTCTGACTACCGGCCTGCGCATGGACGATCACGAACAGTACGGCGTGCATTTCAGCCCGCGGGTCTATGGTGTCTGGCGTGCGACGGATGACTGGACCTTCAAGGGCGGCGTGGCCCGTGGCTTCAAGGCGCCTGAAGTGCGGGCCGTGGTTCCCGGCTACTCCTACCTGCGACGCAACAGATTCGTGATGTTCGGCAACCCCGACCTCAAGCCGGAAACCAGCACCAACTATGAGCTGTCGGCGCTGTGGTCCAACCGCAATAACCTGTCGGCCGGCGCGACGGTGTTCTACAACGACTTCCAGGACAAACTGTCGACCGTGACCACCACAGAGGTGTGGAACGGTTTCATTGTCATGGATCGGGTCAACGTCGACAAAGCCGTGATTCAGGGCGTCGAGCTGAATGGTCGTTGGGATGTGACATCGGCCGTCGCGCTCAAGGCCAACTTCACCTACACCGACTCCGAGCAGAAGAGCGGCGCCAACGCCGGTGCGCCACTTGCACTGACCCCGGAGCGCAAAGCCAACCTGCGCGCCGAATGGCAATTGAACGACCGCACCCAACTGTGGGCGGTGACCAATTACTACGGCAAGGAATACGGCAATACCATCACCGACGAAGCCTCACCGGCCTACACCACGGCTGACTTTGGCGGGTCTTACGAACTGAGCAAAAACATCTCGCTCAATGGCGCGCTGTATAACGTGACCAACCGGCGTCTGGATGATGAAACCTATGGCACCGTGAACTATGGCCGTACGCTGTGGGCGAGTACGACAGTGCGGTTCTGAGCGAATGTGAATCACTTTGTGGGAGGCAGCTTGCTGGCGAAAAAGGCCTGAAAACCGGCAAATATTCTGCGTCTGTAAAAGTCGCCAGCAAGCTGCCTCCCACAAGTGTTGTTGTGCCTTAATTAGTCATTCGCGAATAAAAGGCAGCCGCACAACCGCACATAGCCCCGCAGGCGGGCGGTTTTCCAGGGTCAGTTCGCCGCCATGGGCCTGGATGCAGGAGCGGGCGATGGCCAGGCCGAGGCCCAGCCCGCCCTGTGTGTTATCCGCTCCGTTATGGCTCAACTGCACGAAGGGCTCGAACACCTGGGTCAGCCAGGCCTGTTCGATGCCCGGTCCGTGGTCGAGGATTTCCAGGCGGATTTCCGGGCCCTCGACAGCCAGGCTCACAGTCGCATCCCCGGCATGGCGCAAGGCATTGTCGATCAGGTTGGTCAGCGCCCGCTTGAGCGCCAGCGGTCGGCAGTAGCAATGTACTTCTTGCCCGCGCTCCCAGACTATCGGTTGGCCCATGCTCTGATAACGTCGTGCGAGGTCGTCGAGCAGGGCGCTCAGGGATATTCTGATCGTCGCTTCCTGCACGGCATCGCCGCGCACAAAATTCAACGTTTCGCGCACCATGGCGCGCAGCTCATCAAGGCTGTCGAGCATGTCATCGCGTTCAGGGCTGTCTTCCAGCAACTCCATTTGCAGACGCAATTCAGTGATCGGCGTGTTCAGGTCATGGCTGATGGCGGCCAGCATCCGTGTCCGGCCTTCGACATGGCGGGCGATGCGCTCCTGCATCACGTTGAAAGCCCTGGTCAGATCCCGAGCCTCTTGCGGACCCGAGAGCGGCAGCGGCGAAATCCATTCTCCGCGACTGACCCGCTCGGTCGCCTGCGCCAGTGTCTTGACCGGCTGCACCACCCGACGCATGAAAAAGATCACGATCAGCAACACCGGAATGGTGGTGACCGGCAAGGTATAGGCCAGCATGCGACCCCATTCGTAACCGCCCGCCGGATGCTGGATGGCGTTTAACTGTTTGCCGTCAGGCAACCCGATGCTGGTGCGCAGCCGCAGGGGTGCCCAGCCGGCTGCCACAAAGACATGCTCCCGTGCCGGGCCACCGCTGATGCGTTCCAGTTGCATGCCGATAAGGGGATTGGCGGGCAGCGTCAGGCGCTTCCTGAGATCGCTGACCAGACGCTGTTCTTCCGGGCGCATGCCGCCGTTATCGGCGATGGCGTTGCTGTCGACCCAGAAGTGCGAGTCAGGCGTCTGCATGGAGGCCAGCAGGCGCGAGGCATCTTCGGCGGACAAGCCTTGTGCGACATGGTAGGCGGTGATCAGTCGTTCAATGGCCAGCGTGCGTGACAGTGGATGAATCAGGGCGCCTGTGCGTTGCAGGTAGAGCATGGCGATGGCATTGGAAGCCAGCAGCGCAAGCAGCAGCAAGACGCCCAGTTGATGGGCCATGCGCCTTGGCCATAAACGACGCAACAGCTTCATGCGTCGAGCAGGGTCACAGTGGCCGCCAACATATAACCGTCGCCCCAGATGGTGCGCAGCAGGTCCGGCTCCAGCGGGTTGTCATCGAGTTTGCGGCGCAGGCGGCTGATCTGCCGGTCGATGGCCCGGTCGAACACTTCAGTGCCGGGACGGCTGGTCAGGTCGATCAGTTTTTGGCGGCTCAGGACGGTATTGGGGTGGGCGAGCAGCACCTGCAGCAGACGGCTTTCCACCGTACTGAGCCGCACCGCCGAGCCATCAGGGCGAGTCAGGGTGCTGTTGCTTGCGCTGAAACTCAGCCCGGCGAATGCGTAACTTTGTGACAGTTCCGAGGTGTCGGCGGGAGGCAGCGTGCTGTCCGACCGGCTCAGGCCAGTGCCGCGCCGACGTAACAGGCTGTGGATCCGCGCCACCAGTTCGCGCGGTTCGAATGGCTTGGTCACGTAATCGTCTGCGCCGATATCCAGGCCGCGAACCCGGTCGGCACAGGTGTCGCGGGCTGTGAGCAGAATCACCGGAATCTTCTCGCGACGATGCAGCCTGCTGCACAGCTCGAAACCGTCGCCATCGGGCAGCATGACATCCAGCACGATGACATCGAATGCCTGCTGCCGGAGCAACTGCCACATGCCAGCAGCATCTTCCGCCGTGCGCACCTCGAACTCGTGACGACGCAGGTAGACGGCCAGCGGGTCGCGGATCTTGCGGTGGTCATCGACGACCAGAATGCGTGGAGCGGCGACAGCGGATGTCATGGTGTTCCTGGAAGGCAGCGGGACGATGGTGATATGGATGATTCTCATTTCAAGGCGCGATCTTATCCCATAAACCCCATGGTCGTTGAGTGTCTCGCCAGGCCCGGTTGTTGGCAGCGACGGCAGGAACCGCTACTTTGGACGGCGTTTGATCCGCGCAAGAGTGCCGCACATGGCCTTGAGGCGTTTTGCATGACGCTCGTCAAACGTCCCCCGACCTAAAAGAAGAAGGAACGACATGAAGTTTGAACCCCTCGCCAAGTCGCTGATCGCGACCGCACTCATTCTGGCTTACGCTCCCGTTCACGCCGCCTCCCAGGCACCGGTCGCCGCCGAAAACGGCATGGTGGTGACTGCCCAGCATCTGGCGTCACACGTGGGTGTCGACGTCCTCAAGAACGGCGGAAATGCTGTCGATGCCGCCGTGGCGGTGGGCTATGCACTGGCGGTGGTTTACCCCGCGGCAGGCAACCTGGGCGGTGGTGGTTTCATGACCATTCAACTGGCTGACGGGCGCAAGACGTTCCTGGATTTCCGCGAGAAGGCCCCGCTGGCGGCCACGGCCGACATGTACCTGGACAAGCAGGGCAATGTCATTCCTGACCTCAGCGCCAAAGGCCACTTGTCCGTGGCCGTGCCGGGAACGGTGGCGGGCATGGAACTGGCGCTGAGCAAGTACGGGACTCGCAAGCGTGAGGAAGTGATTGCTCCGGCCATCAAGCTCGCCGAAGACGGTTTTGTCCTGCAGCAGGGCGATGTCGATCTGCTGTCGACGGCCACTGAGGTGTTTCGGGCGGACATGGCCGACTCGGGTTCGATCTTTCTCGACAAGGGCGAGCCGATGAAGGTCGGTCAGAAACTGGTGCAAAAGGATCTGGCAAAGACCCTGGAGGAAATCTCCAGCAAGGGTAACGATGGTTTCTACAAGGGCTGGGTCGCCAAGGCTTTGGTGGATTCCAGTCAGGCAGGCAAGGGCATCATTACCCAGGCCGACCTCGATCACTACAAACCCCGTGAGCTGGCGCCCATCGAGTGCGATTACCGTGGCTATCACGTGGTGTCGGCACCACCACCGAGTTCGGGCGGTGTGGTCATCTGCCAGATGCTGAACATCCTCGAAGGCTACCCGATGAAAGAGCTGGGCTTCCGCTCGGCCCAGGGCACGCATTATCAGATCGAAGCAATGCGTCACGCCTATGTCGACCGCAACAGCTATCTGGGTGACCCGGACTTCGTCAAGAACCCTATCGAGCACCTGCTGGACAAGAACTACGCAACCAAGCTGCGTGATGCCATCGAGCCGCAGAAAGCCGGTGACTCCAACAAGATCAAACCGGGCGTCGCGCCCCATGAAGGCAATAACACCACCCATTACTCCATCGTCGATAAATGGGGCAACGCGGTTTCGGTGACCTACACCCTCAACAACTGGTTCGGTGCCGGCGTCATGGCCAGCAAGACCGGCGTCATTCTCAATGACGAAATGGACGACTTCACCACCAAGGTGGGCGTACCCAACATGTACGGGTTGGTGCAGGGCGAAGCCAATGCCATCGCTCCCGGCAAGACGCCGTTGTCTTCCATGAGCCCGACCATCGTCACCAAGGACGGCAAGGTGGTGATGGTCGTCGGTACGCCAGGCGGCAGCCGGATCATTACCGCGACCTGGCTGACCATGCTCAACGTGATCGACTACGGCATGACCATTCAGGAAGCGGTCGATGCGCCACGCTTCCATCAGCAATGGCAGCCGGAGACGACCAACCTTGAAGCGTTCGCCGTCAGCCCGGATACCCGCAAGATCCTCGAAAGCTGGGGGCACAAATTCGCCGGGCCTCAGCCGCTCAACCACGTTGCTGCGATCCTGGTGGGCGCGCCTTCGCTGGACGGCAAGCCGGTGGGCAACAACCGTTTCTACGGTGCCAATGACCCACGCCGTAATACCGGGTTGTCGTTGGGCTACTGAGTAAGCGGGATTGTTTGCGACCTAAAGACCTCGCCTCGGTCCTTGATCGAGGCGGGGTCAGGATAGAGCCATGAATACACTCCTGGATTTTTACCAGGCTGCCGGCTGGGGCCTCACGGCGCTGGTGATCGGCACTTTTCTGCTGGCCGGAACAGTCAAGGGCGTGATCGGGCTTGGTTTGCCGACCGTGGCCATGGGGCTGTTGGGGCTGGCCATGTTGCCAGCACAGGCTGCGGCCCTGCTGATCATTCCTTCGACGGTCACCAACCTCTGGCAACTGGCGACCGGCGGGCATCTTCGACCGCTGCTCAAGCGCCTGTGGCCGCTACTGAGCCTGATCGTGATCGGCACGAGCCTGGGCTCGTTCTGGCTGGGTATGAGTGGCGGGCACTCTATGACTCGGGCGCTGGGTGCAGCCTTGTTGCTCTATGCACTGAGCGGGCTGTTTCTACCCACGCTCAGGGTTGCCGCCAGTGCCGAGCGCTGGCTCGGGCCGGTATGCGGTTTCATTACCGGGATCATCACATCGGCCACTGGCGTGTTCGTGATTCCTGCCGTGCCTTACCTGCAAGCGCTGGGGCTGGAGCGCAATGAGCTGGTGCAGGCCCTGGGATTGTCATTCACCGTTTCGACACTGGCGCTGGCGGCTGGCCTGTTGTGGAACGGTTCGCTGGGTGGCGGTGAGTTGGGCGCTTCACTGCTGGCGCTGATCCCGGCCTTGCTCGGCATGCAACTGGGCCAATGGCTGCGGCAGCGAATCAGTGCCCTGATGTTCAAACGAGTGTTCTTTATCGGCATGGGGGCCTTGGGGCTGCATTTGCTGATAAGTGGCTGATCATCGAAAAATCAACAATGGGTGATTGATTCGTGATTTTCAGGCAAAAGTATTTTGCTTGATGGCTTATTACTCACCCGCACGTGTTTCTTTATTCTGCCGCCCATCGTTTTTGACTTTCGATCCGGCTTCCACTGGCCGGGTCTTCAAGCATTTATCCATGAGGCTCGGCATGAAAAAGATTCTGTTCCTGAACGGCGGCAAACAATTCGCTCACTCTGAAGGGCGCTACAACGCGACCCTTCACGAAGCCGGTGTGGCTTTCATGGACCGTGCAGGTTTTGACGTGAAGGAAACCTTTATCGACGGTGGCTACGACCTCGCCGAAGAAGTGCAGAAGTTTCTCTGGGCGGATGTCATCGTCTGGCAAATGCCGGGCTGGTGGATGGGGGCGCCGTGGACCGTGAAGAAGTACATCGATGAAGTCTTTACCGAAGGTCATGGCAGCCTGTACGCCAACGACGGTCGTACCCGCTCCGATGCTTCGCAGAAATACGGCAGCGGCGGCTTGCTGCACGGCAAGCAATACATGATTTCCGCGACCTGGAATGCCCCGCAGCAGGCGTTCGACGACCCGACCGACTTCTTTGAAGCCAAGGGCGTGGATGCGGTGTACTTCCCGTTTCACAAGGCCAACCAGTTCCTGGGCATGACCGGCCTGCCGACCTTTCTGGCTGTGGATGTCATGAAACGCCCGGATATCGACAGTGATGTGCAACGTTATGAGGCGCATCTGGCTCAGGTTTTTGGCGTCTAACAACGCTACTATCCAGCCTGTCTTGCGTAGAGAGCAGCCATGAAAGCCAGGTCCGATGAATTGCAGGTCTTTGTTTCGGTCATCGAAAGTGGATCGATTTCTGCCGCTGCCGAGCACATGGGGCAAACGCCTTCGGGGATCAGCCGGACCCTGGCGCGGCTTGAGGCCAAGCTGGAAACCACGCTGATCAACCGCACTACGCGTCGTATGGACCTGACGGAGGAGGGCAAGTTTTTTCTGGCGCGTGCCCGGCAGATCCTTGAGCAGATGGAGGACCTGGAAGAGCACCTGTCCTTGTCTCGGCAGAAGCCGTCCGGTCGTCTGCGGATCAACGCCGCTTCGCCGTTCATGCTGCACTCGGTCGTGCCTTATGTGGCCGAGTTTCGCGAGCTTTATCCAGACATTCAGCTCGAACTCAACAGCAACGATCTGGTCATCGACCTGTTGGAGCAGAACACCGACATCGCCATCCGCATCGGCACCCTGGCCGACTCGACCCTGCATGCCCGTTCTCTGGGATGTTCCCCAATCAACATCCTGGCCAGCCCGGATTATTTGAAACGACATGGTGTACCGACCTCGGTCGAGGAATTGGCGAACCATACGTTGCTGGGGTTCTCCCACAGCGAAACCCTGAATAACTGGCCGCTACGTCATGCGGGTGGAGATCGCTGGCTGATTCAGCCGGCATTATCGGCATCCAGTGGCGACACGTTGCGTCACCTGGCACTGGCGGGAGAGGGGATCGTGTGCCTGTCGCACTTCATGACCCACGAAGATATTCGCGAGGGGCGTCTTCAGGTTGTGCTGGCCGATGCCCACAGCGGGTACCGGCAGCCCATCCATGCGGTGTACTACCGAAACTCGAAGCTGGCGCTGAGGATTCAGTGCTTTCTGGATTTCATACAGGAAAAGCTGGCGCAGTACGCCTGTAAGTAATTCTGGAGCTCGTACCATCACTTGTGGGAGGGGCCTTGGCCGCGACGACCTGCTTGAAGGCAACACATTTTCAGCGTCTTCAAACATGCTGTCGCGGCCAAGGCCCCTCCCACGGATTGTGGCCCAGCCTGTATCAATGATGCTCGCGGGTTGCGCGGAATTTCACGTCCGGCCAGCGCTCTTCCATCAGGGCCAGGTTGACGCGGGTCGGGGCCAGGTAGGTCAGGTGACCGCCGCCGTCCAGTGCCAGGTTTTCCACGGCCTTGTTTTCAAACTCTTCGAGCTTCTTCTTGTCCGCGCAGTCGATCCAGCGGGCCGACCAGACGGTGATCGGCTCGTAGGCGCATTCGACCTTGTATTCTTCCTTCAGGCGGCTGGCGACCACATCGAACTGCAGCACGCCGACGG
The DNA here is from genome assembly GCF_018968705.1 of Pseudomonas lijiangensis. NCBI lineage: Bacteria > Pseudomonadati > Pseudomonadota > Gammaproteobacteria > Pseudomonadales > Pseudomonadaceae > Pseudomonas > Pseudomonas lijiangensis. The sequence continues at coordinate 775,858 of NZ_CP076668.1, forward strand.
CGCCCAGGATGATGTCGTTGCTGCGCAGCGGGAAGAACACCTGCGTTGCGCCTTCTTCGGCCAGCTGTTGCAGGCCCTGGCGCAGTTGCTTGGACTTGAGCGGATCTTTCAGGCGTACGCGACGGAACAGTTCCGGAGCGAAGTGCGGGATACCCGTGAAGCCCAGGCTTTCGCCTTCGGTGAAGGTGTCGCCGATCTGGATCGTGCCGTGGTTGTGCAGACCGATGATGTCGCCTGCATACGCCTCTTCAAGCTGCTCGCGCTCGGAAGAGAAAAAGGTCAGGGCGTCGCCGATCCGCACGTCCTTGCCCAGACGCACATGGCGCATTTTCATGCCCTTGTCGTAACGGCCCGAACAGATGCGCATGAAGGCGATACGGTCGCGGTGTTTAGGGTCCATGTTCGCCTGGATCTTGAACACGAAACCGCTGAACTTCTCTTCCACCGGCTCCACGCTGCGCTCGTTGGCGACTCGCGCCAGAGGCTTGGGAGCCCAGTCCACCACGGCATCGAGCACGTGATCGACACCGAAGTTGCCCAAGGCAGTACCGAAGAACACCGGGGTCAGTTGACCGTTGATGAACTCTTCCTGATTGAACTCGTGGCAGGCGCCCTGCACCAGCTCAAGTTGCTCGACGAAACGGTCGTACTCGTCACCCAGGTGGGCGCGGGCTTCGTCCGAATCCAGCTTCTGGATGATTTTGGTTTCGGTGCGCTCATGACCATGACCGGCGGTGTAGACGATGATGTAGTCGTCGGCCAGGTGATAGACACCCTTGAAGTCGCGGTAGCAGCCAATCGGCCAGGTGATCGGCGCAGCCTTGATCTTCAGGACCGCTTCGATCTCGTCCAGCAGCTCGATCGGGTCGCGGATGTCGCGGTCGAGTTTGTTGATGAAGCTGACGATGGGCGTGTCGCGCAGACGGCAGACATCCATCAGGGCGATGGTGCGTGGCTCTACGCCTTTACCGCCGTCCAGCACCATCAGCGCCGAGTCCACTGCCGTCAGGGTGCGGTAGGTGTCTTCGGAGAAGTCTTCGTGGCCCGGGGTGTCGAGCAGGTTGATCATGTGCTCGCGATACGGGAACTGCATGACCGAGGTGGTGATGGAGATGCCGCGCTGTTTCTCCATTTCCATCCAGTCGGATGTGGCATGACGATCGGATTTACGGGATTTGACCGTACCGGCCACGGAAATGGCCTTGCCCATCAGGAGCAGTTTTTCCGTGATGGTGGTTTTACCGGCGTCCGGGTGGGAAATAATGGCGAAAGTGCGGCGTTTCGCGACTTCGGCGGCCTGTTGGGTCATGGGAAATCGCCTGAAAGAGAGTCAAAAAAGGGCGCAGATTATAGCTCAACTCAAAGCAATAACCGAGCCGTTCAGTCGATTCGGGGTGGCCAATTGGTGTCTCACGTGGGAACCTTTCAGACCGTGGAGACGTCCACTCTCTTGTAACCGGTTATGTATAGCCTGCTTCAAGAGCTGATAAATCAGCAAGTTAGCTTGACGAAGCTGCGCTCATGGCCTGTGTCTTCGCCGAGGAAAAATCCTCACTGGCGATCCACCTGCTGCTCTTCGCGAACGTGACTGCTGGCGCTCATTACCGGGCGTCAAAGACAGCGCGTTCGCCGACTGAAATAAGGAGTCCGCCCGTGGCTAATCGCTATGGCAAGGGGCTATTGGGAGGGACGGCTGCCATCGTCCTCCTGGCCCTGCTGGTCCACTGGATCGGCATCGATACGTTTGTGAAGTACAAGGATGATCTGCTGTTCTACCTGCAGGCCCATCTGGTTCTGGTTCTGGTTTCAATGTTGGCGGCTGTCGTGGTCGGTATTCCTGCCGGCATTGCCCTCAGCCGATCGAACATGGTTGGCCGCGCCGAACGCTTCATGCAGATCTTCAACATTGGCAACACTGTTCCTCCTCTTGCGGTTCTGGCCATCGCTCTCGGGATTCTCGGGATCGGCAGTGGTCCGGCCATCTTCGCTTTGTTCCTCGCCTCGTTGTTGCCCATTGTGCGCAACACCTACGAAGGCCTGAAAAACGTTCAGGGTTCACTCAAGGAAGCCGCCACCGGCATCGGCATGACACCGCGTCAGGTGTTGCTGCGTGTCGAGCTGCCCAATGCCGTGCCGATCATCGTGGGCGGTGTTCGCGTGGCGCTGGCGATCAATGTGGGGACCGCGCCGCTGGCGTTCCTGATCGGTGCCAACAGCCTGGGCAGCCTGATCTTCCCCGGCATTGCCCTGAACAATCAGCCGCAATTGCTGCTGGGTGCGGCGTGTACGGCGCTGCTGGCCCTGGTGCTCGATGGTCTGGTCACTCTGGTGAGTCGTCTCTGGCTGGAGCGCGGCCTGAGCCGCTGAGAGAAAGGAATTACCATGAAAAAACTAGCTTTGTTACTGGGCCTCGGGCTGCTGTTCAGCGGTTTTGCCCAGGCAGCCGAAAAGCCCTTGCTGCGCATCGGCGCACGGGTGTTTACCGAGCAGACCATGCTCGCCGAACTCACTGCGCAATACCTGCGCACCAAGAACTACGACGTGCAGATCACGGGCGGCCTGGGCAGCAATCTGGCCCGCAGCGCACAGGAAAGCGGTCAGCTCGACTTGTTGTGGGAATACACCGGTGTGTCGCTGGTGGCCTACAACCATATCGATGAAAAGCTCGACAGCGAGCAGACCTACGCGCGGGTGAAGGAAGTGGATGCGAAGAAAGGCCTGGTCTGGCTTTCCCCGTCCCGTTTCAACAACACCTATGCCCTGGCACTGCCGAAGAACGTTGCCGATCGGTACCCGCAGGTCAACACCATGAGCGACCTGACCAAGGTGCTCAAGGATGAAGCCAAAGAGGGTCATGTCGTAGCGCTGGACACCGAGTTTGCCAATCGCTCCGATGGCCTGCTCGGCATGGTCAAGCATTACGACATGAATCTCGGTCGCGAGAACACCCGGCAGATGGACGCCGGGCTGGTCTACACCGCCTTGCGTAACGGGCAAGTCTTCGCCGGGCTGGTGTACACCACCGACGGCCGCCTGAACGCCTTCAAGCTCAAGGTGCTGGAAGACGACAAGCACTACTTCCCGGATTACACCGCAGCGCCGGTGATCCGTCAGGAGTACCTGGATGCTCATCCGGAAATTGCCACGCTGCTCAAGCCACTGGCCGACCTTCTGGATAACCAGACCATGATCGAGCTCAACGCTCGCGTCGATGTCGGTCATGAAAGCCCGTCCACGGTGGCCGCAGACTTCCTGCGCCAGCATCCACTCAATTAAGGAAGGAGACGATATGAGTTTCTTGAACGCCTTCTCCCATCTGGACTGGGCACAGGTCATGCAACTGACCTGGCAGCACATCACCCTGGTCGGCATCGCCGTGAGCCTGGCGATTCTGGCGGGTGTTCCCCTGGGCATTCTGATGACCCGTTTTCCGGCGCTGGCCGGGCCGCTGCAAGCCAGCGCCACGGTCTTGCTGACCGTGCCGTCCATTGCGTTGTTCGGCCTGCTGCTGCCGTTCTACTCCAAGTTCGGCCAGGGCCTTGGTCCGTTGCCTGCGATCACGGCGGTGTTTCTCTACTCACTGCTGCCGATCATGCGCAACACCTACCTGGCTCTGACCGGTGTCGACGCCGGTATCCGCGAAGCCGCCAAAGGCATCGGCATGACCTTCGGCCAGCGCCTGCGCATGGTTGAACTGCCGATTGCCGTACCCGTGATTCTCGCCGGCGTTCGTACTGCCGTGGTGATGAACATCGGTGTCATGACCATCGCCGCCACCATCGGTGCCGGTGGCCTGGGCGTACTCATTCTCGCGTCAATCAGCCGCAGCGACATGTCGATGCTGATCGTCGGCGCGGTGCTGGTCAGCATTCTGGCCATCTTCGCTGACCTGCTCCTGCAATGGCTGCAACGCAGCCTGACTCCAAAAGGATTGCTCAAATGATCGAACTTCAGAATCTGACCAAAACCTTCACCTCCAACGGCAAAGACGTCAAAGCCGTGGACTCGGTAAGTCTGACCGTCAATGAAGGTGAGATCTGCGTCTTCCTCGGGCCTTCGGGTTGCGGCAAGAGCACCACGCTGAAAATGATCAACCGCCTGATCGTGCCGACCTCCGGCAAGGTGCTGATCAACGGCGAAGACACTACCGATCTGGACGAAGTGACCCTGCGTCGCAACATCGGTTACGTGATCCAGCAGATCGGCCTGTTCCCGAACATGACCATCGAGGAAAACATCGTGGTCGTGCCCAAGCTGCTCGGCTGGGACAAGAAACGCTGCCACGACCGTGCCCGCGAACTGATGAACATGATCAAGCTTGAGCCCAAGCAGTATCTGCATCGCTATCCGCGTGAGCTGTCCGGTGGTCAGCAGCAGCGTATCGGCGTGATTCGCGCCCTGGCGGCCGAAGCGCCGGTGTTGCTGATGGACGAGCCGTTCGGTGCAGTCGACCCGATCAACCGCGAGATGATCCAGAACGAGTTCTTCGAGATGCAGCGTGCGTTGAACAAGACCGTGATCATGGTCAGCCACGACATCGACGAAGCCCTCAAGCTGGGTGACAAGATTGCGATCTTCCGGGCGGGCAAACTGCTGCAGATTGACCATCCGGACACCTTGCTGGCGCACCCGGCTGACGAGTTCGTCAGCAACTTCGTCGGCCAGGACAGCACCCTCAAGCGCCTGCTGCTGGTCAAGGCCGAAGACGCCGCCGACAACGCCCCGTCGGTGAGCCCTGAAACTCCGGTGGCCGATGCGCTGGAAGCGATGGACGAAAACGACCGTCGTTACATCGTCGTCACCGACGGCGATAACAAGGCGCTGGGTTACGTGCGCCGTCGCGACCTGCATCGTCAGCAGGGAACCTGTGCCCAGTTCCTGCGCGAGTTCAACGCCACGGCCGCCTACGACGAGCACTTGCGCATCCTGCTGTCGCGCATGTACGAGTTCAACCGCGCCTGGCTGCCGGTGCTGGATGCCGAGCGGGTGTTCCTGGGTGAAGTGACGCAAGAGTCGATTGCCGCTTACCTGAGTTCCGGCCGTTCACGTGGCATGAAGACCAGCATTGTGTCGCCGGCGGAAGTGGCGGCGGAAGCGTTGAGCTGAGTGTGTCCGCCAGCCCGGCGCTGCAATGGCGTCGGGCTGGCATGATGATTCGGCTTCAGTTCAGGAGACACTGAATGACGTCGAGTAGTGCATTGCACCCAGATTGAAAATATTGGTGATGGCCAGTGTGGCGCTGTAACTGCCCGGAGCCAGTGTTCCAGTCTGGAACGTGGCATCTCTCTGTTCTGGCCGAGTGTTTGAGTTGGATGCGATGACCGTGCTTGATCCATCTTTACGAATTTCGATCCGGTAACTCAGTTGTGGCGGCGATGTATCGGGCACTCCCCATTCCACCCGCACGGCGGCAACTGACCCGAGATAAGTGGCCTGGAGCCAATCTACCCGCGATGCCTTGACGACTTTTGGTTTGTCGTCGAACTGATTGGGTTCAAGGTGGATGGAGGTTTTGTCATTGTTGAAGTAGCCGCCGGCGATGAGTTTGATATTGGCCGTTCCGGGAGTGTCTCCGCTGCCTACCAGCATTGCATTCCATGTGTGTGGATCACCCCCGGCAGTCGCTACGTAATGGGTCGGTTTTTGCCATGTGCCGTCTTTGCTCATTCTGAAGTTCTGGCCGTAGATGCCGAAATAGCCAAGCGCGTTGCCTGAAAAGCGTTCAAGAAACCCGCTGTTGTGCGCCGATGTAAAAGAGATATCTCCATCGGGTATGGAGGCTGACATGTAGTGCGTCCAGCGGTCATGGGTATACGAGTACATGAACATCCCCATGTGCGTCACACTTTCTCCGGGAATGAACCACCGTCTTATCACCATGCCGTACCACTGACCTGGGGTCCAGGGCATGGGGTGGGAGGTATGCAGGCCGGTGCCCTCGCCGCCGAAGTGCTTGGTATGCAAGCCCTTGAGTCCATAGTCCAGACTGACCTCAGGTTTCCCCGGGCTGTCTGCGAGATCCCATATCGAGCAGATGTTGTTATAGGTAAAGATTTGCCCATCGATCAGCACATTGTTTTGATGCTGAATGCCTGCGTAGCCCCCTCTGGGGCCGAAATTAAAATTACAGCCAGACCAGTAAATGTGGATGTTGTCTCCTGCTGACGGCACACACTGTTCTACGTATATCAGCTCGGCTGTGGTTTCTTTGTAGAAGGAGGCCACCGATGGACCGGAAGTGGGGACGTCTCCACTGCTGGCGTTATTGTTCGATTCGGTTTTCTCTGTCATGGCGATCACCTGATAGGAGTTTTGTCCCGATTGTGGGCCGCTCCTGAAACGCTTCGCATCTGTAGGAAATGACAGTTTTGAGATCGTTTTCAGCACGCAGGCAAGGAATCGGCAGATGTCTGGTGATATGAGGCAGTTCGCTGGCGATTGGCACATTTTTTACCGAAACGAGGTTGGGTAGGTCGCGAGGCGGTGCGATAGGGCCTCACTTGAATGGCTCTGAAAATGAACATCAGCCTGTCATGAGGGTCGGTTATAACGACGATCAACTCGGCAATCTGCCGAACGTGTGTCAAAACGCGACATTTTTTGTTGATCTATGGCCCCTCAGGTCCTAAAGTTCGCGCCGAACGTCCATGCTGGAAACGATCCATCCGGCTCAAGTACTGACGACGAGACAGCAAGGCCAAGGGGCATGATCCCCATGGCCTTTTTGCTTTCGGCGACATGCCTTGGGAAGTAGGCGAACCAAAGTGGGGATACGGAGGGCGTTCATTTACACCCATTTATATTCATCTGTTTGCCAAGTGGAGTTCCCAAGCATGCCGATCAAGGTCGAAGACTATTTCTCTGATGCTTCCTTCAAGAAAATCAAGTCGTTCGCTGACAAGCAAGAAACCCCTTTTGTCGTTATCGACACCCAGGTGATCAGCCAGGCCTATGACGACCTGCGCGCCGGTTTTGAATTCGCTCAGGTCTACTACGCGGTCAAGGCCAACCCGGCGGTCGAGATCATCGACCTGCTCAAGGAAAAAGGTTCGAGCTTCGATATCGCTTCGATCTATGAGCTGGACAAGGTGCTGAGCCGTGGCGTCGGCCCGGATCGCATCAGCTATGGCAACACCATCAAGAAGTCCAAGGACATTCGTTACTTCTACGACAAGGGCGTGCGTCTGTACGCGACCGATTCGGAAGCCGACCTGCGCAACATCGCCAAGGCCGCGCCAGGCTCGAAAGTCTACGTGCGTATCCTGACTGAAGGCTCGACCACCGCTGACTGGCCTCTGTCGCGCAAATTCGGCTGCCAGACCGACATGGCCATGGACCTGCTGATTCTGGCTCGTGACCTGGGTCTGGTGCCTTACGGTATCTCCTTCCACGTGGGTTCGCAGCAGCGCGACATCAGTGTCTGGGACGCCGCCATCGCCAAAGTGAAGGTGATCTTCGAGCGTCTGAAAGAAGAAGACGGCATCGAACTCAAGCTGATCAACATGGGTGGTGGCTTCCCGGCCAACTACATCACCCGTACCAACAGCCTGGAAACCTACGCTGAGGAAATCATCCGCTTCCTGAAGGAAGACTTCGGTGATGACCTGCCGGAAATCATTCTGGAGCCGGGCCGTTCCCTGATCGCCAACGCCGGTGTGCTGGTCAGCGAAGTCGTGCTGGTTGCGCGTAAATCGCGTACCGCCGTCGAGCGTTGGGTGTACACGGATGTGGGCAAGTTCTCCGGCCTGATCGAAACCATGGACGAAGCCATCAAGTTCCCGATCTGGACCGAGAAGAAAGGCGAGATGGAAGAAGTGGTCATCGCCGGCCCGACCTGTGACAGCGCCGACATCATGTACGAAAACTACAAGTACGGCTTGCCGTTGAACCTGGCCATTGGTGATCGCCTGTACTGGTTGTCCACCGGTGCCTACACCACCAGCTACAGTGCTGTTGAATTCAACGGCTTCCCGCCGCTGAAGTCGTATTACGTTTAAGCATTCAGCCTGTAGTACAAGAGCCCGCAAGCAATTGCGGGCTTTTTTTTGAGAGTGCTCCAGACCGGAACCCTTCAGGCAGGGCTGGCAGTCAGGCTGTTGTACCATTGTGTGAAACGCCGGACTTCCTTCAGGCTTGCCAGCATCAGCTTTGTCTCCACATAAGGGCGTGAAGCCGGGATGGTTTTGCGCATTAGCAGGGTGTGGGCGAACGAGATCCCGAGCAGGTCGCATACCCTTGTGATGTAAGAGTCCATATTGGCTGCTGCGCAGTAGGCTTCTGCATATTGTTTCTGGGCGAGGAACACGTAGCTTCGTGCTCCGTTGAGCCGTGCCTGTGGAGAAAGTGCAGGGCCTTTCTGGTTAAAAGGAATCGAGGCGGTGAGATTTTGCAGTGCAGCACTCTGCGCGTCGTTCTTTTCTATCAGGTTGTATTGATGGGCATGACGATAGATGTTGCTGTTCATGAAATCGATGAGGCGAGGAAGAATCGTATAGATGCCGTTGGTCAGGGTTTGCAGGGTTTCCCTGTGATCATCGATCTCTTCCAGAAAGATGCTCAGCCGGTTTCTGCTTTGCTCTATGAATTGCTGAGTGACATCCTTGCTGCTCCTGATGTTCTCGATCGATTGCACGATTTTCTCCAGAAATGTCTCGAGCTCTCTGTGCAGGTCCGCGATGGCTGGCAGGATTTTCAACCAGATGGATAAATGCTGGCTTGCCTTGGCCAGTAGTTTTGCAATTTCCGGTATGCGGTAGGAGCCGTATTCGCTTGCCGGAACCAGATCGAGATTGACCTTGAATGAGCGGGTGGAGTCCGGGAGTCTGCGCAAGACCTGTATGTAGTTGTCGAGCCCCGTAAGGTCGCTTTTATGAATCAGATTCCCGGTCATTATTGAGTCCTTGATGGGGCGTGCAGTGGACAAGGGAAATGGAACAGATCATTTCCCTTGTATTCAGCGTGTGAACTAATCAGCGGATGGGTTGCAGATAGCTGGCCAGTTGCAGCCCGGTATTGATGAAGCGCCTGCTGAACTCTTTTTCATCCAGTGCGACTGCCTGATTGATTGCCAGGAAGCTGTCTAGCGTTTGGGCGATTTTCTGATATTGCTCGACGTAAAGAGTGCGTTGATCGTCCATGGCGTGGAAGCATGCGATCAGCTCGATACGTTGAGTCAGCGCCAGCTTTTCCTTCTCCTTCTGGTTAACTTTTTCAAACAGCTTGTCGATTCGCTCGCGCATGCTGTCACGACGCTTGGTCATGGCGATGAAGTTGATGCCCTCGGCGCCATATTCCAGAGTTGCTTTCATTTGCTCGATTGCCAGGGTGATCACCGCTATTTGGGGTGGCTGTACACCCAGAGCAATGACTTTCTCTGCCGTGAGAAGGGTGTCCTTGGCAATGCTGGCGAACCCTTTGCTTTCAATGGCATCGATGGCTTCGGTCAACACCCGGCGCTCTTCCTGAAGACTGGCCAGCAGTGTGTTGGTCTCGTTGATTCCGGTTGTTGCCTTGAGAACGTCCTGTTCAAGGCTTGTCTGGAACTCCTGGGTCTGCTGACGACTGAAGGCTTCTTTCATCTCGTTCAGGGCATTGGCCAGCTTCACTGCTTCTGCACTTGCCGTGGCCGTGGCGTTTTTCAGGGTGTATACACGTTCTTCCTGAATGTCATTGAGATCATCCTGATCCTTGGTTTCGGCCAGTTCCTGATCGTACTTTCTCAATTGGGCGATTCGGGACTCGATATCGATCCTGAGCTTCATGCAAGCCCCGCCCAGGCGTTGGCGTTCAATGATGACCGCGTTATTGATCCGCTTGAAGCGTTGATAAATATTGGGCAAGTAGGCGGTCTTGGAATAAAGAATATCTGCTGTGACCAGTTTGCTGCTCAGGGCATTCTGGCTATTGGACATGGCCTGAAGGTCCGGTGTCTTGATATTCAGGGGGGTATCAATGGCGCTGATGGTATTATTCATGTTTATTTTCCATAAATCCGTTTGAATTCTTCGTCAGCCTCTTTGAATACGTTAAGTAACGCATCGGAGTCCTGTTCGATGGTCTTCCATGGTTGTACAACTTTTCTGAAACGATTCATGAATACTCGAAGTGACAGGGCGTCATTGATTTCGGCGGACGACTGTGCTGAGGTTTCAATGAATATGTATAGTTTGTTCCAGACAGTGATCAGGTTTTTGGTTGCGATATCTGCGTCAATCACGACGGTCACGAGATTCTGCAGATCAAACTTGACTCTGTTCAATGAGCCAAGAATCTTGTTTTTTAGCTGCAGTTCATCGATATCTCGGGTTTGTTGTGAAATCAGTTCGTTTCTTGCTTTACGAACACCTTCAGCTTCAACACCAAAGTAGATGCCCAGTGCAAGGCCGGCAATATTCAGTTTGCTGACCGATCCCAGAGATCTTTCAACAGCTGCCTTGTATTCCTTGTTCTTTTCATCGATATCCTTTGCTCTGCGCTCGATACTATCATTCAGCTTTGTGACATCAGCAGGCAATGAACTGTTATCGATTGCGATGACCTTGCGCTGAATCTCTGGCGTGACATAAAGCGCAAGATCCAGGCCGAATTTTTCCAGCTCCTCCTTGATGCCCTGAGCGTCTTCCTGGCTTTTCTTGACCTTGTTCAGTATCTCGGAGAGGTAGAATCCGATATCTTTTGCGGTTTCCTTGTCACCGTCGCTCAGCTCGATCCCCGGAAATTTATCACCCAGCTCCAACTTCAGTCGCTTTACATCTTCCGGTGTCTTGATGTCGAACTGTTCTACGATAGCCCCACTTTTGATATCGTTATAAATATCGTCCATGCTCGTGCCGTAAACCAGCATCTCTCCGGCAAACAGTTTCAGTTTGTCGCCTACCGTCAGTAACTGGGTGCGCAGTGGGCTCCAGCGCTTCGCATGCGTATGCACAATTCTATAACTTTTCAGAAAGTCTTCAGGCTCGAGCCCCGCACCGGCACCACTGCTGTAGCCCAGATAGGAAATGACGGCGTCAATATCTGTGGGTAATGCCAGGCCGACCAGTTCATATTGTTTGAGGTTGACGATCTGCTGCTTGGTCAGTATCAGGCCCGGTGTGCGTTGAACCTCGGAGTCATTACCCGAAGAAACATTAAAGAATACTTCCGGTGCCTTGACTGCTTCGTCGGTGACCGGGTCTCCGGTGGTGTTGTCAGCAGAGGCTAATCTTTCAAGTAATGCGGTCATTGGACATATCCTTATTTTCCAAGGGGACCGTTATTGGATCCCTGTTTGTGTGTTTCATTTGTTGCTTGAGACAAAGGTTAGGGGGCTTTGAATGTGAGTGTCAAAGGCGAAAGACAGTCGTGTCTTGTAGGATAAAAGTTTTGGATTGGTAAGTAGTTAAGTTAAGGTTTTGTGACAGTGTCTGAATGGGGTTTTATGCCGCTAGTTGATGTTATGGCGTAACTGGAAAGTTGGAAAATGTATGAGAATGCTTCTTTGTCGTAAGGTACGTGATATGCCATGCAGGGTTTCTGGCCCCATGCCCCGCGTGCGCAAAGCTGCATGTGGTGGAACTCCGTGTCTTAGAGATGAGAATAAATAACATTTAGCGCATACTACGACCCGCAAAATGCCAGCGAGGTAGTGGGTGTGCTGAAGAAGGTTCTGTTTCAGGTTCATTGGTTCTTCGGAATTACGGCGGGTCTGGTGCTGGCCTTGATGGGCATTACCGGCGCGCTGTATTCGTTCGAGGACGAGATTCTCGACGCACTCAACCCCGATGTCCTGCTGGTCCAGGAGCGTGCGGCCACCTTGCCTGCGCCCGAGCTGGTGCGCAGGCTCGAAACCGCCACAGGCCTGAAGGTGGCGATTCTTCGTGTCCAGACAACGGGCAATCGCGTTGCACAGGTCTATTTCACGCCTGAGCCAGGTCAGCGACGCGGTCCCAAGCGCAATTTCGATCCTTATACGGGGGAAATCAGAGGCAATGGTGTCGGTGAAGGGTTCTTCGATTTTGTCCTGAATCTGCATCGCTATCTTGCTGCTGGCGAAGTCGGCAAACAGATCACGGCTGCCTGTACCTTGATTCTGGTGTTCTTCTGTCTGTCCGGCCTTTACCTGCGCTGGCCGCGCAAGGCGCTGGACTGGCGCGTCTGGTTGACCATGGATTGGGCGAAGAAGGGGCGCAGTTTCAACTGGGACCTGCACTCGATATTCGGGACCTGGTGCCTGCTGTTTTACCTGTTGTTTGCTGTGACCGGATTGAACTGGTCCTATGACTGGTTCAGCAATGGCATGAACAGGCTGCTGGCCGATCCATCACCTGTCGAGCAGGGCAAAGTCGAGAAACGTGCGCAGCCTGCGGGCCCGCTGGTGGTTGATTACGATGCCGTCTGGGCCAGCATTCAGGAGGTGGCCGGACCTGAACTGGGTTCCTATAACCTGAGATTGCCCGCAAACGGCGGCCAGCCCGCGACGGTGTTCTACCTGCTCAAGAGTTCGCCCCATCCTCGGGCTTTCGGCACGATCAATCTTGATCCGGCCACCGGCAAGGTCAACTTCGTTTCGCGCTATGAAGAAAAGAGTCTGGGTGCTCAGTTGCTGACCAGTAACTATGCCCTGCATGTGGGCAGTTATTTCGGGCTCGGCGGGCGTATTGTCATGACGGCCGCATCGCTGATGATGCCGCTGTTCTTCATCACCGGCTGGTTGCTGTATCTGGACCGTCGCCGCAAGAAACGTGAGATCAGAAATGCTCGCGGCGGTCTGGCGGACAGTTCGGGTAATGACGCAGCATCGTGGTTGATCGGCTTTGCCAGCCAGAGCGGTTTTGCCGAGCAACTGGCCTGGCAGACGGCGGGGCAGCTGCAATCGGCCGGGTTGCCAGTGCGCGTGCAGAGTCTTGGAAACCTGACCGAACAGGACCTGCGCCAAAGCCAGCATGCCGTATTCGTCGTCAGCACCTTTGGCGATGGCGAGGCACCGGACAGCGCTCGTGGCTTCGAGCGTAAATTGCTGGGCAGCCCTCTGGCCCTGCATCACCTGAACTACGCGGTGCTGGCTCTGGGCGATCGGCAGTATCAGCACTTCTGCGGTTTTGCTCATCGCTTGCATGGCTGGCTGACCGAGCGAGGTGGCAACACGCTATTCGCGCCTGTTGAAGTGGACAGCGCCGACCCCGTTGCCCTGCAGCATTGGCAACAACAACTCGGGCTGGTGACCGGCAGCAAACCTTCCACACTCTGGCAGGCTCCGGTGTTCGAGAGCTGGACCCTGACCCGTCGCGAGCTTTTGAACCCGGGTAGCAGTGGCTCGAAAGTCTTTTTGCTGGACCTGACTGCACCTGACGCTGCGAACTGGCAGGCCGGTGATCTGGTCGAGGTGCTGCCGCGCAACAGCGAGGCCGCCATTGAGCATTTCTTGAGCGGCCTGGGTCTGGCGCCGGACACACCGGTCAGCGTGGACGGTTTGCAGGAAACCCTGGCCCAGGCGCTTGCTTCCCGCCAGTTGCCGCAACACCGGGCGCATCTGGTGGGCATGCATGCCCAGGCCTTGATCGATGCTCTGGTGCCGCTGGCCGCACGTGAATACTCCATCGCGTCCATTGCCGCTGATGGTGTGTTGCAACTGATCGTGCGTCAGGCCCTGCATCCCGATGGCAGCCTGGGGATGGGCTCCGGCTGGCTGACCGAGCATGTTGCGCTTGAAGGCGCCGTCAGCCTGCGCCTGCGTCGTAACAGCAGTTTCCATCTGCCGGTCGAACCCGTTCCCCTGATTCTGCTGGGCAACGGCACCGGCCTTGCCGGGCTGCGCAGTCTGCTCAAGGCGCGCATCGCTCAGGGGCAGTCCCGTAACTGGCTGCTGTTTGGCGAACGCAATGAGGCCCATGATTTCTATTGTGCCGGCGAGCTTCAGGGCTGGTTGGCCTGTGGCGATCTGCAGCGCCTGGACCTGGCGTTTTCCCGTGATCAGGCGCAGAAGATTTACGTGCAGGATCGCCTGCGCGAAGCTGCCGACGAGTTGCGTGCATGGCTGGATCAGGGCGCGGCCATTTATGTCTGCGGCAGCCTGGAAGGAATGGCGTCGGGTGTGGATCAGGTATTGAAGGATGTGCTGGGCGAGCAGGCGGTAGCCGAGTTGGTCGAGCAGGGGCGTTACAGGCGAGATGTGTATTGATGGCAATCGCGAATGAATTCGCTCCCACTCTGTAGGAGCGAATTCATTCGCGAAGAGTGATTACGCCGCCACAAACTGCTCGGCGTAATGACAGGCTACCTGACGGTTATCAACCGCCCGTAACTCGGGTATTTCCTTGGAGCAGCGCTCGGTCGCGTAGGGGCAGCGCTTGTGGAAGGCGCAGCCGCTTGGCGGGTCGAGCGGGTTAGGAAGCTCGCCGACGATCTTGATCTTCGGTTTCAGCGGGTCCGGGTGAATGGTCGGTGTCGCCGAGAGCAGCGCCTGGGTGTAAGGGTGCAGAGGACGATTGTAGATCTCTTCCTTCGGCCCCATTTCCGCAGGCCGTCCCAGATACATCACCAGTACCGTGTCGGCCACGTGACGCACCACCGACAGGTTGTGGGAGATGAACACGTAGGCGGTATTGAACTCCTGCTGCAGGTCCATGAACAGGTTCAGCACCTGTGCCTGGATCGACACATCCAGCGCCGAAGTCGGCTCATCGGCCACCAGCACCTTGGGTTGCAGCATCATGGCGCGGGCCAGGGCGATACGCTGACGCTGACCACCGGAGAACATGTGCGGGTAGCGATGGTAATGCTCAGGACGCAGGCCCACCTGACTCATCATCGCCTGAACCTTTTCCCGGCGTTCGGTACGGCTGAGGTCAGTGTTGATCAGCAGCGGCTCGCCCAACTGGTCACCGACTTTCTGCCGGGGGTTGAGGGAGGCATAAGGGCTCTGGAACACCATCTGCACGTCTTTGCGCAATTGCTTGCGCTCAGCCTTGCTGGCCCCTGCGACTTCCTGCCCGGCGATTTTCAGGGAGCCGGACGATGGCTCTTCGATCAGCGTCAGGGCACGGGCCAGGGTGGATTTTCCGCAGCCGGATTCACCGACTACAGCCAGTGTCTTGCCCGCTTCCAGCTCAAAGGACACGCCGTTGAGGGCACGCACCAGTGCAGTGCCCTTGAACAGGCCGCGAGAGACTTCGTAATGACGGGTAAGGTCGCGGGCGGTAAGTACGACGCTCATCACGCCACCTCCTGATTCAACGGATAGAAGCAACGAGCCAGACTGTGTGCTTTAGGGTCCAGTGCCGGGCGCTGGATGCGGCAGTTTTCCTGGGCGTAAGGGCAGCGCGGTGACAGCAGGCAGCCCATCGGGCGGTCGTAACGGCCAGGCACCATGCCGGGCAATGTCGCCAGACGCGCTGCACCCATGCTGTGTTCCGGGATCGCCGCCAGCAGTGCTTCGCTGTAAGGATGAGCCGGGACATCGAAGAGGCCGGGTACCTGACCGACTTCCACGGCTTGCCCGGCATACATCACGCAGACGCGCTGGGCGGTTTCGGCAACGACGGCCAGGTCGTGAGTGATCAGCACCAGAGCCATGTCCTGATCCTTTTGCAGGCTCAGCAGCAGGTCCATGATTTGTGCCTGGATGGTGACGTCCAGTGCAGTGGTCGGTTCGTCGGCAATCAACAGCTTGGGTTCACCGGCGATGGCCATGGCAATCGCCACACGCTGGCTCATGCCGCCGGACAGTTGATGCGGATAGGCATCCAGGCGCGAAGCGGCACCGGGGATTTCCACCTTTTCGAGCAGTTCCAGCGCTCGCTGACGGGCAGCCTTGCCGGACAGTTTCAAGTGTTGGCGCAGGACTTCTTCGATCTGAAAGCCCACGGTGTAGCTGGGGTTCAGGGCGGTCATCGGGTCCTGGAACACCATCGCCAGGTCCTTGCCGATGATGCGGCGGCGTTGACGGGCATTGAGCTTGAGCAGGTTGTTGCCGTCGAAGTTCAGCGCGTCGGCGGTGATGATGCCGGGAGCGTCGATCAGCCCCATCAGCGCCATCATGGTCACGGACTTGCCGGACCCGGATTCGCCGACGATGGCCAGGACTTCGCCTTTCTCGACACTCAGGGACAGGCCATCCACAACGGGAACGGCCTTGGCGTCGCCGAAGCGGACGTTGAGATTCTGGATTTGCAGAAGTGACATACGAATCTCCTCAGGCGGCATTCTTGAGTTTCGGGTCCAGCGCATCGCGCAGGCCGTCGCCCATCAGGTTGATTGCCAGCACGCTGAGCAAAATGGTCAGACCGGGCAGGCTCACGACCCACCAGGCGCGTTCGATGTAGTCGCGGGCCGAAGCGAGCATGGTGCCCCACTCAGGCGTCGGCGGTTGCACGCCAAGGCCCAGGAAGCCCAGTGCGGCGGCATCGAGGATGGCGGAGGAGAAGCTCAGGGTCGCCTGAACGATCAGCGGCGCCATGCAGTTGGGCAGCACGGTGACGAACATCAGGCGTGGCAGTGTGGCGCCCGCCAGACGGGCAGCGGTCACGTAGTCGCGGTTCAGTTCGCCCATGACCGCAGCGCGGGTCAGACGCACATAGGAAGGCAGCGACACGATGGCAATGGCGATCACGGTGTTGATCAGGCCAGGGCCGAGGATCGCGACGATGGCCACCGCCAGCAGCAGCGACGGCAGAGCCAGCATGATGTCCATCAGGCGCATGACCGTAGGGCCGAGGAAGCGCGGGAAGAAACCGGCCAGCAGGCCCAGCAGGATACCGGGGATCAGCGACATGACCACGGACGACAGGCCGATCAGCAGCGACAACTGTGAGCCCTGGATCAGGCGCGACAGCAGGTCACGACCCAGTTCGTCGGTGCCGAGGATGAACTGCCATTGACCGCCTTCGAGCCAGACCGGCGGGGTCAGCAGGAAGTCGCGGTATTGCTCGCTCGGATCGTGGGGCGCAACCCAGGGGGCGAAGAGTGCGCAGAACACGATCAGGATCATGAACATCAGGCCGGCAACGGCACCTTTGTTCCGGGAAAAGGCTTGCCAGAATTCTTTGTAAGGCGATGGGTAAAGCAGGCTTTGATCGACTGCTACCTCAGGAGTAGGTGTGCTCATTGGTCAGGATCTCAGCGCTGGTGACGGATGCGTGGGTTGGCAAAGCCGTAGAGGATGTCCACTACGAAGTTGACCAGGATCACCAGACAGGCGATCAACAGGATACCGTTCTGCACGACCGGGTAATCCCGTGCACCAATGGCTTCGATCAGCCACTTGCCGATGCCGGGCCAGGAGAAGATGGTTTCTGTCAGTACGGCACCTGCCAGCAGCGTGCCGACTTGCAGACCGAATACGGTCAGGACCGGGATCAGCGCATTGCGCAGACCGTGGACGAATACTACGCGAGCGGGCGACAGGCCTTTGGCCCGTGCGGTACGCACGTAATCTTCGCGCAGCACTTCAAGCATCGAGGAGCGGGTCATCCGGGCGATCACCGCCAGCGGGATGGTGCCCAGCACGATGGCTGGAAGAATCAGGTGATGCAGGGCATCGAGGAAAGCGCCCTCTTCATCGCTGAGCAGGGTGTCGATCAGCATGAAGCCGGTTACCGGCTGAATGTCATACAGCAGGTCGATGCGTCCCGATACCGGTGTCCAGCCCAGGGATACCGAGAAGAACATGATGAGGATCAGGCCCCACCAGAAGATCGGCATCGAGTAGCCCGCCAGAGAAATCCCCATGACCCCGTGATCGAACAGCGAGCCGCGCTTGAGTGCGGCAATCACCCCGGCCAGAAGGCCGACAATGCCAGCGAAGATCAAGGCTGCGATCGACAGTTCAAGGGTCGCGGGAAACAGCGAGGTGAACTCGGTCCAGACACTTTCGCGGGTGCGCAGGGATTCGCCGAGGTCGCCCTGGGCGAGCTTGCCGACATAATCGATGTATTGCGCATAAAGCGGTTTGTTCAGACCAAGGCGCTCCATGGCCTGGGCGTGCATTTCCGGGTCGACCCGGCGCTCGCCCATCATGACTTCGACCGGGTCGCCCGGGATCAGGCGAATCAGGGCGAAAGTCAGCAGGGTGATGCCGAAGAAGGTAGGGATCAGTAACCCCACCCGGCGGGCAATAAAACTAAACATCTTGTGGTGTACCTCATCAGCCTTTCAGGCATGCCGCCCTTGATCTTGTGGACGCGGGCGGCTGTTTTTCTTACTTCACCTGTGCAGTGGTGAAGTTGTTATTGGTCAGCGGGCTGATATGAAAGCCTTCGACATTCTTGCGCATTGCTACGAACAGTTTTGGATAGGCCAGGCTTATCCATGGCTGCTCCTGGTTGAACACTTGCTGGGCTTTTTTGTAGAGCGCGGCACGTTCGGCAGGGTCGGTTTTTTCCCTGGCCTGGGTGATCGCGTCTTCGAACTCCTTGTTGCACCAGCGAGCATAGTTTTCGCCATTTTTTGCGGCTTCGCAGCCGAGGTTCGGCGTCAGGAAGTTATCCGGGTCGCCGTTGTCGCCTGCCCAGCCCGCAAAAACCATGTCATGTTCGCCATTCTTGGCGCGTTTAAGCATTTCACCCCATTCCATGACGCGAATGTCCAGCTTGATGCCTACCTTGGCCAGATCGCCCTGAAGCATCTGCGCCCCCACCAACGGATTGGGGTTGGTCACGGCACCACCATTGCGAGCGAACAGGGTAAACACCTGTCCCTCTGGAACACCGGCCTCTTTGAGCAAGGTACGGGCCCGTGCCGGATCGTACGGCGGGCTTTGGCTATCGTTGTCGTAGCCGATCATGGTCGGTGGGTATGGGCCGACGCCCTCGGTGGCCTTGCCTTCGCCAAACAGAGCCCTGATGTAGGACTTCTTGTCGAAAGCCAGGTTGATCGCTTGCCGCACGCGCACATCGCCAAGGTATTTGTGGGATGTGTTGATGGCGACATAGCTGGTCATCATGGCTTCCATCTCGTCGATCTTGAGATTCGGGTCAGCCTTGATGCTCGCAATATCGTCAGGTTTTGGATAAAGCGCAACCTGACATTCGTTTGCCTTGAGTTTTTGCAGGCGGGTGTTGTTGTCCAGCGTGATCGCAAAGATCAGCGCTTCACTGGGGACTTTCAGCTTCCAGTAGTCAGGGTTGGCTTTATAGCGGACCTGGGCATCCTTGGCATAGCGCGTCAGGATGAACGGACCGGTGCCAATCGGCTTGCTGTTGAGTTCGGCGGTCTTGTCACGCTTGAGCAGCTGATCGGCGTATTCGGCCGAGTAGATCGAGGTGAAAGGCATCGCCAGGTCACGCAGGAACGGTGCTTCGGCTTTGGTAAGGGTGAACTTCACCGTGTGCTCGTCGATCTTTTCGACGCTCTTGATCAGGTCCTGGAAGCCCATGCTTTCGAAATAGGGGTAACCCACCAGTGAGCGTGCATGCCAGGGATGGTTGGCGTCCATCTGCCGCTGGAAGCTCCAGAGCACATCGTCGGCGTTCATGTCGCGGGTGGGCTTGAAGTAATCGGTGGTCTGGAACTTGACTCCCTTGCGCAGCTTGAAGGTATAGACCAGGCCGTCGGGGCTGATCTCCCAGCTCTCGGCAAGACCGGGAACGGTATCTGTGGTGCCAGGCGTGAACGCGACCAGACGTTCAAGGATGGTTTCTGCCGAGGCGTCTGCCGTCACGGCGGTGGTGTATTGCACGATGTCGAAGCCTTCCGGGCTGGCTTCGGTACAGACCACCAGCGGTTTGGCGCAGACACTGGCGGCGAGGCCGAATGCAGCGACGGCAATCGAGGCGCGTAGTGTGAGCAGTTTCAATGGAAACCTCCTTGAGTAGTGCGAAGACCGTGGCTGCGGCGTGTGTCATGCCCAGGCACGACGCACGCCGCAGAGGCATGGCTGTTTACAGGATCTTGAATGGGATCGTGGTTACGAGGCGGAATTCATTGATATCGCCATCGATCTGGGCTCCAGTGGAGCGGTGTGTCGTGTAAGTGGCGCGTACGGTTGTGGCCTTGAGCGGGCCGGACTGCAAGGCGTAGCTGGTGCCGATGCCGTATTCGTAATGACTTTCGCCGCGCAGATCGGTGACGTCAGAGTAGCCTGTGCCTCTGTAGTGGGTCCCGTCGATGCCCCAGCCACGTGCCTGATAGGCATTGAATTTCAGGCCAGGTACGCCGTATTCGCCCATGTTGATGACATAGCTGAGTTGCAGGGATTTTTCGTTCGGGCCGTTGAAGTCCGACAGCAGGGAGTTGGCCAGGAAGATGGCGTTGGTGTCCTTGGCATAGTCGAAGTACTCGTTGCCCATGACTTCCTGGTACGCGATGCCGAAGCTGTGCGCCTGGTGAGTCGCGGTGAACGACAGGCTGTAGGTGTCGTTATCGATAGGGCCGAGCTTGCTCTGACCCGAGTCCTTGGTCTTGTAGTAGTTCAGGTTGCTGCTCAGCGCCACGGCCTTGCTGTCGCCGATCTCGTGGGTAAAGCCGAAGTAGTACTGCTTCCAGAAGTCTTCCAGATCCGAGGCGTACAGGCTGGCGGTCACATTGCTGAAAGGCTTGTAGTCGGCGCCCACCATGCTCATGCGGTCTGAGGTCGCATTGATGTTGGCATACGTGGAGCGGAACTTCGTCAGGCTCTGTTCGCTACGAGGTGAAATTCGATCAAAGGTCGCAGCCTGAATGGACAGGTTGTTCAGCTCGTCGCTCTGCAGGGCAAAGCCCTGGAAGCTGGAAGGCAAGGCCCGGTTGCCGAGATAGGCAACGACCGGTGTGTTGATCGACTGGCGACCGGCGGTCAGGGTGGTGTTGGAGATGCGTGCCTTGACGTTGCCCAGGCCCAGTTTGCTCCATTGTCCGACGGCGTCGCCGTTGTTTTCGGCCAGTGTGCGGTTACCGCCGCCGGCAATGTCCTTGCGATCCCTGTCCAGCGCGATGGCGTTGTACAGCGCCACTTCGGTACTGAAGCCGACAGTGCCTTGGGTGAAGCCCGAGCTGTAGTTGACGATGGTGCCTTGCACCCAGTTGATACGGCGCGGAGTCGGGGTTGCCACACCGTTCTTCCGGTAGCTGAAGCGGTCATCTCCACGGAGGAGTTCATTGGCGTACCAGTTACGAGTCGTGCCCGTCAGATGCTGGTCTTCAAAGAAGCCTTTTGCCTCGTCCTGTGCGTTCGAGGTGTTTAGCTGTGTCGGGACGAAGCTGGTGCTGCTTTCTTCTGCCTGGGCGACCGCGCCGAAGGAGGCCAGAGAGAGGGCAAGCAATGCCGTGCTGGTTGTTTTCAAGGGGTACCGCTCCTTTGTTATCACTTTTAAAGCGCCAGTTTTTTTCTGTCTGGCTTGGTGGTGCCGGGTTTGGGACCGGCTTTTTTTATGTATCCGGCCACCCGCCTGCATCACTCGACGTCTGAGCGTGAGTGATGCAGGCGGAGGGTTTGAGGATCAGTCTTTGACGCTGACGCCCGAGAAGCTGTTGCGACCGAAGGGGCTTACGTGGAAACCCTCGACTTCAGCGCGCAATGGCTGGTTGACCGTGGAGTGGGCAACTGGTGTGATCGGGACTTGTTCCTTGAGATAGCGCTGCGCCTGTTTGTACAGGTCGGTGCGTTTTTCCCGGTCGGTGGTGGAGATGGCCGACTTGATCAGGGCGTCGTATTTTTCGTCGCACCACATCGAGTAGTTATTGCCGCCAATGGCTGCACAGCTGTAGAGCGTGCCGAGCCAGTTGTCCGGGTCACCGTTGTCACCGGTCCAGCCGATCAGCGAGATATCGTGCTCGCCGTTCTTGGTGCGCTTGAGGTATTCGCCCCATTCGTAACTGACGATCTTGACCTTGATCCCGACCTTGGCCCAGTCGGACTGGAGCATTTCGGCCATCAGCTTGGCGTTGGGGTTGTAAGGGCGCTGGACCGGCATGGCCCACAGCGTCAGCTCAGTGCCTTCCTTGACGCCTGCCGCCCGCAACAGCTCCTTGGCTTTTTCCGGGTTGAAAGGCGTGTCCTTGATGCTGTCGTCATAAGACCACTGGGTCGGTGGCATGGCGTTGACCGCCAGTTGCCCGGAACCCTGATAAACGGCGTTGATGATGGCCTGCTTGTTGACCGCCATGTCCAGCGCCTGGCGCACCTGCAGATTGCCCAGCGGCTCATGACGCACGTTGTAGGAGATGTAACCCAGGTTGAAGCCCGGACGTTGCAGTATCTGCAACTGCTTGTCGGCTTTCAGGGCGTCGAGATCGGCAGGCCTTGGGTTGAGCGTGACCTGGCATTCGTTCTTGCGCAGCTTCTGCATGCGTACCGAGGCGTCGGTATTGATGGCGAAAATCAGCTGATCGACTTTGACGCGGCTCGGGTCCCAGTATTCCTTGTTGGCCTTGTAGCGGATCTGCGAATCCTTCTGATAGCGCTGGAATACAAACGGGCCAGTGCCGATAGGCTGCTGGTTGATATCCCGTGGGTCGCCCTTGGCCATTAGTTGCTCGGCGTATTCGGCAGAGAGAATCGCGGCGAAGCTCATTGCGATGTTCTGGATGAAAGCGGCGTCGACGGTATTGAGGGTAAATACGACGGTCAGTGGCCCGGTCTTTTCAATGGACTTGATCTTCTTGTTCAGGCCCATGCCGTTGAAATAAGGGAACTCTGTGGGATAAGCGACACGAAACGGGTGGTCGGGCTTGAGCATGCGGTTGAACGTGAAAATCACGTCGTCTGCATTGAAGTCGCGGCTGGGCTTGAAGTCTTTGTTGCTGTGGAATTTGACGCCTTCGCGCAGGTGGAAGGTGTAGACCAGACCATCGGGCGATACGTCCCAGCTGGTGGCCAGTGCCGGCAAGACGGTTGTGTCGCCGGGCTTGAATTCAGTCAGGCGGTTGTAGATGGGTTCGGCGGCATCGTTGTCCGTTGCGGCAGTGTACTGAGCCGTATCGAAGCCGGCAGGGCTGGCTTCCGAGCAGAACACCAGGCTGCTGGCGGCCTGGGTTGCAGTCGCCGCATTGAGTAGTCCAAGGCCAACTAATGATGTTATTGCGATTGTTTTACGCATAAGGATTCCTGTCCTTCCACGGGCGAGTGATAGCGCTCATATGTAACGACGCGTCCGAAAACAATATCTGAAGTAAGTAAAACTGCCACGACGGTATGTCGGCCAGCGCTTGCGGTAAATAGGTTCGCAGGCTCTAGTTGTTGTAGGAAAAAAACTTTCACCAAGTAGGTAACTGCTTTTAGCCGCAATTACGCAACTTGGCGAATTTATTTTTCAGGCCGACATTCAATTGCCTGCGCTGCAATAACAGCGCAGGCATATTGCTATTACTTCACGCTGACACCGTAGAAGGAGTTCAGTCCGAACGGGCTGATCTTGAAGTCCTGAACGGTATTGCGCATCGGCTGATAGACGGTGGAGTGCGCGATAGGCGTCATCGGCACGGCATCCTTGAGCAGGTGTTGCGCCTGTTTGTACAGCTCGGTGCGTTTGGCCTGGTCAGGTGTGGCCTTGGCCTGCTTGATGATTGCGTCGTAAGGCTTGTCGCACCACTTGGAGAAGTTGTTGCCGTTGATGGCGTCGCAGCCAAACAGGGTGCCCAGCCAGTTGTCCGGGTCACCGTTGTCACCGCTCCAGCCAATCAGCATGGCGCCGTTTTCACCGCCCTTGGAGCGCTTGATGTATTCACCCCACTCGTAGCTGACGATTTTTGCGTTGATACCGATCTTCTTCCAGTCGGACTGAAGCATCTCGGCCATCAACTTGGCGTTGGGGTTGTAAGGACGCTGGACCGGCATCGCCCACAGGGTGATTTCGGTGCCTTCCTTGATGCCGGCTTCCTTGAGCAGGGCCTTGGCTTTCTCGGGGTTGTACGCGGCGTCCTTGATGGTGGTGTCATAGGACCACTGGGTCGGCGGCATGGCGTTGACGGCCAGTTGGCCTGCGCCCTGGTAGACCGAGTCAATGATCTGCTGCTTGTTGACCGCCATGTCCAGCGCCTGACGAACCTTCAGTTGCGCCATCGGGTTCGGCGTGTCGCTGCCCTTGATCTTGTCCATCACGTTGTAGGCGATGTAACCCAGGTTGAAACCTGCCTGATCAGGCATTTTCAGGTTCTTGTCGGCCTTGAGTGTTTCAAGGTCGGCAGGGCGTGGGTAAGCGGTAATCTGGCACTCGTTCTTCTTGAGCTTCTGGATGCGTACCGAGGCGTCGGTGGTGATGGCGAAGATCAGGTTGTCGATCTTGACGTCTTCAGGCTTCCAGTAGTCCTTGTTGCCGGTGAAGCGGATGTTCGAGTCTTTCTGGTAGCTCTTGAAGACGAACGGGCCGGTGCCGACAGGTTTGCTGTTGATGTCCGCAGCCTTGCCTTCCTTGAGCAACTGGTCGGCGTATTCGGCAGACTGGATCGAGGCAAAGGACATGGCCAGGTTCTGGATGAACGCGGCATCGACGGTATTGAGGACGAACTTCACGGTGTAGTCGTCGACTTTCTCGACCTTGGCAATGTTGCTGTCCATGCCCATGTCGGTGAAGTACGGGAATTCGGTCGGGGCCGCTTTGCGGAACGGCTGGTCCTTGTCGATCATGCGGTTGAACGTGAACAGCACGTCATCGGCATTGAAATCGCGACTTGGTTTGAAGTACGGCGTGGTGTGGAACTTGACGCCCTTGCGCAGGTGGAAGGTGTAAGTCAGCACGTCGGGGGACACATCCCAACTGGTTGCCAGACCTGGCTGGACAGCCGTGCCGCCGCGCTCGAACTGGGTCAGCCGGTTGAACATGGTTTCTGCCGAGGCGTCGAAGTCGGTACCGGTGGTGTATTGGGCCGGATCGAAGCCCGCCGGGCTGCCTTCTGAGCAGAACACAAGGTTGGATGCCGCCTGAGCGAAGGGTGCGCTGGCCAGCAGGCTTGCGCCGACGATGAACGGGATGACTGCGTGTTTGAGCATGGAGGCCTCAGTTATTGTCATTTGGAGGGAACGACCTCGTGAGCCGATCCATCCGATACTTATGCAGGGGTCGTACCCGAAGCAAGGTGCTGACGACAAAGGGGCCGTAAAAAGTGGAACGAGCGTACATGAATGTCGCGTAAGTGTAATTTCTGCGCAGTTGATCGTTTGCGCAAAGGATTTTTGCCGTTTATCGCACCATAAACGCGCAACCGGGCGTGTTGAATGCACCCGGTTGGTGTGTGGTTGTTACCTTTTATGAGCTTACTTGCTCAGACTCACCCCATAGAAAGGCGTCAGGCCGAACGGGCTGATCTTGAAGTCCTGGACTTCCTGGCGCATGGGCTGGAAGACTTTGGAGTTGGCAATCGGCGTGATCGGCACCTGTGCCTTGAGCACTTGTTGCGCCTGTTTATACAGTTTGATCCGCTCATCGCGATCGGCGGTCACTTTGGCCTGTTGCACCAGCTTGTCGTAGGCCGGATCGCACCATTTGGCGAAGTTGCTGCCCTTGACTGCCGCACAGCTGTACAGCACGCCCAGCCAGTTGTCGGGGTCACCGTTGTCGCCGGTCCAGCCGTAGATCATTACATCGTGCTCGCCTGCGCGAGAGCGCTTCATGTACTCGCCCCATTCATAGGTGACGATGTTGGCCTTGATGCCGATCTTGTCCCAGTCGGACTGGATCATCTGCGCCGACATTCGTGCGTTGGGGTTGGAAGCCCGCTGCACCGTCATGGCCCACAGGTTGATTTGTGTGCCCGGTGCGATGCCCGCTTCCTTGAGCAACTGCTTCGCCTTGGTCGGGTCGTAAGGCGCGTCCTTGATGTCCGGGTCGAAGCTCCACTGGCCGGGCGGCAGGGCGTTCTGGGCCAGTTGCCCGGCGCTCTGGTAAACCGCCTTGATAATGGCCGACTTGTCGATGGCCATGTCCAGCGCCTGACGCACCTTGAGCTGGTCCAGTGGCGGGTGTGTGACGTTATAGGCCAGGAAGCCCAGGTTGAAACCCGGCTGGCTCAGAACCTTGATCTTCGGGTCTTTCTTGAATTCTTCGATGTCTTGCGGGCGAGGGTAGCCGCTGACCTGGCACTCACCGGCCTTGAGCTTTTGCAGACGCACCGCGGCATCGTTGTTGATGGAGAAGATCAGGTTGTCGATCTTCACGTCTTCGGGCTTCCAGTAGTCCTTGTTGCCCACGTAACGGATCTGCGAATCCTTCTGATAGCGCTTGAAGACGAAGGGACCGGTACCGACAGGTTTCTGGTTCAGATCGGCTGCCTTGCCTTCCTTGAGCAGTTGCGCGGCATATTCGGCGGACTGGATCGAGGCGAAGCTCATGGCCAGGTTCTGCACGAACGCGGCATCGACATTGTTCAGGTTGAACCTGACGGTATGGGCATCGACCTTTTCAATGTTCTTGATGGTCTTGTTCATGCCCATGTCGGTGAAGTAGGGCGACTCTGAAGGATAAGCCTTGCGAAACGGCTGCTCGGGATCAAGCAGACGGTTGAACGTGAACAGCACATCGTCGGCATTGAAAGCCCGGGTTGGCTTGAAGTAGTCAGTGGTGTGGAACTTCACGCCTTCGCGCAGGTGAAAGGTGTAGCTCAGGCCGTCTGCAGAAACGTCCCAGCGAGTCGCCAGCCCTGGCTCCACTTCCGTACCACCGCGCTTGAACTGGGTCAGGCGGTTGAAAACCGTTTCGGCCGAGGCATCGAAGTCGGTACCGCTGGTGTACTGGCTCGGATCGAAACCGGCAGGGCTGGCTTCGGAGCAGTACACCAGGGTACTGGCGGCCTGGGCCAGCGGCGCGCAGGCCAGCAGTGCGGTAGTCAACAGCAGCGGTTTGAAGATCGTATGTCCCATGAAACCCCTCGCAAAGTGCGGCAATAACCGTTCTGAATATCATCGTGCAGATAGACAGCGGATAGTGCCGCATTTGTCGGGAATCCAACAACGCTCTCATCAAACATAGCGCAACATCTTGAATTGCAAGGTTAATGTAGGAGCGCGCTTGCCCGCGACCGAGTGCGAAGCGCTCGCAAAATCTACGACTGCTGCGCAGCCGGTCGTCGGAGTGCCGCCCAGGGCAAGCGCGCTCCTACACCTGTTTGCTGCGCGACAGCGGCGCCAAGGCGGCGGGTGGTCTCTTACTTGCCCGTGATTTTATTCCACAGGTCCGACAGCGAAGTGCTCTCGAAAAAGGTATTCAGAAAACGGGAGCCTTCTTGATTGAATACCCTCAAGCCTACTTGTGTGCTGTTTCGCAAGTGCTCATGGGTGCGCTCCAGCTCGGTTTTGACTGACGCATGTTTGACCAGCCCCGGATTCCGGTTTGCCCAGTCGCGAACCAGTTCGTCCTGCCAGTTGCTGTCCATGGGATGGGCAAAGAACCTGGCGGCCACATGTGCCGGGTGCTGCACGCCGTCCTTGCCGAACCAGTTGCCCTTTACCGCCTGTCCCACTTGCAGCACCGCTTTTTCCGCCAGCAGTGCAGACAGTGTGTGCAGCGGGTGTTCGGCATGGTCCTTGGCAAGCTGCGAGTGTGACGGGTCAGTAGAACCGTTGGTATTCGGGTCATCGCCCAGTGTGGTCTGGAGATCGTCGATGCTGTTGCCAAACCAGGTGGTCAGGCCCTGCATGGCCGTGCCGATTGCATTGTTGACGATTCTTCCCGGTGTCCCGATAAACGAATAGAAGCGTTCAACCTGTTCGGAGAACGGCAGGCTGGCCCATTGGTCGCGGGTGGTCAGGAATGCTTCATAGCCCTGAAGCAGTTGCTCGTTGGGGTGCTCGCTGAGCAGGATCTGAATGATCTGGTCGCGCTCGTAGCGCACCCCGGCCTTGATGGGTTCAAAGGGTTTGTCATCCGTCGAGAACAGGATCTTGCCCAGTGGTGCAGCAAGGCTGGCGATGATGTCGCTGCCGCCGAACATGCCGGTCACCAGAGGCAGGCGATGCCTGCAGGCTGCTGGGGATGTCCATGGCAGGACGCTGGTATGGCCGAGCTTTATCAGGCTCAACTCGACGAAGTTGGAGTGGGAGAAAAAGTCTTCGAGGATATGCAGGCCCGAACCGAGTGCCCGCAAGCCATCGGTGGATTGCGGGCCAGCCTTCAGGGCCATGTCCAGCTCATTGCTCATGACATCCACCGAGCGCTGGATGTAGCGTTTCATGGATGTGTTGTAGTCGACCTGCAAGACCGGATCGTCGGGTTTCACCCAGTCCTCGAAGTCGGCGTCGCGCTCCTTGGGGTTGGCTGGCTTCGGGTTCACGGCCTTGGGGTTGTCGATGTGTTCGCTGGGGCGATAAACGCCAAGTCTTTCAGGGGTGACGATGAATTTCGAGCGGTCGATCTTCATCAGATCGGTGAACTCCTTGACTGCCAGCACATCCACGATTCTGGTCAGGGCTTCACGGGACAGCAGGTCCGGGAAGCTCTTGGGCATGGTGGTTGCGCGCACGATCTTGGGGTCGAGCAGTTGCGAGTAGTCGCGCAGCCAGTTGCCATAGTAGATGGCGCGTATTTCATCCTGCCTGAAACCGGCCGTTTCAAGGATCGCTTCTATAGAGCCATGAGTGGCCTTGGTTTTTTCGCCTTGGCCTGCTTCAAAGCGGGCTGCAACGGGCAGAGGCTCGTGAACCTCACTGGTCTTGTCTTCATTTTGCTGAGGCTGGACTGACGCGATAGTGCCAGGATTCATCCTTGATTCCTTTTATTGAAATGCGATTGGGGTTTCAGGATGAGTCTACGGGTTACACGGTAGGGGAGAATCAGGCTGGGCGTTGAGTGGTGTAGGGCGAGGAGACACGGTCTGTCGGGAGGAGGAGATGCAGTAGGAGATCACCCGCCGCCTTGGCGCCGCGCTGTCGTGCAGCAAACAGATGTAGATACCGTCTTGATCAGCCCCTTGCAATACCGGATGTAAGGGGCGTCTTTTACACAGCCATCGCATATTTAGGATCGTATGGCTTGCCTGACTTGATCACGCCATACACCAGGTGCAAGAGCTTACGCATGGCTGCGCAGATGATCTGTTGGGGCGCTTTGCCTCGCGCCTTGAGCCTATCGCTTTGAGCCTTAATCACGGCGTTATGGCGGGAGGCCACAATGCCGGGCATATACAGGCTTTTACGCAGTCTGGCGGACCCGGTTTTGGAGATGGGCGTCGGCCCTGTGTATTCACCTGATTGGTCAGGTACCGGGTTAAGGCCGGCAAATGCCACAATGGCACGAGCCCCTTTGTACTTAAGTGGATCCCCAAGCTCTGCCAGCAGAGAGGCCGCACTTGTGTCACCCAGACCGTCGATTGATACGATCAAATCACGCTTGCCGCGCAGATCGGGATCGTCATCAATGTGCTGACGAATCTTTTTTCTGGTGTGTTCGATCTGCTCGTCAAGGGAGTCGATGAGCGACCGTATGGAGTGCTGAACGCTGACGTCGCAAACTTCCAGGCGATTGGCTTCCATCTGCCGCATTTCCTGCAAGTCCTCCAGTCGGCGTACCAGCGCCCGTAAACGCCGCTGTGACGGAGGTTCCGGTGTCCACTCTCGCAGTTTGTGAGTTCGCTCAGAACCGTACCGGGCAATGAGCTTGGCGTCTGCCTTGTCCGTCTTGACTCGCCGCAGATCCTCTTTGCCATAGGCATGAATGATGGCTGGATTGAGCACTGCGACCTTGAATCCTCTGGCGTAGAGAAATTCAGCCAAGGCTTCGTAGTAGATGCCCGTTGCTTCCATGACGACCCAGCAGGCTTTCTCTGCATGCGTTTCCAGCCACTGCTCGAACTGATTGAAACCAGCCTCCGTATTGGCCAGCTTGGCTTTGGTACGAAATTTTTGGTTGCCCTGGAGCAGAGCGATATCAAAGGTTTTCTTAGCGCAATCGACGCCGACAGCTACAGGCATATGGGCTCCTTGATCAGTTGGGTGATGATCGAGCTGCACTCTGTCCAGCCTTGCAATTCAATACGTGCTCACGTCACTGACGGGCACCAGATACCGTTCGGACTTGCTGAGTGAGGGTGGAGGGCCAGAGCTCAATCTACGTATTGCAGGCTCTGGGCCTTAGGAGCGCGACAGCTTCTTGGCCCTCCCTCGATGATCAGTCGAGAACTATCGACACCAGAAATGTCGATAGTTGCCATACAAGGAGCGCGCTTGCCCTGGGCGGCACTCCGACGACCGGCTGCGTAGCAGTCGTAGATTTTGCGAGCGCTTCGCACTCGGTCGCGGGCAAGCGCGCTCCTACAATGACGCATGTTCCATCTTGTTTGATTCAAAATGGTTTCGCGAATGAGCGGAGCGCCGCCCGATTCTACCCAGTGATCACCTAGGGAATCTGCACCTCGATCACACCATCGGCCGCAACGCTGACCTGGCTGGTGCCGGCTTCGACATCAGGTGTCGGCGCTGCGTCGGCGCGTTCGGCTTTCATCATCATGACCGGCGCGCGCAGGTAGGGCTGTGGATAACCCGAAGTATTGAGGTTCAGGTTCACCAGTTTGTAGCCCGTGCCACCCAGCGCTTCGGTGACCAGTTGGGCGCGGGCCTTGAACGCGGTCACTGCATCCTTGAGCAGGGCATCTTCACTGGCCTTGCGGGTTGGCGTGGAAATGGAGAAGTCCATGCCGCCCATTTTCAGGTCGGTCAGCAACTCGCCCGTCAGTTTGGACAGCGCGGCAAAGTCGGCACTTTCCAGGCGCAGTTCGGCGCGCTCACGCCAGCCAGTGATCGACTGACCTTTCTCGCCGTAGATGGGGTAACTGTTGCGGCTGCCCTGGCGGATGGTCACGTCCTTGACCTGACGCGCCTGGCCCAGCGCCTTGTTCAGGGTTTCGGTGATCTGTGCCGCAAGCTTTGCCGGGTCGCTGTTCTGCGCTTCGCTGTAGAGCGTGACGAGCATCAGGTCGCGCTGGACCTCTTGATTGACCTCGGCGCGCAATGAAATCTGGTTGTAACGAGGTTCCTCGGCAATGGCCTGGGCACAGGCCAGGACCGTGATTCCCAGCGTGATGACCAGGGCGACAGGGCGAAGATTGAACATGAGTAACTCCTTGTTATAAAAGCGTCATCCGACGATTGTCGGACTGATGCAACTTCATATGACTGTAGTCAGGAGTTCCGGTTCCGGACAGTTCGGTATGTGGCGCTTTGACGCACTTTTCCAGTTTTGCCTCTCGCTTGGTTATACTCGTTTCGATCCGCCTGGAGCGCTCATCAGGAGAGCTCATGCTCGCCCCCGTTCAAATGCTTTCAGCCTCGCGCCAGAACCTGTGGCGCCTGACGTTCATTCGCACCCTGGTGCTGGCTGCGCAGGCCGGTTCGGTCGGCATTGCCTGGCTGTTCAACGTGCTGCCGCTGCCCTGGCTGCCGCTGTCGATTACCTTGGGCTGTTCGGTCGCGCTCTGTGTGCTGACTGCCGTGCGCTTGCGTACTTCCTGGCCTGTCACTGAGTTGGAGTATGCGCTGCAACTGGCGCTGGACCTGATCATCCACAGTGCCTTGCTGTATTTCTCCGGCGGTTCGACCAACCCGTTCGTGTCCTATTATCTGGTCCCGCTGACCATCGCTGCCGTCACCTTGCCATGGCGCTATTCCCTGATCCTGTCCGGTATCGCCCTGACGCTCTATACCGCGCTTCTGTACCGATCCTATCCGCTGGAAACCTATCCCATCTCCAGAGAGAACATGCAGATCTATGGCATGTGGCTCAGCTTTGCCCTGGCGGCGTCGGTCATTACGTTCTTTGCCGCGAAGATGGCCGAAGAACTGCGTCGTCAGGAGCAATTGCGAGCGGTGCGTCGTGAAGAGGGCCTGCGTGACGAGCAATTGCTGGCCGTCGCGACCCAGGCCGCAGGCGCAGCCCATGAGCTGGGCACGCCTCTGGCGACCATGAGCGTGCTGCTCAAGGAAATGCGCCAGGATCATAGCAATCCCGAGTTGCAGGACGACCTTTCTGTCCTGCAGGAGCAGGTCAAGCAGTGCAAGCAGACACTCCAGCAACTGGTACGTGCCGCTGAAGCCAACCGGCGCATGGCGGTGGAATATCAGACGGTGACTCAGTGGATGGACGAGTCGCTGAACCGCTGGCATTTGATGCGTCCTGAAGTCAGTTATCGTTTTTTCCAGTTGGGCAAGGACAAGGTGCCGATGCTGGCGCCGCCGCCTGACCTGACCCAGTCGCTGCTCAACCTCTTGAACAATGCGGCCGATGCCTGTCCCGACGGGCTGGAAGTCAACCTGGATTGGGACAGTGCGGAAATCTGTATCAATATTCGTGACCACGGGCCGGGTGTGCCGCTGGCCATTGCCGAGCAGATCGGCAAGCCATTCTTTACCACCAAGGGCAAAGGTTTCGGCCTGGGCCTGTTTTTGAGCAAGGCCAGCGTTACCCGCGCCGGGGGTTCGGTAAAACTCTACCGTCATGAAGAGGGCGGCACGCTCACCGAGCTGCGCTTGCCTCGTGACACGCAAGGAGATGAAGCATGAGTGATGATGACATCCAGGTCGAAGGCGAAGAGCTTCCGCATTTGCTGCTGGTCGACGACGACGCAACCTTTACCCGGGTCATGGCGCGCGCCATGAGCCGTCGTGGTTTTCGCGTCAGCACCGCAGGTTCTGCCGAAGAAGGGCTGGTGATTGCCCAGAACGATATCCCCGAATACGCCGCGCTCGACCTGAAGATGGACGGCGACTCCGGTCTGGTGCTGTTGCCCAAGCTGCTGGAGCTGGACCCTGAAATGCGCGTGGTGATCCTCACCGGTTATTCGAGCATTGCGACGGCGGTCGAGGCGATCAAGCGTGGCGCCTGCAACTACCTGTGCAAACCGGCGGATGCCGACGACGTGCTGGCGGCCCTGCTGTCCGAGCATGCGAACCTGGACACTCTGGTGCCGGAAAACCCCATGTCGGTGGATCGCCTGCAGTGGGAGCACATCCAGCGGGTGCTGACCGAGCATGAAGGCAACATCTCGGCCACGGCCCGTGCGCTGGGCATGCACCGCCGCACCTTGCAGCGCAAATTGCAGAAGCGTCCTGTGCGTCGTTGATGAAGTTTTATTCATGAGGTCAGAGGGCGTTTTTGCTTCATTGTGAACGGGCATTGTTCTTCTTTCTGATAGAGAAGCCGGGCCTGAATCATGAATCGCAATCTTGAAGTCAACGACGCCCCGAGCGGTACGTTCCTCCCCAGAGTCTGGAAGCTGATCACGCCTTACTGGCGTAGCGAAGACCGGCGCATGGCCTGGTTGCTGCTGGCGGCGGTAGTTGGCCTGTCGTTGTTCAGCGTGGAAATTTCGGTGCAGATCAACAGTTGGTACCGGGATTTCTACAACGCTCTGGAAAAGAAAGACTTGGCGTCTTTCACCCATCTGACACTGTATTTCTGCGCGATTGCCGCCCTGGCGATCCTGGTGGCGGTGTATCGCCTTTACCTGACGCAGATGCTCACCATTCGCTGGCGCCGCTGGCTCACCGAGCAGCATTTTGCCAAGTGGCTCAGCCACAGGAATTACTACCAGCTGGAGCAGACCGGTCACACCGATAACCCTGACCAGCGTTTGTCCGAAGACCTTGATGAGTTCACGAGCCGAACCCTCTCGCTGGGTATCGGGCTGATGAGTACCGTGGTCAGTCTGGTGTCGTTCTCGGTCATTCTGTGGGGCGTTTCCGGCAGCGTCGAAGTGATGGGTGTCACGATTCACGGTTACATGTTCTGGGCGGCACTGGTGTATGCCGTGGTCGGTAGCTGGCTGACGCACCTGATCGGGCGGCGTCTGATCGTGTTGAACAACCAGCAGGAACGCTTTGAAGCCGACATGCGTTTTGCCCTGGTGCGGGTGAGGGAAAATGCCGAGAGCATTGCGCTGTGCGATGGCGAGCCCAACGAGAAGCAGCGGCTGAGCAATCGTTTCGGCATGATCTGGAGCAACTTCCGCTCGATCATGAAGGTTCAGAAAAGCCTCACCTTCTTTACCGCAGGCTATTCACAGATTGCGCTTATCTTCCCGTTTATCGTTGCGGCGCCGCGGTATTTCGCCGGGAAGATCGAGCTGGGGGATCTGATGCAGATCAACTCGGCTTTTGGCAATGTGCAGGAAAACTTCAGCTGGTTCATCGAAGCCTATGCCTCGCTGGCTTCATGGCGCGCCACCTGTGATCGCCTGCTCAGCTTCCGCCAGGGCATGGATGACAACGAAGCGCATCTTCCGGCTATTACCCTCAGTCGTGACAGCGAAGCTTTGCAACTGCAGGCGCTTGGGCTGGCTGGTGGCCGCGAACTGCTGCGCGATGCGAGTCTGTCTATCCAGCCGGGCGAGCGGGTCATGCTCAGTGGCCGTTCGGGAAGTGGCAAAAGCACTTTGCTGCGCGCCCTGGGCGGTTTATGGCATGAAGGGCAGGGGCACATCCGGTTGCCGGACGAGCGTTATATGTTCATGCCACAAAAGCCTTACCTGCCCATTGGTACGTTGCGCGACGCCTTGAGTTATCCACTGGCCGCGACCCAGTATCCGTCCGAGCGATTTGTCGAGGTGTTACACACCTGCCGTCTGGAGCATCTGGTCGCGAGACTGGATGAAGAAAACCATTGGCAGCGTCTGTTATCACCCGGCGAGCAGCAGCGGGTCGCTTTTGCCAGGGCTCTGTTGTTTGCGCCGAAGTGGTTGTATCTGGACGAGGCCACGTCGGCCATGGATGAAGAAGACGAAGCGGCGCTGTATCAGGCGCTTATCGATGAGCGGCCCGACATGACGATTCTCAGCATCGGGCACCGCAGCAGTCTCAAGCGTTTTCATGATCGATATCTGCGGGTGGAAGGGGGAAAACTGCTTGAACAGACGAGGCAGCAACACCTTGTCTGAATTCTCTCTGTCCCCCTCCTCAGGTTTTCAGGGTGTTATCGTATAACCGCTGAGCTATGATTGGTCTTTGTTAACAGTGCCGAGATCGATGTTGGATATGGAAAAGCAAACCGCAGCGCCTCGCGCACGCAGAAAGCACCGCAGCCTTGCGCAGGAACTGGTGACTGAGCTGTCCGAGCGCATCAGCAGCGGGCAGCTCAAGCGCGGCGACAAACTCCCTACCGAATCCGCCATCATGGAAGAGCAGGGCGTGAGTCGCACAGTGGTGCGCGAAGCCATTTCCCGCTTGCAGGCTTCCGGTCTGGTCGAGACGCGGCACGGTATCGGCACTTTTGTGCTGGATATCCCGAGCCCCAGCGGTTTTCGGATCGATCCGGCCACCATCGTCACCTTGCGTGATGTCCTGGCGGTTCTGGAGTTGCGTATCAGCCTGGAAGTCGAATCCGCAGGCCTTGCAGCACAGCGTCGCAGCGATGAGCAACTGGCCGCCATGCGTGCCGCCCTCGATGCCCTGAACGAAAGTGCCGCCCATGCCAGCGATGCCGTGGCTTCGGACTTCCAGTTTCACCTGCAGATCGCGCTTTCCACCGGCAACCGTTACTTCACCGATATCATGACCCACCTGGGCACCAGCATCATTCCGCGCACGCGCTTGAACTCGGCACGTCTGGCTCATGATGATCAGCAGCATTACATGAGTCGCCTGAGCCGCGAGCACGAAGAAATCTACGACGCCATCGCCCGCCAGGACTCCGAAGCCGCCCGCGCCGCCATGCGCCTGCACCTCACCAACAGCCGCGAACGTCTGCGTCATGCGCATGAAGAGGCCGAGTCGCAGAGGGCATAAGAGCGAGTTTCAAGCTGCAAGCTCTAAGCTTCAAGTCAAAAGCTTGTAGCTTGTAGCTTGTAGCTTGTAGCTTGTAGCTTGTAGCTTGTAGCTTGTAGCTTGTAGCTTGTAGCTCTCAGTGATCATATAACCCATCCATTCCCTCCAAAATCCCCAACCCCCCGTCTTTAAAGGCCTCGAAGCCCTTTCATCGCTTTAGTTCCGAAAAACCTGCAAATCCCTGTTGAGACATTTTATTTTCAGTTGTACGATGACTTACGACATCGGATCTGCCCCCGGTGATCCTCTAATAATTCTGTCCCACAGGGTGTTCGAATAATGAATCCACAAGAACTGAAGTCCATCCTCTCCTCCGGTCTGCTGTCTTTCCCGGTTACCGATTTCAATGCCCAGGGCGATTTCAATCGCGCTGGCTATATCAAACGCCTTGAGTGGCTGGCTCCGTACGGCGCAAGCGCGCTGTTCGCAGCAGGTGGTACTGGCGAGTTTTTCTCCCTGGCTGCCAGCGAATACTCGGAAATCATCAAGACTGCCGTCGACACGTGCGAAACCAGCGTGCCAATCCTGGCCGGTGTGGGTGGCCCGACTCGTCAAGCCATCGAATACGCTCAAGAAGCCGAGCGCCTGGGCGCCAAAGGCCTGCTGCTGCTGCCGCACTACCTGACTGAAGCCAGCCAGGATGGCGTTGCCGCTCACGTTGAAGCGGTCTGCAAGTCGGTCAAGATCGGTGTGGTCGTCTACAACCGTAACGTGTGCCGCCTGACCGCTCCGCTGCTGGAAAAACTGGCCGAGCGCAACCCGAACCTGATCGGCTACAAGGATGGCCTGGGCGATATCGAGCTGATGGTTTCGATCCGCCGCCGTTTGGGTGACCGCTTCTCGTACCTGGGTGGTCTGCCGACCGCTGAAGTCTATGCCGCCGCTTACAAGGCGCTGGGCGTGCCGGTCTATTCCTCGGCTGTATTCAACTTTGTTCCGAAATTGGCGATGGACTTCTACCACGCTATCGCTCGTGACGATCACGAAGCGGTCGGCAAGTACATCGACGACTTCTTCCTGCCTTACCTGGAAATTCGCAACCGTAAAGCCGGTTATGCCGTGAGCATCGTCAAGGCCGGCGCAAAAATCGCTGGTTACGATGCAGGTCCGGTTCGCGCACCGCTGACTGACCTGACTTCCGAAGAAGTCGAAATGCTGGCTGCGCTGATGGACAAGCAAGGCAAGCAGTAACACCGCTACAGGCAAACCGCTGAGAGATCAGCGGTTTTGTCGTTAGGCCGCAAGACCATGCAGGTAAAAGTTGTCGTCGCCGCCGACACTTTTAAGGGGCCTGCATCGCTGGACCCAAAAAAATGTATTACCCGCGTAAAAAAATAATGAGTGGGAGTTCAATCACATGCAAAAGTCCAAGCCGACTCACGTCCGCTATTTGATCCTGTTGATGCTGTTCCTTGTCACCACGATCAACTATGCAGACCGAGCCACCATCGCGATTGCCGGTTCAAGCATTCAGAAAGACCTCGGCATCAGTGCCGTAACCCTTGGCTACATCTTCTCTGCATTTGGCTGGGCCTACGTGGCCGGTCAGATTCCCGGTGGCTGGCTGCTCGACCGTTTCGGGTCGAAGAAAGTCTATGCCATGAGCATTTTCACCTGGTCCCTGTTCACCCTGCTGCAAGGCTATGTGGGTGAGTTTGGCGTCTCCACTGCAATCGTCGCGTTGTTCATGCTGCGCTTCCTGGTAGGCCTGGCCGAAGCGCCGTCCTTCCCGGGCAACGCCCGCATCGTGGCTTCCTGGTTTCCGACTGCCGAACGCGGCACTGCCTCGGCGATCTTCAACTCCGCGCAATACTTCGCCACGGTACTGTTCGCTCCGCTGATGGGCTGGATCGTTTACACCTTCGGCTGGCAACATGTCTTCATCGTTATGGGCGCCGGCGGCATCGTGTTCTCGCTGCTGTGGATGAAAGTCATCTATAGCCCGCGCAACCATCCGCTGATCAACGAAGCCGAAATCGAACACATTGCCAGCAACGGCGGCATGGTCGATCTGGATACCCAGGACAAGACCAAGGGCAAGAAGGGCGGACCGCGCTGGGATTACATTCGCCAGTTGCTGACCAACCGCATGATGCTCGGTATCTACCTGAGCCAGTACTGCATCAACGGCATCACCTACTTCTTCCTGACCTGGTTCCCGGTGTACCTGGTGCAGGAACGTGGCATGACGATCCTCAAGGCCGGTTTCATCGCGTCCTTGCCGGCCATCTGCGGTTTCATCGGTGGTGTGCTCGGTGGTGTCATCTCCGACTACCTGCTGCGCAAAGGCCATTCGCTGACCTTCTCGCGCAAGGCTCCGATCATCTGCGGCCTGCTGTTGTCGACCTCCATCGTCACCTGTAACTATGTCGATGTTGAATGGGTCGTCGTAGGTTTCATGGCGCTGGCGTTCTTCGGTAAAGGTGTCGGTGCGCTGGGCTGGGCTGTGATGTCCGACGTCTCGCCAAAACAGATCGCCGGTTTGAGCGGTGGCCTGTTCAACACATTCGGTAATATTGCCTCGATCACGACTCCGATCGTGATTGGTTACATCATCAGCTCTACGGGTTCCTTCAAGTGGGCACTGGTGTTCGTCGGCGCGAACGCGCTGCTGGCGGTAATCAGCTACATCTTCATAGTGGGTGAAATCAAGCGAGTGGAATTGAAAGAGCCGCCAACCAAGGGGCCTTTGCTGGACGACCAGGCCAGCGACCTTTCACAAGCCAAATCTTGAGGTAACCGTGATGAACCTGATTCAACATGCCGATTCTCCACGGTACATCCAGCTGCATCCGCTGGATAACGTGGTGGTAGTGGTCAATGACCAGGGCGTTCCAGCCGGAACCGAGTTCGACAACGGGCTGGTGACTGTCGATAACGTACCGCAGAGCCACAAGGTCAGTACTGTGGATCTGGCTGAAGGGGATGCCGTGATTCGTTACGGCCACACCATCGGCTATGCATTGCAGCCTATTCCTCGTGGCAGTTGGGTCAGGGAAGACCTGTTGCGCATGCCTTCTGCGCCTGCGCTGGACAGCCTGCCGATGTCCGATGCGGTACCGGAGAAAGGTGAGCCGCTGGAGGGTTATACCTTCGAGGGCTACCGCAACGCCGACGGTACTGTGGGCACTCGCAATATTCTGGGCATCACCACCACCGTTCAGTGCGTGACCGGTGTTCTGGATTTTGCGGTCAAGCGTATCCGTGACGAACTCCTGCCGCGCTATCCCAACGTCGATGACGTGGTGGCCCTGACCCACAGCTACGGCTGTGGCGTGGCGATCTCGGCGACTGACGCTTACATTCCGATCCGCACCGTTCGCAACCTGGCGCGTAACCCGAACCTGGGTGGCGAGGCGCTGGTCATCAGCCTGGGCTGCGAGAAATTGCAGGCCGGGCAGGTCATGCATGAAGACGACAGCTCCGTGGACCTCAGCGAGCCATGGCTGTACCGGCTTCAGGACGCCAGCCATGGCTTCAATGAAATGGTCGAGCAGATCATGGAGCTGGCTGAAGTGCGTCTGAAAAAGCTGGATCAGCGTCGTCGCGAAACCGTGCCGGCATCTGAGTTGATCCTGGGCATGCAATGCGGCGGCAGTGATGCGTTTTCCGGCATCACCGCCAACCCGGCACTGGGTTACGCCTCGGACCTGCTACTGCGTGCTGGCGCGACGGTGATGTTTTCCGAAGTGACCGAAGTACGCGATGCCATCTACCTGCTGACTTCCCGCGCACAGGATGAAACCGTCGCGCAGGAACTGGTACGCGAGATGGACTGGTACGACCGTTACCTGGCCAAGGGCGAAGCGGATCGCAGCGCCAACACCACGCCGGGCAACAAGAAAGGCGGGTTGTCGAACATTGTCGAGAAGTCCCTGGGGTCGATCGTCAAGTCCGGTAACAGCGCCATCAACGGCGTGCTTGGCCCGGGCGAGCGGTTCAAGAGCAAAGGGCTGATCTTCTGCGCCACACCAGCCAGTGACTTCGTGTGCGGCACCTTGCAGCTTGCTGCCGGGATGAACCTGCATGTGTTCACGACCGGACGTGGTACGCCTTATGGTCTGGCCATGAGCCCGGTGGTCAAGGTTTCGACCCGTACCGAACTGGCCCAGCGCTGGCCCGACCTGATCGATATCGACGCCGGACGCATTGCAACCGGTCGCGCGACCATCGAAGACCTGGGTTGGGAGCTGTTCCACTTCTATCTGGATGTGGCCAGCGGCAAGAAAAAGACCTGGACCGAGCATTACCGTCTGCACAACGACATCACCCTGTTCAACCCGGCTCCGATTACCTGATCCGGTAAGCCAGTGGGAAACCTGTGTGAGCGAATTCATTCGCGAATGAATTCGCTCCCACACAGCCTGCACAAGTTATATTTGCTCAACCCTGCACTTCTCCCAGCGAATGGCGCACATACTCCGGCGTCAGGCCGTTGTACCAAAGCAGAATCGTCGATACCAGAATCGTGACCAGCACCAGCAGCCCTACCGCCCAGATCGCAGCGGCGTAGAGCGGTGCCTTGCCTTCTGGCAGGCGCATGAAAGGGGCTATGCCCACGAACAGCAGTACCGTCGAATAGACCGAAGCCAGCCCCAGCACCAGAATTGCCAGCCAGCGACTGGGATACAGGCCTGCAATACCCGCCAGGAAAAAGGGTGTCGTGGTGTAGGTGGCAAAACCGATGCTCTGGTTGAGGGTAGGCCGGGCTTCAAAGGTGCGAGACATCCAGCGAATGAAGCTTCCCATGATCAGTGTCCCGATCAGAAAAGCCACGTACAGCAACGCACAGAGCTGCAATGCGCTCTTGGTGCTGAGTTTCACGTTTTCACCTTCAGCCAGGCTCCAGCCGACCTGAGTGGTGCCTATGTACAGGCAGACGACCGGTATCAGCGCCAGCAGTATCAAGTGGGGCAGGTAGTGCCGGGGCTCCTGTTCTTCCTTGCATCTGGCGGTTTTCCAGGCCTCTCTGGGCTGGGTGAAAAGTTTGATGATCAATGGCGTGTGCATGGCTGACCCCTCGGCTCAGTGTCTGCTCGCAACTTTCCCTGTTTCCTGCGAGCCCCCGACGACTTTACTGGCTGATGCCTGAATGGTTTCGCCCCATGGGACAGTCGGAGCAATGAACGCATTGAGTTTTCCTACTTCTCTGAACTTTCTGGTCGGTCGGGGCCTCTTCTATTTCAAGGGCGCCTGTTCGGTGGCCTCTGTTCAAACAGGTGGGAGGTTTCAAATGCCTTGGATATCTGAAAGTGGTTTATGGCTCTTTACGGCATTGGTCGCACTCATTGTGCTGGCCGATATCTGGGCTGTGCTGCGGGTGCGTAAGAGCGACACATCCTCCAGCAACAAATTGATGTGGTTCATCGTGATTGTTGCCGTGCCGGTGATCGGTGTGCTGCTGTGGGTACTGACCGGGCCACGGCATGTCTCCAAACCTGCGAACCCGGCTCAGGAAGCCAGCAAGTATTGATGCTGGCTTCAGGAATACTTCGCCGAATGGTGAGGGTAATTGACCAACCGTGCGCCGATGACCATTTCGCTGATCCAGTTCGTCAGCATGGAGCTGTAAAGGCTCTGGCTGAGATCACTGCTCAGCGCATGGTCGGCGCCATCCACCAGCCGATAAGTCAGTGAATGGGCGCGCTCGAAAGCGCTGCGATAGCTCATCAGCGTGGCATGGGGCACGTAGTCGTCCTGTTCTGACTCGATCAGCAATACATCACCCTTGAAATCCTTGCAGGCTGCCAGAGCTCGATTGTCGGCGGCGGTCAGGGCCGAGCGCCTGTAGTGCGCAAGCTTGTCGCGATCAAGCTCTTGCTTGGGCATCTCCCAGTCGGCATCCCAGTACAGTGCCGGTACGCGCAAGGCGAGCCATTTGACCGGGCGCATGGAACTGAGAATGGTGGCCAGGTATCCGCCATAGCTGCTGCCGATAACGGCAATTTCTTCTTTGTCCACCGCCGGATGGCTGGCCAGCCGATCATAGGCCGCCAGCAGATCGTTCAGGCTCTGCTCCCGTGAGACGGTGGCGCGCAGCTCATGGGTGCGCTCATGACCGCGCAGGTCGAAGGTCAGGCACACACAGCCAAGGCCGGTGATGTTCTTGGCGCGGGCCAGGTCGCGCTGTTGACTGCCGCCCCAGCCGTGAACGAAGAGGATGCCGGGTATCTTCGCGCCGGGAGTCAGGATGGTTCCGGATATGGACTGGTTTTCAACGTCTATCTCGATGCTTTCACTGCGCACACTCATAAGGCTCGACCTGTATGAATTTGGTGATAACGCCCACTTGAGGATCTTCGCCCTCATAGAGAAGGTGGGCGTTGGCGGGGAGTCGGGTCTGGCCATAGATTTCATGGGTGGACACCTGAATACGTTGCAGCGCGGGATCAGCAGCGAACGCCATCAACGCTTCGATTTCTGCCGGGCTTGCGCCCCCGATGCGCCAGGACTGCTCAAGCACACCGAAGCACACCTGGCCTCGGGCATTGGTGCCCTTGGCGATGTCGTAATTGCGCCGTGAAGCGACAAGGCCGGGAAAGCAGTCGCAGGCTGCCTTGTCATAGACAATGGCGTGCTCTATTGCCTGACGGACCGAAGTGTCCATGTCCTGGCTGAGCAATACGTCATAATCGCCGCGCACGATCCACAGCCGGGATCCGCCATAGACGGTTTCTCCCAGGTTGTCGGTGGTCAGGCTCTGGGTGCCATGGTAACTGGCGGTGATACCCGCAACCTGTACCTGACCCACACTGTAGGTGACCACGTCCTGCAGGTTTTCCTCCACCACCAGCCCCCAGTGACGGACTTCATCGGCATCTTGCCTGGCGATGGCTTTTGTCAGTTCCTCTTCGGAAAGCGCCACGATCTGCCCTCGGCCCGCAGTGGCCAGTACCGGTTTTATCCGCACCGGGCCGTTGGCCAGTAATTGCGTTCCTGCCTTGAGCGCATCGTTCAGGTCGAAAGCTGTGAACCCCGTGAGTACGGCAGCGCCAGCCTGGCGATGAAACTCATCGGACCAGCCGCTCGGCCGTGCCGAAGACGACTCAGGCAAGGGATGAGAAATGGCCTTGGTTGCCATGAAGGGCTCGTTGGCCAGACCGCCGAACAGATCGTCCATCGAGCGAATGTTCAGGGCATCGCCCATGTCCGCACCAATCAGGGTATCGGACGGTATGAAGTACAGGCCGTGGCCTTTATGCCGCGTGC
This sequence comes from Pseudomonas lijiangensis, assembly GCF_018968705.1. NCBI lineage: Bacteria > Pseudomonadati > Pseudomonadota > Gammaproteobacteria > Pseudomonadales > Pseudomonadaceae > Pseudomonas > Pseudomonas lijiangensis. Next base: position 818,699 of record NZ_CP076668.1, read on the forward strand.
TGTCATGGAACCCGTCAAATGCAGCACCCAGAAGCACAGCTATTTTTCGGGCCAGCGCCTGGTGAACCGCAATTTCATGAGGGGCGAGTTGTTTGTGCGTGGCTAACAGAACGACCTCGGCTTTGGTGGTGCCTGTTCTTGACCCGCTCATAAGGCAACTCCTTTCATGAAAGTTTTTTCAGGGCCTGGATCAGCTCCTCTTTGTTCATGGCTGAGCGACCGGCAACGTCAAGCGCTCGTGCGCGCTGCATCAGGTCGTTTTTGGTCTGCTCTTCCAGGGGACGGTCATTGCGCGGGATGCCTTTTCTGGTTTCGGCTGCACGCTTGGCCGAGTCCTGACGCGCCTCGGTCTTGGCCTTGGCGGATGTGTGGGTTCCCGAGCCACCCTTGCGCTCGCCACCACCTGATTGTTTGTTCACCGTGGCCCATGCACGTGCTTGTGCTTCGTCTTTGGACACGCCTTTTTGCTCGTAGCTTTCTTCGATGCGGGCGGCTTTGCGTTTCTGTTTGGCGGTGTACAGGTCTTTGTTCGAGGTAGGCATGACATTTCTCCTCTCGTAGTGAAACAGCCTGGACAGGTTTTTCTTACCTCATGGGTTATGAAGTGAGGTCGCCTGCAGGAGTTCCTCCGACAAGATGAGTGACCGGGGTGGATAAAACGCCGTTTTCTGCAATTCTTCTGCAATGCAGGGATGTTTATATCCTCGCCATCACCAATCCGTTATGGAGAAAACACATGTCGATAATTGCAAAGTGGGCGTTGCAGGTTGTTGCCTTGTTTCTGCTCGGCTGGATGGCGACCGTTGTGGGGCAATGGAGCAACACGATTGTCAGCGGCACGGGAAGTGATCGCCTGGCACAGTTGAACGAGAGCGGTTTGCTCAATGGCGGAGTGAGCGGCAAATCGGTTGCGGGTCAGGAAAACGCATTTGCCAGTCAGGGTGAATAGAGCGGTTTGCCAAAGGCGGGACTGACCGATTTCTTGCAGGCAAAAAAATGGCCCACAACACGGCGGGCCAAATGGGATTCATCAAAGGAGTGATGTGAATGTACAGAGCCAAACGTGAAGAGGATGTGAAATGAATGTTGGCAAAACGAGAACGGATTTTCAGGGGGCGATGCACGGAAAATAACGGGCTCGATGCAGCGAAAGCAGGCCCCCCGGAGTTTATCCGTCAAGCACCGGAGGGCTGGGGAAAGGATGTCAGGTTGCAGTGGCACGTTCTGGTGTCGCTCGTCGGGTAGAGCGTGGCAGGGGATGAGGCGCATCGATGCGCGATTTCATTCGCTCGGCGAATTCCCTGGCTTCTTGCCAGCTCCGGCAGGTCACTGGGTAATCGTCCAGTTTCACTACCCAGTTTGCCCCGTGATTACCTTCTTCAATTCGGATAAGCATTGTACGCATCTCCATTTTGTAAGGTGAGCAGATGCCGAGTCACCGGCACGGAAAGTTGACGCACGAAATCCTGCGCCAAAAGCGGCGATTGAGCTACAAAAAATTACATATCCCGATGAGCGTGTTTCATCTCCCTTGATCGGGATCAACTTGTTGATAACATCCAGCGGCAAGGGTGCCGGAAACGGTACTGTTCGGGACCGGGTAAACCACAAGGACAGGGCTGATAATGGCCAATGAAAGTCAGCCGCATATCCATCGCCAGACGCTCAGCATCAACCGCCAGGGCAGAGAACGTCTCAATGGTCATACCGGGCAGGTCATCTGGTTGACTGGCCTGTCGGGCTCCGGCAAATCGACCCTTGCCAATGCCCTGGAGCAGGTTCTGCATGCCGAGGGCAAACGCACTTACGTGCTCGATGGCGACAATGTTCGTCAGGGATTGAACCGGGACCTGGGGTTCAGCGACGCAGACCGCGTGGAAAACATTCGTCGGGTCGCGGAAGTGGCCCGCTTGATGATGGATGCCGGGCTCATCGTGATTACGGCGTTTATCTCGCCCTTTCGCCGGGAGCGGGAAATGGCCCGGCAGGTGATTGGTGAAGACGACTTCACAGAGGTGTACGTGAGCACGCCGATTCAGGTGTGCGAAGAGCGTGACCCCAAGGGGCTGTACAAGAAGGCCCGCAGCGGGCTGATCCCGAACATGACCGGTATCGATAGCGTCTATGAAGCACCGCACAGTGCCACTGTGACGATCGATACCTCCGAGCTTGCGGTGCCAGAAGCCGTCAGCCGGGTTCTGGCCTCGATCAGAACGCCAGCTTGAAGCCGATCATCCCCAGCATGATTGCCAGGAAGGGCCGCAGCAGTTCATCGGATACGCGCCCGGCCATGTGGCTGCCCAGATAAATGCCGGGCAATGAGCCCATCAACAGCCAGGCCAGCAATTCCCAGTTCATGTTGCCCATGCTGGCATGCCCAAGGCCTGCGACCAGCGTGAGCGGCACGGCATGCGCGATTTCCGTGCCCACCAGGCGCCGGGTGGCCAGCAAGGGATAAAGAATGAACAGCGCCACTGTGCCCAGTGCGCCAGCGCCGATGGACGTCAAAGCCACCATGGTGCCCAGGATCAGCCCGGTCACCACCGTCAGAACGTTCAGTTTGGAGCCGCTGAAGAACGAAATCCCGTTGCCGCGACTGTGGGCAAAGGCCAGGAGTCTTTTCTTGAACAGTACGGCCAGGGCCGTCAGAAGAAGGACGATGCCAAGCGCCTGCTTGATGATTGCATTCAGGGCATCGGGCGCCGAGTCCAGAGTGCTCAGAAACCATAGGGTCATCAACACCGCTGGTACGCTGCCCAGGGTCAGCCAGCCGGTGATCTTCCAGTCGATGTTGTCGTTCTTTTTGTGAACCACCACGCCACCGGCCTTGGTGACCGCGGCATAGAGCAGGTCCGTGCCCACGGCAGTCGCCGGATTGATGCCGAACCAGAGCAGAATGGGCGTCATCAATGAACCCCCACCTACGCCCGTCATCCCGACAATGAAACCGACCACCAAACCCGCTACTACAAAACCCAGACCGCCGACGTCCATATATGACCCTGTAAGACCTGTTGTCAGGTAAAAACCGGCGGGCAGCATAACGATTTATGTTCTGAGCGGTTATGAATATGTGGTCTAAGGTTATAACCGTTTTTACAGGGTCCGGATTTCAGGCGGCGCGTCGACAGCGATGTGCATGACCTGACTGGGTTGCAACCAGCTCAGCAGAGCGTCTGCTTCCATGGGCCTGGCAATCAGATAGCCTTGCCCTTCATCGCAGCCCCATTGCTTGACCAGTTTGCGTATGGTTTCTGTCTCGATACCTTCGGCCACTACGCAATAGCCCAGCTTCTTGGCAAGGCCGATCAAGGCCTTGACCAGACGCTGGTCCGCCTCTTCAGTGTTGAGGTTGCGCATCAGTGACTGGTCAATCTTCACGGTTGTGGCAGGTAACTGGCGCAGGTAGTTCCAGTTGCTGTAGCCCGTGCCGAAGTCATCGATAGCGATATGCATGCCCAGTTCGCGCAAGCGTTCCAGTTGGCTGCGGACTTCTGTCGGGTTCTGCATCAACGCGCTTTCGGTGAACTCCAGCTCGAAGAGTGAAGGTGAAATGTCATGCTTTTTCAGCAGCCAGATCACCCGGTCAGTGAACACTGGCCCTGTCAGGTCGTCAGGCGTTACGTTGATTGCTACACGGATATCGAAACCTTTGCGCTGCCAGCTGGCAGCCTGTTCAACGGCCGTCTGCAACACCCACAGGCTCAAGGGGCGCATGAGTGCAGTCTTTTCAGCCAGGGGAATGAACTCGGCAGGCCCGATGGGGCCCAGTGTCGGATGAACCCAGCGCAGCAGCGCCTCGACCGACGTGCACTCACCTGAGGTCAGATCAACGCGTGGCTGATAAACCAGACGCAATTGATCGTGGGCATGCACTGCACTGGTCAGTGAGCTGAGAAGCTGGAACGAGCGTTGTTGGGTCGCGTCCATGTGCGGTTCGTACAAGGCCCAGCCAACCTGGCGGGCGCGGGCATTGTCGGCGGCACTGATGACCAGGCGCACCCAGTCCTGCTCCGTTGCCTGACCACCACCCAGCAGAGGCACAATCCCGAGACCGACCTGCAACTGCACCGGAATGCCGTGGCATATCACGGGAGACTTGAGATCTTCGATGATGGCGTGATAGATCGACTCATCCGGCATGTCGCCCGGCAACTGAAAGCCGAAGCGTGTAGGGCTCACCTTATACAGCGGGCAGTCTGACGGCAGCATGGCCTGCAGACGGTTTCTCATCGCCACGATCAGATCCTGAGCGAAGTTGTAGCCCAGGGCCTTGACGATATCGTTGAGGAATTCGGGAGTGATCATATCGACGGCCACCAGGCGCATCTCTTTACCGGCTTTGAGCGTCAGAAGAATGTCTTCTTCAAGGCGCAGACGGTTGTAGAGTCCGGTGGTCTGATCGACGAAGCAACTGCGGCGCAGGTCGACGATACGTTTCATCACCAGCCCGGCCAGACGCTTGAGCATCAACGCCTCACGCTCGCTCATGGGCTCGCGAGGCACCGTGTCGATAACGCACAGCGTACCGATCGCAATACCGTCATCGGTCACCAGTTGTGCGCCTGCGTAATAACGAATGCCCGGCTCTCCGGTCACGAGGCTATTGTTCTTGAAGCGCTCATCAAGCGTGGCGTCGACTACTTCCAGCGAGGCGTCCGTGAGAATCGCATAGGCGCAGAACGAGACATCACGTGGAGTTTCCTGAGCCTGCAAGCCAACCCGTGCGCGGAACCACTGCCGATGTTCGTCGACGATGGAAATCAGCACGATGGGCGCCTGGAAGAACTCGGCGGTCATCGCCACGATCTCCTCGAAGACGTCATCCACCGTGTTTTCAAGCACGCACAGTTCGGTAATAAGTAACAAACGTTGCGTTTCGTTCAGCGGAAGGGGGGCGCCGGTGCTCATAAAACTCTCGAATCAACAGGGTGGTGACTAATTGCCACTACGCAGGGTCACTCTATCAGACACTGGTGCCACTGTTTTGATCGCCGAGTAACAAGGTTTTCCGAAGAAAAATATTTTCATCGCCATTAAACCTGCACGCCTTGATAACCGTGGCCTGTAGCCATGAGGGGCAGTGCTTACCACTCGTCGAAGAAAAGCGACTTTCATGGACCGACCGGTTTTTCCCTCCCTCTCAATAAATACGACACGCACTAAAGCGGTCGATTAACCCTGGAGGATAGGGAGATGGCTAGCACTGGAGACAACAATCCCGGCAACTTCGCCAATGACACTGAGCGTGCATCCAAAGCCGGTAAGAAAGGCGGTCAGGTATCGGGCGGCAACTTCGCCAATGACCCTCACCGGGCATCCGAAGCTGGCAAGAAAGGAGGCCAGACTTCCGGCGGCAATTTTGCCAAGGATTCGGAAAAAGCCTCTGAAGCGGGCAAGAAAGGCGGGCAGAGCGGTAATAAAGGCAGTGATGAATAAAAAATGAAGAGTGGGCAGGACGTGGGATGGTTTTTCTTGCTCGTCGTTCAGGCAGTCGTTAATTCACTTGACCCGTCGCGAGCAAGCTCCCTCCCACGAGGGTTGTGGGAGGGAGCTTGCTCGCGACGGTGTCATGAAGATATCGCTGCCAAATCGTCCTTAACAGCTCATCTCCACCTGACTTTCCAGCAACTGCTCATGGGCATACAGCGTACTGCCCAGCAATGTGCAGAAGACCTTCAGGGTATCGACAGTCTCCGGGTTGCCAAGCTTGGCCGGCAACGGATCGAGCCCGCACAAGGTGCCGAAGAATACGCCATTGGGAAAAATGATCGGCATGGAAAAGTAGCTCTGGAACCCATAGAGCTTCGGCACCGGATGGTCGGCATACACCGGATCCGTCGCCACCTCGTCGATCATTACGATATGGTGATTGGCACGGATCTCGTTGCAGATAGTGGTTTCAATCTCAAGCTCGCTGCCGGGCTCGACACCGAACTGGAGTTCATCGCAGACCGCGCAGGCGACCCAGTTGGTTTCGGTCACCTTGGCGATGGCAGCAAATCTCAAGCCGGTCAGCCGCGTCACCAGCTTCAAAAGGCTGGATGTCGCTTCTATTTCACTGATCACGGCCAGTTCCGAAACCGTCAATTTGCTGTTCAAGGTGCTCTACTCCAAGGCCTCGCGCTATGTCGAGCCTGATGATCTTTCAATTTGCCGTTGCGGCCGTGCTTGATCGTGACATATTTGTTCGAAGGCTTCATGGCTTATTAACGCCATGCGACAGGCTGTCATGGCAACGTGATAGTGCTGGCGTGTGAAGTCCTCCCAAAAACCCTACGTGTCTTGGCCGCGCAACGTTGCCTCAACGACCCGCGGGCCGACGAAATACTCTGTGGAAAACCCTTTCTCAGACATCGACCTGCTTACTAAGGGGCGCCACTTAAAACTTGCTTGTTTGTAACTTGAAGCTGAACATGCGCGCCGGCATTAAGCCATTATTGATAGAAGGGAGTTGTAAATGCGCACCGTTTCGCTGTTTCTGGGGTGGATCTTTGGCGTGCTGTTGATTCTGATTGGGCTTTTCTCGTTTGGCGCAAACGCATTCGCAGCATTGCTGATTCTGATTTCGGGTGTGATATGCCTTCCTGTGGTCAGAGGACAAATCCAGGCAAGAACAGGCAAAGTCATCAATGGCTGGTTAGTCGCAAGCGTCGTTTTTGTGTTGTCGTTAACAGGTATTATCCTGTCGTCGAATACCCACCAGAAAAACATTGCCGAAAAGGGCTTTGTGTCTGCAGATGAGTATCGTGAGGCCAAGGAAAATGGAGCCACCACCAAGGAAGAGTGGGACAGGATAAAAGACGGTATCCATGCCAAAAAAGCCTTGGCAGAAGACGCAGCCAAAAAAGCAGCATTGGCGAAAGAGCAGGCGGATATCGCCGCTGCCGAAAGCGCTCGCAAAGAATCCGAAGCCAAGGTGCAGGCAGAAAAGCTGGCAAAAGAGAAGAGCGATGAGAAGTGCCGGCTCGATGTTACATGCTGGGGCGAAAAGCATTTCGTAGCGGCTGCCGTCTTCTGCAAGACCCCGATCGAGAAACTGGCGCAATACGACGTCAAGTGGACCGATGGCGTGCTGGAACCGAAGTTCAGCCGCTATAAGTGGGCTGACAAAGAGCGCGGTGTCATTACGTTCTTTGGCGACAAAATCCAGTATCAAAATGGTTTTGGTGCGTTTCAGAATCACATCTATTCCTGTGACTACAACACCCTCACCGAACAAGTCGTGAAGGTCAATGCCCTGCCGGGAAGGTTGTAACGCTTGACGTTGTAAGCACAGGGCAGGTGACTGCCCTGTGTAACCTCCGGCATTTCGCTCCAGAGCAGATATCAGTAGCGAACGGATCGGTAAAAGCGATGTCTTACGGCAACTTCGGAGTGTTGCCTTTATGGAAAAAATTATCCCTTCAACTGTCGTGAGCTCATTTGCCGCGGCGATGTTCTGTGTGCTTCTGAGCCTGCCGGGCGAGCACTCTTTTGCCAGTGAGCAGTCTCTCGATCATGGTCATGGCACTTCTCAGCCTCCCAAAGGAAAGATGACCGTATACGGCTGCTATGCCGCACGAGCATCCTCCATGCTGGGAGAGGAATTCACTACTGAAAACAGAATGGCCATAGAGAAACTCGCGCGTGCACGTGGCTCTCGTGTGGTTTCAAGTGGTGGGCCACGGGACCTGAGCTACAGCCCGCTCCGGCTCAATATCGAAGTCAACGGGCAGAACCGTATCGAGGATATTTCCTGCGGTTGAGCGGGCTGATCACTCCAGGCGGATTCTACTCAGCCCGACGCACCTGCTCCTCAATGGCCTTGCCCAGTGTCATCGTGGATCCTGTACCGCCCAGGTCAGGCGTCAGCGGCGCATTCTCCGGCCCTTGGGCCAGCACGGCTTCAATCGCCGACAGCACGGCAGCCCCGGCCTCTGCATGGCCGAAATGCTCCAGCATCATGCCGCCGCACCAGATCTGCCCGATGGGGTTGGCGATGCCTTTGCCTGCAATGTCCGGTGCCGAACCATGTACCGGCTCGAACAGGCTGGGGAACGTCCGGTCCGGGTTGATATTGGCCGAAGGCGCAATGCCGATGGTGCCGGTACAGGCCGGCCCCAGATCGGAAAGAATGTCACCGAACAGGTTGCTCGCGACGACGACATCGAAGCGATCCGGGTGCAGCACAAAATGCGCGGTGAGAATATCGATGTGATATTTGTCGACCAACACCTCAGGGTACTTCTTGCCCATCTCCACGACGCGCCCATCCCAGTACGGCATGGTGATGGCGATGCCATTGGATTTGGTGGCTGACGTCAGATGCTTCTTGGGCCGGCTCTGAGCCAGGTCATACGCATACTTGAGAATGCGGTCGACGCCGACGCGGGTCATCACCGTCTCCTGAATCACGACCTCCCGCTCGGTGCCGGCAAACATGGTGCCGCCGACGCTGGAGTATTCGCCCTCGGTATTTTCCCGCACCACATAGAAATCGATATCCCCCGGCTTGCGACCAGCCAGCGGCGCTTTCACGCCGGGCATCAGGCGGCAGGGGCGCAGGTTCACGTACTGATCGAAATCACGGCGAAACTTCAGCAAGGAATCCCACAGGGAAATGTGGTCCGGCACGACATCCGGCCAGCCGACCGCGCCAAAGTAAATCGCATCGTATTGCTTGAGGGTTTCGAACCAGTCATCCGGCATCATCTTGCCGTGCTCTAGGTAATAGTCGGCGCTGGCGAAATCGAACCAGTCCCATTGCAGACCGATCCCGAACTTCTGTGCCACGGCGTCCATGACGCGGACCCCTTCGGGCATCACTTCCTTGCCAATACCGTCTCCGGGAATGACGGCGATCTTGTAATTGTATTGAGTCATGGCAGCGGTTCTCGTGCTTGTCAGGTGATGCACTCCAGTGTATTCATTCGTCCATCGAGCACAATTTGGCCTGCGGGAAATCCATTCTTGAATTCAAGTAAAGAGTTGGTCACCAACACCGATGACCTCAGCTTCTTCAACCGCGTGGCCACCCACGGCAGCCTGACCGCCGTGGCACGGGAACTGGGCCTGTCGCTGCCCGCCGTCAGCAAACGCCTGACCCAGCTTGAACAGCGCCTGGGCGTGCAACTGATAAGACGCACCACCCGCCGACTGGACCTGACACCTGAAGGCCTGCTCTACCTGGAAGGTGCCCGGCCGATCCTGCGCCAACTGGAAGAACTGGAAAGCGCCCTCGACAATCGCCAGCCAGTGCTGCGAGGCAAACTGAGCATCAATGCCTCGTTCGGTTTTGGCCGCCGCCACATCGCGCCCTTGCTGTCCGAGTTCGCCGCCCAACACCCGCATCTGGAACTGTCACTGCAACTCTCCAGCCTGCCGGTCAACCTGCTGGATGCCGGCATCGACATCGACATCCGCGTGGGCGAACCACCCGATTCACGCCTGATCGCCCACCACGTCCTCGACAACCCCCGCATCCTCTGCGCCTCACCTGCCTACCTCGAACGCGCAGGCAAACCCCAGGACGTCGCCGACCTGGCGCACCACAACTGCATCGTCCTCAAGCAATACGGCAGCGACTACGCCATCTGGCGCTTCACCCGCGACGGACGCGAATACAGCCAGAAAGTCTCCGGCACCCTGTCCAGCAACGACGGCGAAGTCGCCATGCGCCTCGCTCTGGACGGCCACGGCCTGATCCTCCGCTCCCGCTGGGACGCCCAACAATACCTTGCCCGCGGAGAACTGATTGCCGTATTGCCCGAGTACCACCCGCCGCGAGCGGATGTGTATGTGGTTTACCAGCATCGGCAGCATGTGCCGCAGCGGATATCAGCGTTTGCACGGTTTTTGGGGCGGGAGTTGGGGGAGAGGTTTTTGTGATGGGTAGCCTGTGGGACCGGATTTATCCGGGAAGGCGTTACTTCTGACGATGAAGATGCAGTGAGTGTCCAGACTTCTTGAAATAACCGCCATGCGCAAGGCCTTGGCCAACACCAAGACTTTTTGCCCCGGTAAAGCAGTCAAATCAGGAACTCAAAACCAGACAGCAGTTTTACGGTTTCCGGAAGCTGCTGCTGTAGCAACTTGTCCAGGTATTGTCGCGCACTATGCGGTGGGTTTTTCAGCGATGCTCTCTGCCGTTGCGCCGCTTCAAGAACCGCAGCCTGATCCAGATCCCAAAGGTCGGCAATGAAGTCATCAGGGTGCAGAGGTTCGATATCAAACGCTTCAAGAGCGCTCTTTGGAAAGTCTTTAAGGTTAAACGTAACAATGACAGACGCATTGCATTTGATTGCGGCAGCAAGTACGTGACGATCATCTGTATCGGGCAGTGTAAGCCCTTCAATTAGAGGTTCGTAGTCCATCACTAAGGCATCAGGTACAGCTTTATCCATCAAGGCGGCAGTTCGATCCAATTGCTCGCGAGTGAGTTCGGGACGATTGATGAGAAGATTACGTTTCCACTCCTCATGTATCTGAGCTGAACAGCGTGCGCGATACACGCCGCTCAGTGCCAAGTGCATCAAGAAGTCACGTAGAGGTGCAGGATAGAGAACATTCGCGTCATAGAAAGCAGTGAACGGTGAATGCCTCATTCGTACCCCATCCCTAACTCCTGTGCTTGTGCTGCGAGTTCATCCATGGCATCCCGGCTTGCCTGGTCGCGCTGCTCTTTGTAAGCCATCAGGTCTGCGAATTTGATCCTGCGATGTCGACCGGTTTTTGTGTGCGGCAACGCGCCTTGGTCCAGTAGCTTTACCAGGTGAGGTCGAGAAACGTTGAGCATGTCAGCGCCTTCCTGAGTAGTCAGTTCTGCATGAATAGGAACGACTTTGACGGCATTGCCCAGCGCAAGCTCGCTCAGGATTTCTCCGAGTAAGCGCAGGGCGAAAGTAGGTAATTCAACGACTTCACGCTGCTGCGTGTCATCAATCAACTCAATGCACTGAGTTTCACATTTTGTCGAAAGAAATGCGGCTAACTGGCGGCTTGACGCCACAGCCGCAGCGATTTCTTTCTCATCGGGGAGAACGGTGCGAGTGAGGCCGACGGTGGTCATGGCTGTCTCCAGTAATGGTGTATTCGACTTGATCGGGTACCCGTTCAGATACCATTGCTGACGTTTTATTCGAAATAAACGAAAATCGCAATAGTCGAAATGATTGAGCGACAAAAGGATGGCGCTGGTGCAATCGTGAGCTTGATTCGGGGTGAGGTGTCCGGAAAAGTTGACCACTGCAGTGCGCACTCTGTGGGGCCGGATTTCACAGCCACAAGCGGTCGAGATTTTCTCGGAAACTTCACTCAAGGGACACAGATGGTGCTGGCTGGTAAGAAGGGCAGAAGCTGAACCAACATGCTGCGCAGCGACGTCAGGCTATTCCGGTATGACTGCAAGCAGATGATGGAGATATTGTCGACATGAGTGAGCCCGCCACTCCCAGCCCTTTGGCACACGAACGCTTTGATGAAGTGCTCGCACTGATCTACAACGCCAGGCAGCAGGTCATTCAGGCAGTGAATAGCCGACTGATCGAGCTTTACTGGCAGGTCGGTGCCTATATCAGTCGCAAGCTGGAGCAAGCCGAGTGGGGCGATGCCGTTGTCAGCCAGTTGGCTGATCATCTGGCCCAGACCCAACCGGGACTGCGCGGTTTTACCCGCTCGAATCTGTTCCGCATGCGTCAGTTCTACGATACCTACCGCTTCGAGGAAAAAGTCGCGGCACTGCCGCGACAATTGTCCTGGACCCATAACCAGATCATTCTCGGCCAGAGCAAAAGCCCGGAAGAGCGAGAGTTCTACCTGCGCATGGCGATCCAGGAAAAGTGGTCCAGCCGCGAACTGGAACGCCAGTTCAAAGCTGCGCTGTTTGAGCGCAATATCACCCAGCCAGCAAAAATCTCGGCAGTGCTGAAGCAATCTCATCCCGCTGCGCTGGAGATATTCCGAGATGCCTACATGGTCGAGTTTCTCGACCTGCCCGGTGGCCATGCCGAGTCCGATCTGCATAAGGGGTTATTGGTTCGGCTCAAGGATTTCCTGATCGAACTGGGTCGCGATTTTTGCTTCGTCGGCTCCGAATATCCGCTGCAGGTCGGCGCGCGTGACTTTGCCCTGGACCTGCTGTTTTTCCATCGCGGCCTGAACTGCCTGGTGGCCATCGAACTCAAGGTCGGCCGCTTCGAGCCGGAATATCTGGGCAAGCTCGACTTCTACCTGGAAGCACTGGACCGTAACGAACGCAAACCCCATGAAAACCCCGCCATCGGCGTGCTGCTGTGTGCCAGCAAAGACGACGAAGTGGTCGAATACGCCCTCAACCGCAGCCTGTCGCCAGCGTTGATTGCCGAATACCAGACCCGCTTGCCGGATAAGCAGCTATTACAGGCCAAGTTGCATGAGTTTTATGTGATGAATACCGCGCAGTGAGTCGACGCAAATACAAAACCTGCGCAATGCAGGTTTTGTAATCCACACATCAACGAATCGAAAGACCCTCCAGCGAACGATCAACCTCGGCCTTGGCCATCTCCACCAGATGGACAACAGACAAGGCCAGATGCCGATGCGAACCACTCAAGCGGTCGCCGCTTTCATAGGCTGTAGCAGCGGCACAACTCAATAGCTCGGAAGCACGCGCAAGGATATCTTCAAGGTTGCGAGCGGGGTGTTGGCAGGGTAGTTCGGACGTCATCTTGAGCATCATGTAACTCCAGTCGGAAGTGGAGCTGACGCCTTTTGCTGCTAAACGCCGGGCGGCAGCCATGCGCAGGTTAGCAGACCGGAGACTGGCACCCGGCGCACCCGAAGGTGCCCTGCGCACGACCACCATAAATGCAGGCCGTAAAAAAGCGCCTCGCAAAAGGTGGCGCAGTGCGCCCAGTCGGGTCCGGGCTGCTAAACCCGTTCGCTGAATATGCAGCGACGGAGGGAGAGTAGGGACCGGATTTCATGGGCGCAAGCGGTTGGGATTTTCTCGGAAATTTCTTGCGAAGGAAAGGGAGGGATCTTTCGGTTCAGGGTGCTTAGGCAGTGTCAGTCTGCTTCCCGCTTCTCGGATGCTGCTGAGTTGGCAGCGTTTAGCGGCTGTTGGTGCAGTTATGGCGCAGTTTTTAGAACTGCGCCATTTTGGATGAGGAATGTGGCGCAGTTTTCGTGGTGCTGAAAGGTGTGTTACCGGATCTTGTTTTTCTTCTGGTGTCGACTCGATTTCTACTTGGTCCCGACTTAGTCCCAACTTGGTCCCGCAAGAGGTCATTTTTCAACGGCGCGCTGAGTCACTACCTTGAACGGGTTATCTTGTAGTTCGTCGAGCGTGATCATTGCCCAGGCATCGATTGCGCGCGGGATGCCCGTGCCCAAACCGCGATAGGGCAGTATATGTACAGCATGGGAGGTGAGCGTCGAGTTCCGGCGGTTGGACAGGCCGAATTGAGTTTTCTCGGTGTCAAGCACGTCAGGCAGGTGCCCTGGGCTGGTCAGTTCAGGTGGTTTCCAAACCTGTCTGTTCGGGAATTTACTAAAAGCGTCTTTGGAAGTATTCGCCAAGCGCCTTGGCGTCGATACCCCTCACGCTGCTGCCCGCGATCGGTACCGCATCGGCGCAGTGCTGGAACAAACGCTGCTGCTCTCCCCCGAGTATTTTTTCGTCGTCCTGACTGCTTATCTCGGATCGTTAATAAGGTATTGCCGGGCCCAAAGCATAAGCGATTGCCCGCCTACGATCACAAGACTGTAATCATTGATAGCGGGCGGTAGACGCGCTGAATGAGTTTAAGCAGGAAGGCGAAGAGCTTTGAGCGTTCAAGTAGGGCGAACGGAACCTCTTCGTTTACCGCTTCGGGCATCAGTTGCTAAGCGTAGGAAATCGTTGTGGGCGGGCGATTGCGCCAGAGTTGCCGCGAAGGACGGCTTTGGCACGAGCAGCAACCACTCAAGCATCTGAAGGTCAACTGTATAGACAGTATCAACCTGACGGTCACGTGAGCTGTTTTTAATACTCATCATTTTTGCGAAGCTAAGATCTTTTGAATGTTGGTTGTCGTTGATCATGGAGAAATTATTCAAGAGTGTGGCATAAACTTGGATTCGAGATTAGCCCATTCAATTGAAGCATTTACAGACGAAGGGCTGTCAGTGCAAGGTTTTAACCGAAGAAATGCATAGATATGGAACCTGTGTAGGCACAAAAAAAGATGCCCTGAGGCGTCTTCATTTGTCAGATTTGGTGGGCCGGGGTAATCTGAAATGATCTGATAAATATAGAGTTTTCTGGTTGAGATTTCTTCGTGGAATACCATTTGGAATGCGCTGCGCAGGATTGAGCCGGAATGCTGAGGCGTGACCCTCCTGAGGCAATCATCTGGAGTCATTTCGTAGTGGCCAATCACGTGGTCGTCATCCCATTTTCTGCCCAGTTTGGATGAGGATAGGGTACAGGTATGAGCATTTTCTTTGATCGCTCATCATTAAAATTAAGGTACTAAGAGTAAAGGTGCGTGGTTGAGCAATATCTTGTACCTGTACCCTGCACGGCCGACTATGTGGGCTTGAAAACAGAGAAAAATTCGCTGAAGCCATTTGTGGTTAATGTATTGTGTATGCGTGGTAATCCTGTCTCACCTAAAGGGGAGGTTCCTTTGCCGTTTTGGCTTCTCTCGTGCTGGAGTTGCTCTTGTAATTCATCTACTGATAGCCAATAGTTGCATGTCTGCTGATCATGTGATCGATTGATGCTGAAGTATTTCCCATCTCGCTCACCTGCGACTGGATAATGATGAATGGACTCGCTCAGCCAGTATAGCTTGGAGTCCAATGTGGCTATCCATGTGTCCTGAGTCTTGCCGTAAAAGTTCTCTTTGGAAAACTCCAGGGCGCCTTTTATGTACTTGAGGTCTTGAACGCCATTGAAGATATTTTTGAATCGCTGCGCTGGCTTGTTGCTCCCACTCATGAAGTTATTCTTGATGTCTTCGATTTTTGCGTTAAGCTCGTCGGAATAGTTGGGCTTTTTATCACAGAAGCAGTACTTGGCAATTTCGGCTTCAACAGCGCTGAGCATATCAATTTCATCACAGACACGGCTCATATATGTTTTGAATTTTTCAACGCCTGATAAGCTCGGCTTCGTGGCGTTGATAATATGTATCTGCATGAGCGAGAAAAACGGCACGCTGTAGAGGTACTGCTCTTCTATGCTGAGTTCTGAGAACTCATACGCTCGGGTTCTTTCCACTTCATTCGAAGTGTTTCGTGTCGCGGTTGGATGATCGACCATCTGGGGGCAGAATATCGAAAGAAACAATTCATACATCTCAAAGCTTAGTTTTTTGAATTTCGGGTGGACCTCGTTAAGGGCAAGCCCGGGTGTTAGGCACAGACTTTGTGGTGGGCAAGAGTTTATGAAATTTATAAGTCTAGTTAGGTCGAAATCGTTCGGGCTGTGGCGACGAAGAATTACATCTTCCATTCTCACCAAGATGTTAAGGTCAAGAATCAAAGTCGTTTCTATGCCTTTCCGCTTGTTCTCGGTCACGATGCTTGGGGTGAGCTGCGGGGAACTGTCGGTTTTGCGGCAAGGTTTTATAAAATGTAGGGTATGTGAAGGCATTGTGATTTACCTAACTCCTTTCTGATAAGACTGTGTCCTTAGAACGTGAGCTGCTATACAGCGTATCGCCTGCATTGGGGGTCTATCGTCTGGCTCGAAGGTTAAGTGCTGAGAGTTATCGGGTCGATGTAATCCTGATGCTTGTAAGCCATCTTCAGAGTCAAGTTGTATGGTTCTGACCAGTACCTATACCGCGTGCGCTGGAGACATCGTCCGCTATGATACTCAGATGCCTTCAACATCAATTCCGTGTTCTGCCAACCATGTCTTGCGCTGTGCGTAGTCAGGCATGACGCGCTCCAGGCGTAGCCAAAATTCTGGGGTGTGATGTGGCTCTTGCAGATGCACCATCTCATGCACCACCACATATTCCGCAATGGGCTTGGGCAGCAGAATGGTCTTCCAATGAAAGTAGAGCTGCGCGCCCTTGCCACAGGAGCCCCACCGATAGCCCAGATCCTGCACACGTACACCGCTTGGGATCAGGTCCATGCGGGCTTGGTGGTTCTTGACGCGCAAGGCCAGCCAGCTGCGCGCATGTTCGCTGTACCAGCGAATGAAATGCTCGCGAGCTCGTGGCAGTTCGCTGCGCAGCAGGCGAAAACGACCCCCAGAGAGTTTCAGCGGCACATCCTGCTCATCAACCAGTTTGAGGCGATGGCTTCGTCCTAGATATAGAAACCCTTCCCCGTCGACGTATTCCTTGATCGGAATTGCGCGCTGCAGGCGTTCCTTTTCGGCCAGCCGCGAGTAAATCCAGAAGCTTTTTTCCGTTACGAATTGCCGCAGCGCTTGCTCCTCAACCTCTGGTGGGGCTGACAGGATAAGGGCGCCGTCACGCTCGACAGTGATCTGTAGCGTCTTACGCCGCGCGCTGCGGCGTAGCGTCAGTTGCAGCTCGCCTACGGTGAGGGTCTGGCTGCTCACAGTTGCATCAACCGATCATGGCTAGCTCTCGCTTGGTCCATCAGCCGGTCAGACAGTACACCCGCCGTATCGCTGTCCACCAAGGGAGGACGTAGCCGCATCAGGTAATCGAATAGCTGCCCGGCTAGTTCCTCCTGTGCCGCTCGCTTGCGCGGGCTCCAGATATCGCGGTGGCTTTGGAGTTCGCCCACCAACAAATCGACCAGTTCCACTGTCACATCCTTCAAACACAGCAGCTCGGCGGGCTGCGGATTGGCGTCGGCACACACCACATCCAGCAGGGTGCGCAGGAAGGGTGCATAGTGCTCGGGCAGATCCAGGGGGCTGTAGTCATCGCTCATTTGACCGCTGCGCAGCTCGTTGATGATCTTCTGCATCTGTTCAACCAACTGATCCCACTGCGCGCCCAGCGACTTGAGCAGCTCGTTCAGGCGTTCAGACAGCTTGCGATAAAGCACCGGATCTTCATCAGCATGCTTGCGCACATGCGAGCGAATGGCGTGCTCCATCTCTGAGGCCTTGGCGCGGTCGTTGACGCTACGAGACAACTGTTTCTCGAAGTCTGCATCGGTGAGCTGGATCGGCGGAATCTTCGGGTCGATGCCCAGCGAAATAACGTGATCGTCGATCAGCTTGCGCACCTTGGCACCGACATCCTTGCCCAGTTGTGGCAGGTCCTTGTAGCGCCCGCGCGCTCGTGCATGGATATAGGCCAGACGCTTGGCATCTTTGACGAAGGGCAGGCCCTCGGGGCGTGGCAGTACGGTGTCCAATGAGTCGAGAAACGCTTTGAGCTTTACCGCAAATTCGGCGCGCACCTTTTCCGACTCCAGTGCGGCAATGCAGGCTTCGGCATCTTCCAGCGATTCGATGCCCTGGCGACGTAGCACATCCACCACACGCAGATGACGATCTCGCAATACCGGCACCTCGTCCTTGATGCTGCTCAGCGCACCTTCGATATCCTCGTCGGCATAGGCTGCCAGGGCTTCGCGCAGGTGGTTGGCGACCCCGTAGTAGTCGACCACTATGCCACAGCGCTTGCCGAAACCAGTACGGTTGACCCGCGCAATGGCTTGCAGCAGCTCGGCTTCCTTGATTGGCCGGTCAAGGTACATGACCCCTTCGATGGGGGCGTCAAAGCCAGTGAGCAGCATAGACTTAACGATCAGGAAAGCCAGCGGGTCGGCCTTGCCCGGCTGCTCATGGCTCAGGGGCTTCTTGAAGCGCTGGATCAACTGCTCGTGCTTGCTGGCATCCGTCCAAGTTTTCCACTCGGTCGGATCGTTATTTGAGCCGGAAATAATCGGCGCGAACTCCAGGTTGCGTAGCCTGTCGCGATAGCGCCACGCCTGCACGCGCGCCTGCAGCTTGGGTGGACGCTGGCACAGTGCTTCATCGTCGAGGTCCTTGTCGGTTGCTGGTAACGCTTCGGCCTCGGCCAGCAACTGATCGCGGGCGGCCTGCAGCGCGTGGAAATAGCGGATTGCCGCAATCCGGCTATAGGCTACAACCTGCGCCTTGTAGCCATTGGGCAGAATATTGGTGACGTAATGTCTGAGGATGTCGCGCGCCTTATCAGCGATCAGCGCGGGGGCATCAAAGATATGGCCTTTGGTGGCGTATTTTTTCTTGATCAGCTCCAGCTCGTCCTGACTGTGCTCACGGAACAAATCCTCGAACAGTTCATCCAGGCTCGCCCCATCTTTCACCGCGCCTTGGGCAGTGCGCCCTTCGTAAAGCACCGGCACCGTCGCGCCATCTGCCTCGGCTTCCTTGATGGTGTATTTATCGATGAACGCGCCGAAGATTTCGTGGGTGCGTTTTTTATCGCCCATGATGATCGGTGTACCGGTAAAACCGATGCGCACGCAGTTGGGCAGGCCTGCCAGCAGGTTCGCGTGCAGATCGCCGGCCTGGGTGCGGTGCGCCTCATCGATCAATACCAGAATGCTCTCGTCGTGGTTGAGCACCTCGAACGGTTTGTTCACAAGATAGGGGGCGCGCTTTTCTGCGGCTTTGAGGGGGGCCGCAGCTTGCACAGGGATCGGCGCCTCCCCATCTTCCTCCTGCTCGGAATTTCGATACTTTTGGATGGTGGCGAATACCAAGCCGGGGCCCTGGCGACGTGCCAAGGCCTTGACACCCTGAATACTGGAGGCCACCTCCGGCAGCTCGCCGCTCAGTGTGGCAGTGGCGGCGAGCTGATTTTGCAGGTCTTTACGGTCGGTGACCACGATGATCTTGAAGCGGCGCAGTTGTGTATCCGTGCGCATCTTGCGCACCAGAAATACCATGGTCAGGCTTTTGCCCGAGCCTTGAGTGTGCCAAACGATGCCGCCGCGTTGGTCACTCTCGCCATGCTCAAGACGTGTCTGCCCGCGTTTCATGCGGGTCACTGTGCGGTTCACCGCGCGGTATTGCTGGTAGCGGCAGACCGTCTTGATGGTCTGCCCGCCAACCTGCATAAAGAGCATGAAATGTCGTATCAGATCGAGCAGGTGGGCTGGCGTGAGCATGCCTGCCACCAAGCGTTCCTGCTCGGACAGTTTGGCTTTGCCCAACTGCTCGGCTACTGACTGCTCGCTGCCGTTGCCATCCGGGCCAACCACGGTCTTCCATTGGGAGAAATGCCCGAAGCCAGCACCAATGCAGCCCACCCGTGCTTCGTCGTAGCTACTGGCGACCAATAGCTGCACACTGGCGAACAGAGTCTCGTTGCCCTCGTTCTCCTCGACCTCGAAGGCCGCCTTGCGCTGGTTGCTGTAACGACGTAATTGATCGACAGCCTCGGCAAGCGGTTCTGGAATCGAGGGGCTCTTGCACTCCACCAACACCAGCGGGATGCCGTTCGCCAGCAACACCAGATCCGGGACGATAAATTTCTTGCCGCTGTTATACCCTGGCGGGCAATCCACTCGGAACTGGTTGATCACACTGAAGTGGTTATTGGCCGGGGTGGCCCAGTCGATGTACTGGATGGTCTGGCCACGCCCGCCTTCCCAGCCTGGGAGACCTTCGACAGTGATGCCTTTGAGCAACAGCTCAGTGACTGTTTGGTTGGCTTCCATCAACTTGCCGGCGCCCACGCGGGTAATTGCCGCCAGTGCTTCGGCAATGCGCTGTTCATCCAGCCAGGGCTGACCGTCGCGCAGGTTGATGGCACACAAGCGCTCGGCCAGTGCGGCCCGCTGAATCACTTCACTGAAGCTTTTGCGGCCAGTGATGGCCGGGTCGTCGAGGCTGCCCTGGATATGCTTCCAGTTCAGCCCCTGTAACTGAGCCACAAAGGGTTTTTCGACGTCTTCCAATTCCCAGCCCACGGGTTACTCCTTTAATCCAGTTCAGGCGTGTATGGGCTCATACAGGCTCATAGCGGCTCATAGAATTTTTAGCCGAGCCTATAGGCCGACCAGCGTCGCTCACCTTGCAGTATCAATGCGCCCTTGTCTTTCATGCGCTTAAGCAGTTTTGCCGTCTGATCAGGTGAGAGCAGGCAAAGATCCATTACTTCAGCGAGTTGAATCTGCTCCTGCTGCACATAGTTCAAAACCATTTGCTCATGTTGAATAGGTGTGACGCTAGCCTGGCGGGTATAGGCGGCTGTGGGCACATCGATGCGCGCCTCGACCTGCACGTTCAGCGACGGCGAGGTGCGCGCTGCGATCATCCCGGCTAAGCCGTCCAGCAGATGATGCTCGGCATGCAGGCTGGTGGGCGTACCGTCGTCCTCGACACCTAGCCATAGCTCGCCGCCCTCGGCATTGGCCAGGCAGATTAGCGCCTCGATCAGCTCGGGGTCGGGGAGCTTGCTTCGGTCGCTCTTGAACTCAACGTTGAGAGTTTCGCAGGGCGGTAGGCGTCGGGGCATACCAGGCTTCCGTTTGTGCATCAGCTTGCTGAATAGATTCCAGTAGCGGGGTGACACGGACGCGGCCGGAAAGCAGGTCGTCCATAAGACCTACTTTGACCGCCCGTAGTACCTCTAGTCCCTGCAGCTCGCGTTGCAGTTGAGCATTTAGTGTCTTTGTGCGGCAGAGGATAACTGTCTGCTCGTTAGTTTTCGGAATCGCGACTTTCAAGCTCGTCACGATAGAGGAGCTGATTTTTACCATACTCTCAGACGTCCCAGATGCGGCAGCTTGGACTTGTCTACGCACTTTTTTTGACTGCAAGACCAACTCTAGGAACTCGGCACTGGTCTCCTCGGAGGGCAGCAGTCGCATCATCAAGTCCGGATAAGTGCAAGGCGTACCCACATCGCGATATACCCCCACGAGACCAACCAATTCCCTTGTGTTGGCTCGGCTGATGAGAAGGTCTCCCTCGTTCAACCGCGCCCTATCTAACCCTTTATCTGCAGCAGGCGCAGGTTTGAGCTGGGTGGGTAAGAATCCTTCCTTAGTGAGGCAACCCAATCCGAGCATCTGAATTCCTGTCCACTCTCCTGCCTCCTTTGGGGAGTAACCGTTCTTGGGCTTTCCAGTCAGCCAGTGGTCGAGTGTGTCCCAGCTCCACTCTTTAGGAATCCATCCCAATGGCGATGCCTTGTACAGCTCTGGCGCTTGGCTCTGTGGCGGGCGCAGTTGGCCGTTGGAGTCGATGCCGCGGGTCAGTAGGTCGTGCAATAGGCCCAGTTTAACGGCCTTGAGCTTGTCGATCAGCACCTCGGTTTTGCAGATGGCAGTGTCGAGGGTATCGAGGACTTGAGCGATGAGTTTTTTCTCATAAATCGGCGGGTTTGGTACCTCAATGCTGCCAAACTCGGCACCTGAGATTTCGAGAAAAGTTGTTCCTGATGCTCGACGGACCAGCTCAGGTTTAACCTTCTCAAAAAGGTGAAAGTAGTACCTCCCATCGGCGAGGTTCTTGAAAATAATCGACTTGAAGCCTTGATTGGTTGCCATCGAAACAGCATTGATAGCTCTCGCCCCAAGTGTTGCCCGAGTCGTCACCATCAACGAGCCCGCAGGAAGCAAATTGGCTCCGCTACCAATGAGCCCAGCGTGACTGATGTGCTCTTGTGTGCGATGCAGCAGTTGTGTTTGCGTGTTACTGATCTCGCCAGGCG
Organism: Pseudomonas lijiangensis; assembly: GCF_018968705.1. Lineage (NCBI taxonomy): Bacteria > Pseudomonadati > Pseudomonadota > Gammaproteobacteria > Pseudomonadales > Pseudomonadaceae > Pseudomonas > Pseudomonas lijiangensis. Next base: position 840,301 of record NZ_CP076668.1, read on the forward strand.
TAACCCACGGGATATCGCCATTCCAGTAGGACGGTATTTCCCGTGAGGGCGTACCCCCGCCAGCAACTGTGCCGAGTTTGCGAATCTCAAGCCGCTCCCAGTCGCAAGGTAACTTTTGCAGGAAATCTTCGTATGGGTTCTTGGGCTGCTCACACATACCCTAGCCCCCTCAAGAATCCTTGCAACGCCACCGCCGCCGTATCTCGCTTGTGCTCGATTTCATTTAATGTCACGCGGTACTTGTCCCACCAGTTCTCGAAAGCCGTTACGATCTGTTTTCGCTGGGCGGAGACATAGCGCTCAAGAATGGCCTGCATATCGTTGTGCAGGATGGTCAGCAGCAGCTCAGCGGCTCGTGGCTCATCCAGCCCGTCGACGCCTTGATTCAGGTGGCTGGTGAATTTTTCCTGCTGGGTTTTGAGCTGCTTCTTTACCTTGGTCAGCTCGGCTTTCCAGATTTTGAGCTGAGCTTCATTGATGGGTTTTTCCTCGCTATCGGCACCCGCATCGATATCGGCTTCTTCCGAATCCTCCCCCTTGGTTGGGGCGGCGGCCTTGAGCTGACTATCTAGTTCGACCTTTTTCGCTTCCAGGTCGGCCAACTCGGCAACGAAATCGCCGAGCAGGAATTCCACCAGCTTGTGCTCCAGAGGGCTTTGCTTGCTGGACTTGTCTTCCAGGGCGGTGATGATGCTGGTACGCCAGGCATCAATCACGCCCCGGCTGCCACGGGCCATCAGGCCGAGAAAGTCATATTTGCTCTGGTACCAGAAGCCCGCGACGATGCCCCTGACCTGAAAGGGGTCGAGTAGGCCGATGCCTTCCAGCGTCTGGCTAAAGCTGGCCAGCAGTTCGCCTCGCAACTGGACCAGGGCAGCGCTGTTATCCAGCTTCCCAGCCATCGCGGTGATACGCGGGCTGTGTTCGTGCCACCAGCGCTCGAATGCCTCACGGAGGGAGGCTTCCTTGACCCGCAGGCCTGCATTGCTTTCGATGGCCGGCTTGAGGTCGGTGCGGCAGCTCAGCTCGCTGCGAAAGTCGAGATATTGTGCGTCGCGCGCCACGAAGAGGTCCTGCGGGTCGAGGCCGTGGGCGGAGAATAGCGGAGCTTTCGCTTCGACTTCGGCCTTGGGCACCCCGCCAAGCAGGTGAGCACGCACATCATGCGGCTCAGGCGGCGGTGCGTTATCCACATAGCGGCGAATATTCAGATTGTAGTTGTTGGCGCGCAAGGTGGTGATATCCACTACATCGCTGAGGCCATCGATCCCGCGGAATTCATCGAAAGCAGTGGTGATCTTCTCGATATGTTCTGGCAGTAGATAGTTCTGCGCACGGCCCTCGAAGTACTCGCGGTCGGCGTTGATAAACAGCACCTTGCCTTGGCGCTCGGCAGGCTTGGCGCTGACACGGTTGGCGCCTTCCTGCTTTTGTTGGCGCAGGATAAGGATGCATGCCGGAATGCCGGTGCCATAGAACAGGTTGGCCGGCAAGCCGATCACTGCTTCGAGCAAGTCGTTCTCGATGATGCTAGCGCGGATGCTGCGTTCCTCACCGCTCCGGAAAAGCACTCCATGAGGAAGTACGGTGGCAATCATGCCCTCGTCGCGGGTCACAGCGAGCATGTGCTGGAGGAACATCAAATCGGCCTTTTTCGAGCCCAGTGGCACCTCGCCGAAGCAGAAACGTTGCTCGCGGAATGTCGGGTTCCAGGCCAGGCTGCCATCTGGACTTTTCTCGGTATGGCCCCAGTTGATGGAGAATGGCGGGTTGGTGAGAATGCGGTCGAAGCGACGTAATTCGCCGCCCTCGATATGCCGAGGGTCAGCCAGGGTATCTTCGTTTTCCAGCCAAGCGTTGCTGATGCCGTGCAGCAGCATATTCATCTGCGCGATCGACCAGACGGTGCCGTTGAATTCCTGGCCGAACAGGTTGGCCTTGCGGCCGTCCTCGCCGTGCTCATCGATATATTCCTTGGCAGCAATCAACATGCCGCCCGAGCCGCAACAGGGGTCGTACACGTCGTGTGCCAGAGTCGGCTTGAGCAAGTGCACCATTAGCCGCACTACCGAGCGCGGAGTATAGAACTCGCCACCTTTCTTGCCGGCTGAGTCAGCGAATTCGGCGATCAGGTACTCGTAGGCGGCACCCAGCAGGTCGGGGAATTCGAAGTCACTGTTGCGCAGGCGCACTTCACCGAAGTGGGTGATGAGCTGGCGCAGCTTCTGATCGGGAATCTTGCCCTGGCCGATCTTGCGGGTGAAGTCGATGTGCTCCAGCACCCCTTCCAGGGAGACGTTATCTTCCTCAATGCCGCCCAGCGCTTTGTTAAGCAGGTCTCCGACATTGATGTGCGCTTCGTTGAGCAAATACTTGAAGCGCGAATGGCTGGGCACCCAGAAATTGCCATCACGTTTATACCAGCGTGGGTTTTCCGCCGTGACAAAGGCCTCGGCCTTGCTCTTGCCAGCGTTTATCTCATCGGCTACGACCTGCTCATAGCGTTCCTCGAATACGTCGGAGCAGCGCTTGAGGAACAGCATGCCAAAAATGTATTCCTTGAACTCCGAGGCATCCATCTTGCCGCGCAGAATATCGGCAGCCTTGAACAGATGACGTTCCAGTTGTTGCAGCGTGAGGGGCATTGCGAAATCTCTTGTGTGCACCCAGGGAGCGGATGCCGATCCTGATGGCATAAAATGCCGGTGATTGTACCCCAATCTAAGCTCGGCACTGAGCAGTCTCGGTTGCAGGGGGGCAGGTATATAGGCATCCATCACCGAGGAGGTGACCGGGCGAGCTACCGGATGCGAATCGCCATTTGGGGGGAGAACCACCGCGAGAACGGCGTGACCTTCAAGGTTCGGGTCACCTGGGTTGCTGTCATCGACAGCGCTTGCACGGCCAGTTCTACGCCTGTGGATAAACCCGCTCAAGGTTCGAAATTCAGCGCCACTTTGGACTTGAAGAGCGTTTATCCACCGGTGGAATTCCGTGGTAAACCCTGGACAACGTGGTGGCTTTTAGCTCTTCAATGTAAGGCCCATCCAAACAGAGCGGCTTTGCAGCCCTGTTTGGATGGGCCCGCGCTGAGAAGCGGATAAGCGAGGTTGCTTGCCCCGAATCTTTAACGTTCAGTTGTCGCTGCTGCAGTTCTTGCGCCGTAAAGATCTAGCGAATCGGCACCACGTTCTTGTCTCTGACTTGGCCGTACGCTGAGGCGAGCAGGCTGCCGGTGGCGGCTTTCTGGATGTAGTCACTCCACCAGGCCATCATCGGGCGCCGGCGCTCGATGTAGTCGGCTCGGTTGTAGGCGCTCCGCACCTCATCCTTATCGACGTGCGCCAGTGCCACTTCGATGAGCTCCGGGTCCCACCCATGTTCATTCAAGATGATGCTGGCCATTGAGCGCATGCCGTGGCTGACCAGCCGATCTTGAAAGCCCATGCGTTTCAACGCCATGTTGGCAGTCTGGCTATTGGCGTGGGGGCGCGGATTTCTGTCTGACGGAAAGACGTATTCACGATGGCCGCTGTGAGTCTTCAGTGACTCCAACATTGCGACGGCGTGATCACTCAATGGGATGCTATGTAGGCGACGCTTCTTCATCCGCTCCGCTGGGATAGTCCAGACACGCCTTTCAAAGTCGAGCTGGAACTCAAAAAATCGCAACAGCCCATAAAAGCGCTGGAAACCGCGTATTTACTGAATTTCAGACACAAAAAAAGACGCCCTAAGGCGTCTTCATTTGTCAGATTTGGTGGAGCCGGGGGGATTTGAACCCCCGTCCGCCAGTACTCCGCTGTCGGTACTACATGCTTAGCCGTGTCTATTAAGTTAACCCTCAGCGACCCGACGGGCAGGGTGCTTTGGGCGAGTTGCGTAAGATTTAGTCGCGTCGGCCACAACGTCCTAAGCGACGATCCTGTTCTATATGACAATCATTTCGGGTTTACAGGCATCCCCTGATGATTGCTGGAGCCGAAGCTACCAGAAGGAAGGCTAGCGCCGCTTACGCAGCGAGAGCTTGTTCCCCGTAGGTTTCGTCATTGGCAACTATAGAAAGTTGCAACAGTGGATTTACGACTTCTGTTACCAAGTCGGCATGCACCTAAAGTTTCATCACCGGCGTCGAATCCTAATCGGCCCCGTGACGGCTTTCGCTGTCATTGGGCGGGAGTCTACGCCAATTGAGGCGGCGCGTCGACCCGCGTCTTGCTTTGCCGACCGAGGCCCGCCCGCTGGCTGGCCTCGGTGCGTGGTTCTTCTTACTTGCTGCCGCCTTCGCTGCCCGAGCCGATATTTTTCAGTTCGGTGATGGCCTGGGTAGTCAGTTCGACGCAGGTCTTGTTGTCGCCTTTGGCCTGGGCGGCGCGTGCGTCGGTTTCGGTTTTGGCCAGGGACTGTTTCAGGTCGGGGCTCAGGTTGGCGTTGGTGGAAACCTGGGCATCCTTGATGGTCTGCAAGTTGCTGCCGCACAGATCGTCGGCGGCGAACACCGGGGAAGCCAGCATGACAGAGCTGAGGAGTAGTCCAGTCAGGGCGGTACGCTTCATATGTCTCTCCTTGATTACCGGTTGCTTGGGCGGATGCCCATGAGGTGAATAAACCCGTTCGTGTAGGGGTTAAAAGGATGGACTGTGACGAAACGCAGGGGTTCTATTTATTTTCATGGCCCATTACACGGGTTTCGCCCGGGTCACCCGGTCAACCAGGTACACCAGCCCGTGGTAGTCGATGCCGCCGTGTTGCGACAGGCCGATTTCACAGGTGCGGCTGGTGGAGATGCCTTCGTTGCAGTGCTGCACCGCATCCTTGAGCGAGCGCAGGGCGTGGGCGTTCAGTTCGGGAGTGGTGAAGCCTTTGTCGCCCGCGAAGCCGCAGCAATGAATGCCTTCCGGGATGACGACGTTGACGCTGCACAGGCGAGCCAGTTCGATCAGGGCCTGGCTTTCGCCCAGGTGCTGGGTGCTGCAGGTGACGTGAACGGCAATGGGCTCCTGTTGCGGGGTGAAGGTCAGTTTGTCCAGCAAGTGAGTGCGGATGAAACGCACCGGGTCGTAGAGGTCCAGTCGGCTGTCTTGCAGGTCCTGCACCAGTCGCAGGGTGCAAGGGCTGGTGTCGCAATAGATCGGGTCGAGCCCACCGCGGCTGGCTTTGGTCAGGGCGGCCAGCAGTTCCTGGCGTTTCTCGTCGGCCTGCGCGTTATAGCCTTTTGAGGCGAAGGGCTGGCCGCAGCACAGGCTGTCCTGATTGTCCGGGAACACTACTTGGTAACCGGCTTTTTCCAGCAGGCCACGGGTTTTGTCCAGCAGTGAAGTCTGCTCGTGATCCCTGGCCGATGGTCCCATCACCCGCGAAACGCAGGCCGCCAGATACACCACTCTGGGGCGCTGATCGTCCACGGGCGCGGTGAAGCGAATGGTGTTTTCGGCCTGTGGCATGGCCGGTGTCCATTGCGGGATGCGCCCGGCGGATACCTTGTTTAGAGTGGCCGACAGTCTGGCCAGGCGCGGCGCACCCAGCAGCATGCGTGCGCCGTTGGCGGCGTGGAGGGTAAAGCGTGCGCCCTGTAGCGCGGTCTTGAAGTTGTGCGCCAGCCAGTTGGCCGTTTTGCCGTGGCTGGCTTCCTGTTGGCGCAGCTTCCTGACCAGTTCGCCGGTGTTGATGCCGACCGGGCAACGCTGGGCGCACAGGCCGGTGGCGGCGCAGGTGTCGAGGCCTTGGTAGTGGTAATCCTGTTCCAGTTTTCGGGTGTCGGCACCGGCGCGTTTCTTTGCCTGAATGTCGCGCCAGATGACGATGCGCTGTCGCGGGCTCAAGGTCAGCCCCTTGGACGGACAGACCGGTTCGCAGAAGCCGCACTCGATGCATTTGTCGACGATTTCATCCGCGGCGGGCAGCGGTTTCAGGTGCTTCAAGTGGATCTGCGGATCGTTGCTGAGCACCACGTCCGGGTTGAGAATGCCGTTGGGGTCGAGCAGGCGTTTGAGTTGCCACATCAATTGATAGGCGTCGCTGCCCCATTCCTTTTCGACGAAAGGCGCCATGTTGCGCCCTGTGCCGTGTTCGGCTTTGAGCGAGCCGCCAAACTCCACGGCCACCAGTTCCGCCACGTCCTCCATGAAGGCCTGATAGCGGGCGATTTCTTCCGGGTTGTTGAAGCCCTGGGTGAAGACGAAATGCAGATTGCCCTCCAGCGCGTGGCCGAACAGGATGGCTTCGTCGTAGTGATGTTTGTCGAACAGAGCGATCAGGCGACGCACGCCGATGGCCAGTTGTTCGACCGGGAAGGTGACGTCTTCGATGATGACCGTGGTGCCGGTCTGGCGCACGGCGCCGACAGCCGGGAAGGTGTCTTTGCGGATGGCCCAGAGGCGGGCGTTTTCCAGCGGGTCTTCGGTGAAGTCGACCTGCTTCTCCACCGGGAAGGACGCCAGCGACGCCATGATCTGCGCCAGTTGTTCATGCAGTAAATCTCGGGACGCTGCCCGAGTTTCGATCAGCAGGGCGCAGGCATTTGCCGAGAGTTCGCGGACAAAGGCCGGCATGCCGGGTTTGTCCTGCACCGAGCGCATGCTGCGCCGGTCTAGCAGTTCGACGGCGGCGACCGGCTGGTTTTTGAGCGCGGTGACGGCGTTGCAGCAGGTTTCCACATCCGGGAAGACGATCAGCGCCGAGGCTTTGTGCGGATGGTCGGGCACGGTGTTGTAGGTCACTGCGCTGATAAACCCCAGCGTGCCTTCGGAGCCCACCAGCAGGTGGCTGAGGATATCCAGCGGCTCGTCGAAATCCACCAGGGCGTTGAGTGACAGGCCGGTGGTGTTTTTCAGGCGATATTTGTGGCGAATTCGGGCGGCCAGTTCGGTATTGGCGCGGGTGGTGCGGCCCAGATGGGCGAGTTGTTCCAGCAGGTCGGCGTGGCTGGAGCGAAAGGCACGCACGCTCTCTGGATCTTCAGTGTCCAGACGTGTGCCATCGGCCAGTACGAGACGAATTCCGGCCAGCGTGTGATAGGTGTTCTGCGCCGTGCCGCAACACATGCCGCTGGCATTGTTGGCGACGATGCCGCCGATCTTGCAGGCGTTGATCGACGCCGGGTCCGGGCCGATCTTGCGGCCGAACGGTGCCAGCCAGGCATTGGCCTGTGCGCCGATGACGCCGGGTTGCAGGCGAATCTGTGTGCCTTGCTCCCGTACTTCCCGGCCATTCCAGTTGTCGCCCAGCACCAGCAGCACCGAATCGCTGATGGCCTGGCCAGACAGGCTGGTGCCTGCGGCACGAAAGGTCACCGGGACGTTTTCAGCCTGGGCCAGCTTGAGCAACGCCACCACTTCGTCTTCGGACTCGACCCGGATCACCAGTTTGGGAATCAGTCGATAGAAGCTGGCGTCAGTACCGAAGGCCAGTGTCGAAAGCGGGTCGTCGAAGCGCCGGTTTTCCGGGATCAGGCGGCGGGCTTCGTGGATGAAGTTCTCTGGCAGGCTCATGCGTCTTCCACGATCAGGACCACAAGGTCTTTGGGGCCATGGGCGCCGTAGGCCAGCACCTGTTCGATATCAGCGGTCTTGGACGGGCCGGAAACCAGCAGGGCATTGGTCGGCATGCCGCCGCTCCAGTGCTGGATGCGCTGGGCTTCACAGAGGTTGTCGTAGATCTCGCTGGCTTTGAGCAAGGCGAAATGCACCGGCGGCACCAGGCTCATCAGGCGCGGCTCTTCTCGTGTCGGCCAGATGATCAGGCTGCCGGTGGCGGCGATTGCACCGGCTGTGGTGGTGAAGCTGGCCGGTGTGTCATCGAACAGTTCTTTTTTCCATTGCTCGATGGGCCGGTCATAGGTCTTGAGGGCTGGCAGGTCTGGGCGGGTTGCCCAGTGTTCGGTGACACGCTGCCCATGGGCGGTGGTGGGCGCGATCAGCAGGCTGGGCAACTGGCGATCATGCACCAGTTCTGCGAGCCGTCGAGGCCAGTCCGCTTCCGTACAGAGGTGGATTTCCGTATGCACGGCTTCCATCAGTTTGCGCAGTTGGGCGACCCGTTCCTGTGGCGCGTAGGTCCAGGGTTTCGTCACCAGGACTTCATCGAAGTTGTCAGCAATCGGTGTCGTTCCCGTCAGGCTCTGGCGCAGTTTGGTAAGGATGTTTTGCTTGGCGCTCATCAGAGTTCTCCGGGCTGCTTGCTCAGGTGCTCGCGTGCCATTTCATGCAGGGAGCGGGCAGCGGGTTTCGGGGCGCTGTGGTTCTGTGTCCAGGGACCGACATTGCCGGGCATCAGGCCACGCAGGCGAGTGGCCATGAGCGCGAATGCTTTATAGAGGGCGGGCGAGGTGTTGAGTTTCGTCCAGGCGTTCCAGATCAGGCGTTCCTTGCGTGAATATTTGCGGCCCTGATCGCGCATCACCCGTTCAGGTGCGTCCGGTGCCTTGACGTTTTCTTCGCGCAGACGGCGCAGCAAGGCCGGAATCGGGATCTTCACCGGGCACACTTCGCCGCATGCACCGCAAAGCGATGAGGCGCTGGGGTGGTCTGGCACTTTGCTCAAGCCTGCCATGTGCGGGGTGATGATCTTGCCGATGGGGCCGGGGTAGACCTCGCCGTAGGTGTGGCCGCCGACGCGGGTGTAGACCGGGCAATGATTCATGCACGCGCCGCAGCGAATGCAGTTCAGGGTCTGGCGCAGTTCGCTGTCGGCAAAGGCCTGGGTCCGACCGTTGTCCAGCAGCACCAGATGCACTTCCTGCGGGCCGTCCAGTTCATGCGGCTTGCGCGGGCCGGAGATCATGTTGACGTAGGTGGTGATCGGAATGCCCAGCGCCGAGCGGGTCAGCAGTGATAGCAAGGGGATGGTGTCGCGCAGGTTTTCGACGACTTTCTCGATGCCGGTCACAGCGATATGCACGGGCGGCACGCTGGTGACCATACGGCCATTGCCTTCGTTTTCCACCAGTAACAAGGTGCCGGTTTCGGCAATCGCAAAGTTGACGCCGGAGACGCCGATATCCGCCTCGAAGAATTTCTGGCGCAGCACGCGGCGGCCGATCTGGATCAACTGATCGACGTCGGTGGTGTACTCCACGCCCAGCTTTTCATGGAACAGCTTGCCCACCTGACCGGCGTTCTTGTGGATGGCCGGCATGATGATGTGCGAAGGTTTTTCGTGGTCCATCTGCACGATGTATTCACCCATGTCCGCTTCCAGGCACTCGACGCCGCGTTCGCCCAGGAAGTCGTTCATCTCCATCTCTTCGCTGACCATCGACTTGCCTTTGATCACTTGCCTGGCTTCGTGGGCATTGACGATGGACAGCACGATATCATTGGCCTGTTCGACGGTTTCGGCCCAGTGCACATTCACGCCGTTGCGGATCAGATTGCGTTCCAGTTGCTCCAGCAGGTCCGGCAATTTGGACAGGGCCCGGGCGCGAATCGCATTGCCCAGTGCACGCAGGTCTTCACGTTCTTCAGGGTCGCTGAAGGCCGCGGCACGCTTGCTCATCAGCGAGTCCATGGCGCGCCGGAAGTTACCGCGCAGTTGCTTGTCGCCAAGGGCTTCATGGGCGCGGGAGCGGAAGTCCGTTTCGACTTCCATGGCAGGAATGCGGGTTTGCGTATTCATCGCTGTTCTCCGGTGCGTTGCCACAGGAAGCTTGCCAGGTGCAGGCCGCGCAGGGATTCGCGTTGTTTCTCCAGCGCGCCGTTGATGTTCATCAGGCAGCCGCAATCGGCGGTGAGGATCTGGTCTGCGCCGGATTCCTTCAGCGCGTGTGTCTTGTCGGCGACCATGGCCCCGGAAATATCCGGCATGCGCACGCTGAATGTTCCACCGAAGCCGCAGCATTCGCTTTCATGGTCGTGCTCGACACGCTGTACATTGGCCAGTTGGGACAAGAGTTCACGAGCATGCAGATGCGTGTTCATTTCGCGGCGTGCCGAGCAGGAGGTGTGCAGTGCGATCTTGATCGGTTGCCCTTGATCGTTCAGTCGGGCCTTGCAGACGAACAGCAGGAACTCGGTCAGCTCATAGGTGCGCGCTGCCAGGGCGCGGACCTGTTCGAGGGTGTCGGGTTCGTCCTTGAACAGGTCGGGGTAGTGCTCGCGAAACATGCCGGCGCAGGAGCCGGAGGGCACGATCACCGGGTAGTCGTCCGCGAACAGTGCCAGTTGGGCGCGGGCCACTTCACGGGCCTGATCGGTGTAGCCGCTGGTGTAGGCCGGTTGTCCGCAGCAGCTTTGTTCTTGCGGGTATTCGACGGCGATGCCTTCCCGTTCCAGCAGGTGGATGGCGTCCATCCCGGCTTCGGGGAAAAACAGGTCGACCACGCAGGTGCCGAACAGGTAGACCCGCTTCGGTTTCTCGGTGGGGTATTGCCGTGGCCCATGACGCGCTGGCGCGACTCGGGTGGCATTGGGTGAGGCATTGTAGAAAAGCTCGCTCATCAGGTGTTTCTCCGGGTGGGCCCGGTTATCCGTGCAGGGCATGAATGGCTGACGCCGGTGGTTGGGGCCGACGTCAGGGCTTCGCGTCTTTTTGTAATCAGTGAACGATCATGCCGGTGAACCAGTAGGCCTGGGCATAGGTGATGCAGCCCACGATGGTGGCAAAAAACAGGCTGTGCTTGAGTGTGAAGCGGAACAGGTCCGACTCCTTGCCCACCAGCCCGGTCGCGGCGCAGGCTACGGCTATGGATTGCGGCGAGATCATCTTGCCGGTCACGCCGCCGCTGGAGTTGGCGGCGACCATCAGCACGTCACTGACGCCGATCTGGTGTGCCGTGGTGGCTTGCAGTGAGCCGAACAGCGCGTTGGCCGAGGTATCGGAGCCGGTCAGGAATACGCCCAGCCAGCCGAGGAACGGCGAGAAAAACGGAAACGCCGCGCCCGTTCCGGCCAGTACCAGCGCCAGTGTCGAGGACATGCCCGAGTAGTTCATGACGAAGGCGAAGGCCAGCACCATGCCGATTGAAACGATGGCCCAGCGCAGCTCGATCAGCGTCTCCTTGAAGGTGGTCAGACCAATCTTCGGGCTGATGCGCAACACGATCATGGCCAGAATCGCCGAGAACAGAATCGCTGTGCCCGATGCGGCGATCAGGTCGAACTTGTAGACCGCTGGCATGGCGGTGGCCTTGGCGACGATGGGTGCGCCCTTGATCACCAGTTGGTCCAGGTAGGGCACCGCGATGTTGATGGTCCAGGCTTGCAGGGCACCGCCTGCGGCGAACATGGCCTTGAACGGCTTGAGGGTCCAGATCGTGACCATGGCAGTCAGAATCAGGAAGGGCGACCAGGCCTTGATGATCTGGCCAAGGGTGTAAGGCGATTTGACGGTGGTGCGTTGCTGGCTGAAACCGCCTGGACCACCAGCCATGGCCGCTGAGCCGCCACTGACGACAATCGAATCCGCAACGCGTTGCGGCTGCCAGACTTTCAGGAACAGCGTCAGGGACACGATGCTGACCAGTGCCGACGTGATGTCCGGCAGCTCGGGGCCGATGAAGTTGGACGTAAAGTACTGGGTGATCGCAAAGCTCAGGCCGGCAATCAGCGCGGCAGGCCAGGTTTCCCTGACGCCCCGTACACCGTCCATCATGAACATCAGCCAGAACGGTACGAATACCGACAGCAGCGGCAACTGGCGGCCTGCCATGGCGCCGATCTTGAACGCATCGATCCCCGAAACCTGCCCGGCCACAATGATCGGAATACCCAGCGCGCCAAAGGCTACGGGAGCGGTGTTGGCGATCAGGCACAGGCCTGCGGCGTACAACGGATTGAGTCCCAGCCCTACCAGCAATGCTGCGGTAATCGCCACCGGCGCACCGAAACCGGCAGCGCCTTCCAGGAAGGCTCCGAAGCAGAAGCCGATCAGCAATACCTGCAGACGCTGGTCATCGGTAATCGACATGACCGAGCTGCGAATGATCTCGAACTGGCCGCTCTTGACCGTCAGTTTGTAGAGAAACACCGCCGCGACGATGATCCAGGCGATAGGCCACAAGCCATAGGCGAATCCGTAGCCTGCGGCTGCGAGGGCCATGTCTGTGGGCATCTGGAACGCGAAGATCGCCACCAGCACCGACAGCGCCAGGGTGATGCTGCCCGCTATATGGCCTTTGAGCCTGAAAACGGCCAGTGCCAGAAAGAAGAACACGATGGGGATGAGCGCAGCGGCGGCGGAAAGGCCCAGACTGCCCAGAGGTGTATAGAGTTGTTGCCAGGTCTGCATGTAGGTGGCCCCTAATTGTTTTTGGTAAGGCCCGGTGTTCTGTGTCGTGCGTGCATGGCCGATGTGGATGGACGAATCGCACAGTTCACCAGCTCAAGACTTCCTGATCGGAAGGTCTTGCAGCGTGATGGAGGTCAGCCATCGGCGCCGGCATTGGATAATTGGTAATACCAATTTACAATGTCTGATCGCTAGGTTAGAAGCCTTGCTGTTGCTGTGTCAATTTGTCTTGTCGCGACTTTGGTCGGGTGCACGGGAAAATGCGGTTAGCCTGCTGCATCTGGCAGGTGCCTGAAGGGCGGCGATAAGCGAGAATGCGCGGTCCCGCTAATGAGTCGGGTGGTGGAGTGAGGGGTTATGGGTTTTGATCAGGTGCGTCAGCGCCGTTTGTCTGATGATATTGTCGAGCAACTGGAACGAATGATTCTTGAAGGCACGCTCAAGTCGGGCGGACGCCTGCCTGCCGAGCGGGCGCTTGCCGAGCAGTTTGGTGTTTCCCGTCCGTCCTTGCGTGAAGCCATCCAGAAACTGACCGCCAAGGGGTTACTGGTCAGCCGTCAGGGCGGTGGCAACTATGTGGTCGAAAACCTGGGCTCGACCTTCAGTGACCCGTTGCTGCATCTACTGGAAAGCAGCCCCGATGCCCAGCGCGACTTGCTGGAGTTTCGTCACACCCTGGAAGCTTCCTGCGCCTACTACGCGGCCCTGCGCGCCACCGATGTGGACCGTGAGCGCCTGCGTGAGGCCTTCGATGCCTTGCAGGCCTGTTACACCTGCGCCGACGAAGTCAGCCGGGCCGAGGAGGGCGCTGCCGATGCCAGCTTCCATCTGGCCATTGCCGAGGCAAGCCATAACACGGTGTTGCTGCATACGATTCGGGGGTTGTTCGACCTGCTCAAGCGCAATGTCGTGATCAATATCGGCGGGATGTATCAGCAGCGCGCCGAGACTCGCGACATGCTGATCCAGCAGCATCGTGAGTTGTATCTGGCGATTATCGAAGGCCGCGCCGAGGATGCGCGAGAGGTGTCCAGCCGCCACCTGACCTATGTGCAGGAAGTGCTGGAAGAGGTACGGCAACAGGTTCAGCGCACAGCACGTGCGGAGCGCCGCAACAATATGTGATGCTTGTTCACTGATCTGTAGGAGTCTGTAGGAGCGGATTCATCCGCGATGACTTCATTCAAGGCGATACATTTCTTCGGCTGTACCAGCCTTTCGCGAATGAATTCGCTCCCACAGCAGTTTGCACCTGGGCAGTAAGGATCAGTCGTCCTTGCCCTTGCTGCGCACGGCCCGTTGCAGTTCGCGATCCGAATCGCGCTCCCGCTCGGTATGGCGCTTGTCGTATTCCTTCTTGCCCTTGCCCAGAGCAATTTCGCACTTGATCAAGTGCTGCTTCCAGTAAAGGGAAAGGGCTACGCAGGCATAACCTTTCTGCTGCACCGAAGTCGTGAGCTTTTCGAGCTCGCGCTGGTTCAGCAACAGTTTACGGGTGCGTGTCGGGTCAGCGATGACGTGTGTGCTGGCGGTCTTGAGCGGCGTGATATGGCTGCCCATCAGCCAGGCCTCGCCATCCTTGAGCAGCACATAACTGTCAACCAGCTGCACCTTGTTGGCACGCAGGCTTTTTACTTCCCAGCCAGCCAGGACCAGACCGGCCTCGAACTTGTGTTCGATGAAGTAATCGTGACGCGCCTTTTTATTTTGCGCGATGGTCCCTGTGGGATGTTTCTTGAGCTTAGCCATAGGGGCCGCATTATAGGGAGTTGCTTCAATGTCGGCTACGGGAAAGCGTGCCCTTGAGCACGAAGGATGAATCCCGGACAATGTGTACTCTTTTCAAGGCTGTCCTGTTGTGATGCTTGCAGGCGAGGCAAGGGATTTGATGAGCCTTGAATTCTTTTTTACTGCGCTACGTGGCACCGTTAGGCATTTTTGTGGTGTTTGCCGCTCAGCTTTGGAATTGACGCTCACATGACTACGCATATTCAGCGCTCGGCTCTCTTGCCGTATCCGGCCGGGTTCTTGTACGACCTGGTCAATGATGTGGCCCGCTATTCCGAATTCCTGCCCTGGTGCGCTTCGGCAGTGGTGCTTGAGGAAAGCGATACACACATGCGCGCAAGCCTGGAGGTCGCCAAGGGTGGCTTGAGTCAGAAATTTGTAACGCGCAATGTACTGGTGCCCGGAGAGTCCATCGTGATGGATCTGGTCGAGGGGCCTTTCAATCAGCTGCATGGTGTCTGGACATTCAAGCCGCTGGGTGAAAAGGCCTGCAAGATCAGCCTGGACCTCACCTTTGACTATGCCGGCTCGATTGTGCGCGCCACGCTGGGGCCGCTGTTCAATCAGGCCGCCAATACTCTGGTGGACGCTTTTTGTCAGCGAGCCAAAGAGCTGCATGTCTGACGAACTCATCCAGATCGAGGTGGTACATGCCGCCGTTGATCGTCAGGTGTTGCTCAGCGTTGCCGTGCCGGCAGGCTCATCGGTGCAGCAGGCGCTCGTCGCTTCAGGCATGCAGGAGCAGTTTCCTGAACTGGATCTGGCCCAATGTCCGGTAGGGATTTTCGGCAAGGCAGTAAAAGATCCTTCCGTGCGCGTGCTGGAGGCGGGGGATCGTATCGAGATCTATCGCCCGCTGTTGGCGGACCCGATGGAAGTGAGGCGCTTGCGTGCTGCCAAGGCGCGTTTGAACAGAGACGCCATGCCCTAATGTCGATCAGTTAAGATCAATGAATCACTTTGTGGGAGGCAGCTTGCTAGCGACTTTGGCGCCCAGGCGCAGAATATCTGCCAGTTTCAAGGCCCTCTCGCCAGCAAGCTGCCTCCCACAGGTTTTGTTTGTGCCTTAACTGATCGGCATTACGCCATGCCCTGATTTCTTAGATCGGCAGACAGCAAAAAGCCCGGCATGCCGGGCTTTTTTGTGGAAAACGTTTCCGATTAATGCGGAGTTGTTTCCAGGGGTTCCTGCACAGGCACCGGAACAGTTTCGACACTGTCCACGTCCTTCTGGATCTGGTCCAGCAGCGAGCCTGGCTTGGCTGGCGCTTCGGGTGCTTGTTGTGGCTGGTTTTCAGCTGGAACTGTCTGGTTGCTGCTGTTGCCGAGAATGGCTTCATCGCGGCTTACGCCGGGCATGAAGTCGCCGGACAGGCTGACCAGTTGATCGTTACCGTTGAAGATCAGGCTGACGCGCTCCTGCTGGCGTTCACCGCCACCAGGCTGCAGGCTGTACAGGTAGTCCCAGCGATCAGTGTGAAATGTGTCGGTCAGCAGAGGGTTGCCCATGATAAACCGTACTTGCCGCCGGGTCATTCCGGGACGTAACTGGTCTATCATGTCCTGCGTGACGACATTTCCCTGTTGGATGTCGATTTTGTAAACCCCGGGGAATGAACAACCGGCGAGTGCGAGCAGTCCCACAAGGGTGAAACTGGTTAGCAAGAGCTTGGTGTTTTGCATCGGTGGGCGACTTCCACTATCTTGGCTGGGACAACGTAAACCCGGATCATACCTGCATTAAGAGAAGCTGCGAAGCAGCGTCTGCGAGAAAGCTGACCATGGTTGAAAATAGCGAACTACGTAAAGCAGGACTTAAGGTGACCTTACCACGGGTCAAAATCCTTCAAATGCTCGATTCTGCCGAGCAGCGCCACATGAGTGCCGAAGATGTCTACAAGGCGCTGATGGAGGCTAGCGAGGATGTCGGTCTGGCCACGGTCTACCGTGTTCTGACTCAGTTTGAAGCTGCTGGATTGGTGGTTCGCCACAATTTCGACGGCGGTCATGCTGTGTTCGAGCTGGCTGATGGCGGCCACCACGACCATATGGTCAATGTGGAGTCCGGCGAGGTGATCGAGTTCTTCGACGAAGAAATCGAGAAGCTGCAAAAGGCTATCGTCGAGAGACATGGTTACGATCTGGTCGATCACAATCTTGTGCTCTACGTTCGTAACAAGAAGGCTTAAGCCAGAGACGACAAAGGCGACCTCAGGGTCGCCTTTGTGCTTCATGGGTCATCAGTTTTTGGCTGTGATGACCATTTTCTTCGCGTGTGCCAGGGATTCCTTGGTCAGGTCGATGCCGCCGAGCATGCGCGCCACTTCTTCTATACGTTCGTTCTTGTTGAGTTTGGAGACGGCGGTGCGGGTCGCGTCGCTGCCTCTGACCTTGTGCACGAACAAATGCTGATGGCCCTGCGCTGCTACCTGCGGCAGGTGGGTCACGGTCATCACTTGCCCGCGCTCACCCAGTCGGCGCAGCAACTGGCCGACAATCTCGGCTGTCGGGCCACCGATACCCACATCCACTTCGTCGAATACCAGCGTCGGTACGCGGGAGGTCTGTGCGGTAATCACCTGAATGGCGAGGCTGATGCGTGACAGCTCGCCCCCGGAGGCCACCTTGGCCAATGCCTTGAGTGGCTGACCCGGGTTGGCGCTGACCAGCAGTTCGACCTGTTCAAGGCCATGGGGCAGCAGGTCGCTGCCGGAGTTGGGTTTCAGTTCTATGGTGAACCGCCCGCCGGGCATGCCCAGTCGGTGGATTTCTTCCTCCACGGCGCCGGCCAGCTGGTTTGCGGCGCGCTGGCGAAAATCGCTCAGCTCTCTGGCTTTTTCCTGATAGTGACGGGCAAAGGAAGCCAGTTCGTGCTCAAGTCGCTCGATGGATTCGTCGTTGGCATTCAGGGTTTCAATTTCATCCAGCAGCTTCTGTTGCAGTTCGCTCAGCTCGGTTGGCTGGATGCGGTGTTTGCGAGCCAGTGTGTAGATGCTGTCCAGGCGCTCTTCGAGCTGTTGCAGGCGGGCCGGGTCGGCGTCGAAGTGATCCAGGAAACGATTCAGTTCGCCGACGGCTTCTTCTATCTGGATCTGTGCGCTGGACAGCAGGCCGGTGGCTTCGCTCAGGGCTGTGGGTGAATTGTTGATGCTGCCCAGGCGGTTCAGGCTGGCGGTCAATGCATTCAGCACATTGCCCGAATCGCTCTCGCTGCATTGCTCCACGACCTGACGGCAAATGCTCAGCAGGCTTTCGGCGTTGGTCAGGTTCTTGTGTTCCTGCTCGAGCTGCTCCAGCTCGTTCTCACCCAGGCTCAGGCTTTCCAGCTCTTCCAGTTGATAGCTGAGCAATTGATGCCGTGCGCGCTGCTCGTCGCCGGAGTTGGAAAGCCGCTCCAGCTCCTGACGGGTCTGGCGCCAGCGTTGGGCGGCCAGTTGGACCTGACGCGCCAGCTCGGTGGCGCCGGCGTATTCGTCCAGCAGGCGTCTGTGGGTATCGGTTTTCAGCAGCGACTGGTGTTCATGCTGGCTGTGGATGTCGATCAGCAGTTCGCCCAGGGCCTTGAGGTCGCCTTGAGGGCAGGGCGTGCCATTGATGTAGGCGCGTGAGCGCCCTTCGGCGGTAATGACTCGCCGCAGGATGCACGGGCCGTCGTTATCCAGGTCGCGCTCTTTGAGCCAGGCCTGCGCTTCGGGAATATCGGCCAGATCGAAGGTGGCCAGGATGTCGGCCTTGTCGGCGCCGGGACGAACGACGCCACTGTCAGCGCGATCGCCGAGCGTCAGGCCCAGGGCGTCGAGCATGATCGACTTGCCGGCACCGGTTTCGCCAGTGATTACGCTCATGCCTCGATCCAGTTCAAGATCAAGGTGTTCGACGATGGCGTAGTTATGTACGGAAAGGTGCACCAGCATGGAGTGGCTCCCAAGCGATTTGTCTGGTTATTTATACAGTGTTTTATTTGGTTCTGACAATGCTTGGGTTTAGCTCGTTTTGATCGGGTTGCACGCTTTTTTAGTCCGGATGGCGATGAAAACCGCTCCGTTCTGTGTGTGCGACACGCGGAAAAATTTCAGGCAATGCACATATCCATCATGCCGAGCCCTTGAAGCCTGAAAATCCGTTCCCATATAGGGGGGCAGAAGCGCGAGATGGGTTCGCGGACGTTTTTGAGAGGAGAACACTATGGCTGACGAACAGAATCTGGATGCGCAGAACCAGGACCAGGCTGGCGAGACAGCTTCGGGTGACGATCTTGCAACTCGTGTGCAGGTGCTCGAAGAGCAACTGGCAGCGGCTCAGGATCAGTCCCTGCGTGTAGCTGCGGATCTGCAGAACGTACGTCGTCGTGCAGAACAGGATGTGGAAAAGGCGCACAAATTCGCTCTTGAGAAGTTCGCAGGCGATCTGCTGCCTATCGTCGACAGCCTGGAGCGTGGTCTGGATCTGTCCAGCCCGGACGACGAAAGCATCCGTCCGATGCGTGAAGGTATCGAGCTGACGCTCAAGATGTTCAACGACACCCTCAAGCGTTATCAGCTGGAGGCCATCGATCCGCACGGCCAGCCATTCAATGCCGAGCATCATCAGGCAATGGCCATGCAGGAAAGCGCGGATGTTGAACCAAACACTGTTCTGAAAGTGTTCCAGAAGGGTTATCAGCTCAACGGTCGTCTGCTGCGTCCGGCCATGGTCGTGGTCAGCAAGGCACCGTCGCCTGTTTCGCCATCAATTGATGAGCAGGCTTGAAATCGGCTGTCTGGCCCCCATTTATAGGCCAAGCGTTTAAGAGCTACCGCAATTTGTAAACGCAGTTGCGGCAACCAAATCAAAAGTTTCGGGAGAGTCAAAAGATGGGCAAGATTATCGGTATTGACCTGGGGACCACCAACTCCTGCGTCTCTATTCTGGAAAACGGCAACGTCAAGGTTATCGAGAACGCTGAAGGCGCTCGTACCACCCCTTCGATCATTGCTTACGCCAACGACGGCGAAATCCTCGTCGGTCAGTCGGCCAAGCGTCAGGCGGTGACCAACCCGCACAACACTCTGTACGCAGTAAAGCGTCTGATCGGTCGTCGTTTTGAAGAAGACGTCGTACAGAAAGACATCCAGATGGTTCCGTACAAGATTGCCAAGGCTGACAACGGCGACGCCTGGGTTGAAGTAAATGGCCAGAAGATGGCTCCTCCTCAGATTTCTGCCGAAATCCTGAAGAAAATGAAGAAGACCGCCGAAGACTACCTCGGCGAGACAGTCACCGAAGCGGTCATCACCGTTCCGGCCTACTTCAACGACAGCCAGCGTCAGGCTACCAAGGATGCCGGTCGCATCGCGGGTCTGGACGTAAAACGCATCATCAACGAACCAACCGCAGCTGCTCTGGCTTACGGTATGGACAAAGCGAAGGGCGACCACACTGTCATCGTTTATGACCTGGGTGGCGGTACTTTTGACGTGTCGGTCATCGAAATCGCTGAAGTTGACGGCGAGCACCAGTTCGAAGTGCTGGCAACCAACGGCGACACCTTCCTGGGTGGTGAGGACTTCGACATTCGTCTGATCGACTACCTCGTCGACGAATTCAAGAAAGAAAGCGGCATGAACCTCAAGGGTGACCCGCTGGCAATGCAGCGTCTGAAAGAAGCTGCTGAAAAAGCCAAGATCGAGCTGTCTTCCAGCATGCAGACCGACGTCAACCTGCCGTACATCACTGCAGACGCTACCGGTCCTAAGCACTTGAACGTGAAAATCTCGCGCTCCAAGCTGGAATCGCTGGTTGAAGACCTGGTTCAGCGCACCATCGAGCCTTGCCGTATCGCTCTGAAAGATGCCGGTATCGACATCGGTTCGATCAACGACGTGATCCTGGTCGGTGGCCAGACTCGTATGCCGCTGGTTCAGAAGCTGGTAACCGAGTTCTTCGGTAAGGAAGCTCGCAAGGACGTCAACCCTGACGAAGCGGTTGCAATGGGTGCTGCCATCCAGGGCGCGGTACTGGCTGGTGACGTCAAGGACGTTCTGCTGCTGGACGTCAGCCCGCTGACTCTGGGTATCGAAACCATGGGCGGCGTGATGACTGCGCTGATCGAGAAAAACACCACGATTCCTACCAAGAAATCGCAAGTGTTCTCGACTGCCGATGACAACCAGAGCGCTGTAACCATTCACGTGCTGCAGGGTGAGCGTAAGCAAGCCGGTCAGAACAAGTCCCTGGGCAAGTTCGACCTGGCCGAGATTCCACCAGCTCCACGTGGCGTTCCACAGATCGAAGTGACCTTCGACATCGATGCCAACGGCATCCTGCACGTAGGCGCGAAAGACAAGGCGACTGGCAAGCAGCAGTCCATCGTGATCAAGGCCAACTCGGGTCTGTCGGATGAAGAAATCCAGCAGATGATCCGCGACGCTGAAGCCAACAGCGAAGAAGACCGCAAGTTCGAAGAGCTGGCATCTGCCCGTAACCAGGGTGATGCACTGGTTCACTCGACTCGCAAGATGATCAGCGATGCTGGCGACAAAGTGACCGCAGAAGAGAAGACCGCTGTCGAGGCTGCTCTGGTTGCTCTGGAAGCTGCCGTGAAAGGCGACGACAAGGCTGCAATCGAAGCCAGGATCGAAGAGCTGTCCAAGGTTTCCGCGCCAATCGCTCAGAAAATGTACGCCGAGCAGGCTGAAAACCCGGAAGCGGCTGCCAAGCCTGCTGAAGAAAAAGCCAAGGCTGACGACGTAGTCGATGCCGAGTTCGAAGAAGTGAAAGACAACAAGTAAGCGCAGGCTTGCTTGAAAGCCAGTTGACCCGTTCCGAGCGGTGGCTGGTAGGATGTCGCCGCGCGGGAGCTTGCTCCCGCGTTGGCGTGTCTGGAACAGGCAAAATTCCGGCGTTCGGGTCATGGCCCGTATGCCTTGTGGCAAGGTCGTCATGCTCCTGCGTGGCGATTCGTTCTGCCGCTTTCTCGGTCAGGCAACTGGCTGTCTAAACAAGACCAGGATCGTTGAATTGACGTGAGTTGGGTCCGGGCCTGTATGGGGCTCAACGAGTTTGGCAAGGCTCAGGAGGGTTTTGCCGAACGTCCTCAAGAGTGCGGAAGAATTATGGCAAAGCGTGATTATTACGAAGTGTTGGGGGTGGAGCGGGGTGCCAGCGAGGCTGAGCTGAAGAAGGCTTATCGCCGCCTTGCGATGAAGCATCACCCTGACCGCAACCCTGATGACAAGGCTGCGGAAGAGTCTTTCAAAGAGGCCAACGAGGCCTATGAAGTTCTGTCCGATGCCAGCAAGCGTGCTGCATACGATCAGTACGGTCACGCCGGCATAGATCCGAGCATGGGTGGCGGTGGTTTCGGCGGTGGCGCTGGCGGTGCGAACTTCTCCGATATTTTCGGTGACGTGTTCAGCGACTTCTTTGGGGGTGGCCGTGGTGGCGGCGGTCGTGGCGGCGCACAGCGCGGCAGCGATCTGCGTTACACCCTGGAACTGGACCTCGAAGAAGCGGTTCGCGGTACGACCGTGAATATCCGTGTTCCGACGCTGGTCAACTGCAAACCTTGCGATGGCAGCGGCGCGAAGAAGGGTTCTTCGCCGGTCACGTGCCCGACGTGTGGCGGTATTGGTCAGGTGCGCATGCAGCAGGGGTTCTTCTCCGTGCAGCAGACCTGTCCTCGTTGTCATGGTCACGGCAAGATCATTTCCGATCCGTGCGATTCGTGCCATGGCGAAGGTCGTGTCGAAGAGTCCAAGACCCTGTCGGTCAAGGTGCCGCCAGGCGTCGATACCGGTGACCGTATTCGTCTGTCCGGCGAAGGCGAAGTGGGTTCCCAGGGCGGGCCGACCGGTGATCTGTACGTTGTGATCAATGTGCGTGAACACGCCATTTTCCAGCGCGACGGCAAGCACCTGTATTGCGAGGTGCCGATCAGCTTCACTGATGCGGCGCTGGGTGGCGAGCTTGAAGTGCCGACGCTGGATGGTCGGGTCAAGTTGAAGATTCCTGAGGGCACTCAGACCGGCAAGCAGTTCCGCTTGCGTGGCAAGGGTGTTGCTCCGGTGCGTGGCGGCGGTGCTGGCGACCTGATGTGTCGTGTTGCGGTTGAAACGCCGGTCAATCTTGGCAAGCGTCAGCGTGAACTGCTCGAAGAGTTCCGTACTTCGCTTGAAGGCGACGACTCTCACTCTCCGAAAGCCAGTGGCTGGTTCGAGGGTGTGAAGCGTTTCTTCGGTGACTTGTAAGGGCTGACTGGGCAGGAGAAGGTTATGCGACGTATTGCTGTGGTAGGCGCCGCCGGGCGCATGGGTAAGACTTTGATCGAAGCGGTTCTGTCGGCGCCGGGTGCGGGGCTGACGGCTGCCATCGATCGTCCGGACAGCACGCTGGTAGGTGCTGATGCCGGAGAGCTGGCTGCACTGGGTCGTATCGGCGTGCCGTTGTCGGGTGATGTTGCCCGGGTTGCCGATGACTTCGACGTGTTGATCGACTTCACGCACCCTACGGTGACGCTCAAGAATCTGGCTTTCTGCCGCAAGGCGGGCAAGGCCATGATCATCGGCACCACGGGCTTCAGTGCTGAAGAGAAGCTGCAACTGGTTGAGGCGGCGAAAGAGATTCCTATCGTCTTTGCTGCCAACTTCAGCGTGGGTGTGAACCTCTGCCTGAAGCTGCTGGATACGGCTGCTCGTGTGCTGGGTGACGACGTCGATATCGAAATCACCGAGGCTCACCATCGTCACAAGGTCGATGCGCCTTCGGGCACGGCATTGCGCATGGGTGAGGTGGTTGCCGAGGCGTTGGGTCGTGATCTGGAAAAGGTCGCTGTCCATAGCCGTGAAGGCCAGACCGGTGCTCGTGATCGTCAGACCATTGGTTTTGCGACCATCAGGGCTGGCGATATCGTGGGCGATCATACGGTTCTGTTCGCTGCCGATGGCGAGCGCGTCGAAATCACTCACAAGGCTTCCAGTCGCATGACATTTGCCAAGGGTGCTGTCCGGGCCGCCATGTGGCTCGATGGCAAGGCTCCTGGTCTTTATGACATGCAGGACGTGCTGGAGCTGCGTTGATTGTGAGTGCCGGATTCAGCCTTGTCGCATTCCGTGGGTTTTCGGGCTCATTGGTGGTAGACCCAAAAAGGCTTTTTCTGTAAGCTACAGCTTTAGTGTGTCCACTAAAAGCGCGCAGATGAATCTATAAGAAAGCGGGGTGACGTATCTACGTCATTCCGCTTTTTTGCAACCTGCGAACGCCCTTTCAGGCTTTATTTACGGGAGGTCTTCTTGACTAAGCCAGCCATACTTGCCCTTGCTGATGGCAGCATTTTTCGCGGCGAAGCCATTGGAGCCGACGGCCAGACCGTTGGTGAGGTGGTGTTCAACACCGCAATGACCGGCTATCAGGAAATCCTTACCGATCCTTCCTATGCCCAGCAAATCGTTACTCTGACTTACCCGCACATCGGCAACACAGGCACCACGCCTGAAGACGCCGAGTCGAATCGCGTATGGTCCGCAGGCCTGGTTATTCGTGACCTGCCTCTGGTCTCCAGCAACTGGCGTAACAAGCAGCCTCTGGACGAATACCTCAAGGCCAACAACGTTGTTGCCATCGCAGGTATCGATACCCGTCGTCTGACCCGCATCCTGCGTGAGAAAGGCGCACAGAACGGCTGCATCATCGCCGGTGACAACATTTCCGAAGAGGCCGCAATCGCAGCCGCTCGCGGCTTCCCGGGCCTCAAGGGCATGGATCTGGCCAAAGTGGTCAGCACCAAGGACAGCTATGAGTGGCGTTCCAGTGTCTGGAGCCTGAAAACCGACAGCCACCCTGAAATCGCCGCTGCCGAGCTGCCGTACCACGTCGTGGCCTACGACTACGGCGTCAAGGTCAACATCCTGCGCATGCTGGTCGAGCGCGGTTGCCGCGTGACCGTGGTTCCGGCGCAAACGCCTGCCAGCGATGTACTGGCCTACAGCCCGGACGGTGTTTTCCTGTCCAACGGCCCTGGCGACCCAGAGCCATGCGACTACGCCATCAAGGCCATCAAGGAAGTCCTGGAAACCGAAATTCCGGTTTTCGGTATCTGCCTGGGTCACCAGTTGCTGGCTCTGGCTTCCGGCGCCAAGACGGTAAAAATGGGTCACGGCCACCACGGTGCCAACCACCCGGTCCAGGACCTGGACACCGGCGTCGTCATGATCACCAGCCAGAACCACGGTTTTGCGGTTGATGAGTCGACCCTGCCAGGCAACGTTCGCGCCATCCACAAGTCGCTGTTCGACGGGACCCTGCAAGGTATCGAGCGCACCGACAAGAGCGCGTTCAGCTTCCAGGGTCACCCTGAAGCAAGCCCGGGCCCGAATGACGTTGCCCCTCTGTTTGATCGCTTTATCGAAGCCATGGCCAAGCGTCGCTGACCGGTTGCCTTGAGAATGTAGTAAGCACGTGCCCAGGGTGGCCCCGGATGATGAATCCGGTCGTCGCCACCCAGGCACCGCAAAGAAATGTTCAAGACGGCTTGCCGACTGACCTACGGATTTGAGTGACAACCCATGCCAAAACGTACAGATATTAAAAGCATCCTGATTCTCGGCGCCGGCCCCATCGTGATCGGCCAGGCCTGTGAATTCGACTACTCCGGCGCCCAGGCCTGCAAGGCTCTGCGCGAAGAGGGCTACCGCGTCATCCTGGTGAACTCCAACCCGGCGACCATCATGACCGACCCGGCCATGGCCGACGCGACCTACATCGAGCCGATCAAGTGGCAGACCGTTGCCAAGATCATCGAAAAAGAGCGTCCGGATGCCGTGCTCCCAACCATGGGCGGCCAGACCGCACTCAACTGCGCACTGGATCTGGAGCGCGAAGGCGTTCTGGAGAAGTTCGGCGTTGAAATGATCGGCGCCAATGCCGACACCATCGACAAGGCTGAAGACCGTTCTCGCTTCGACAAGGCCATGAAATCCATCGGTCTGGAATGCCCGCGCTCCGGCATCGCCCATTCCATGGAAGAAGCCAACGCCGTTCTCGAAAAGCTGGGCTTCCCTTGCATCATCCGCCCATCGTTCACCATGGGCGGCACCGGTGGTGGTATCGCTTACAACCGTGAAGAATTCGAAGAAATCTGTGCGCGTGGTCTGGACCTTTCTCCGACCAAAGAGCTGCTGATCGACGAATCGCTGATCGGCTGGAAAGAGTACGAAATGGAAGTTGTCCGTGACAAGAAGGACAACTGCATCATTGTCTGCTCCATCGAAAACTTCGACCCGATGGGCGTGCACACCGGTGACTCGATCACTGTTGCGCCAGCACAGACCCTGACGGACAAGGAATACCAGATCCTGCGTAACGCCTCGCTGGCTGTTCTGCGCGAGATCGGCGTTGAAACCGGCGGTTCCAACGTGCAGTTCGGTATCTGCCCGGACACTGGCCGCATGGTCGTGATCGAGATGAACCCACGGGTTTCCCGCTCCTCCGCGCTGGCCTCCAAGGCTACCGGTTTCCCGATTGCCAAGGTCGCTGCCAAGCTGGCAGTCGGCTACACCCTCGACGAACTGCAGAACGACATCACCGGTGGCAAGACCCCGGCGTCCTTCGAGCCGTCCATCGACTACGTCGTGACCAAGCTGCCGCGCTTTGCTTTCGAGAAGTTCTCCAAGGCCGACGCTCGCCTGACCACTCAGATGAAGTCGGTCGGTGAAGTCATGGCTATCGGCCGTACCTTCCAGGAATCCCTGCAGAAAGCCCTGCGCGGTCTGGAAGTCGGCGTCTGCGGCCTTGATCCAAAGCTGGATCTGAGCCATCCGGAAAGCATGAGCACCCTCAAGCGCGAGCTGACCGTTCCGGGCGCCGAGCGCATCTGGTACGTCGCCGATGCTTTCCGTGCCGGCCTGACCGTCGAAGAAATCTTCGAAATGAACATGATCGACCCTTGGTTCCTGGTGCAGATCGAAGATCTGATCAAGGAAGAAGAGAAGGTCAAGACCCTGGGGCTTTCGGCCATCGATCGTGATCTGATGTTCCGCCTCAAGCGCAAGGGCTTCTCCGATGCGCGTCTGGCCAAGCTGCTGGGCGTTACCGAGAAGAACCTGCGTACTCACCGTCAGAAGCTGGAAGTGTTCCCGGTCTACAAGCGCGTCGACACCTGCGCTGCCGAGTTCGCGACCGACACCGCTTACCTGTACTCGACGTACGAGGAAGAGTGCGAAGCCAACCCGTCGACTCGCGACAAGATCATGATCCTGGGTGGCGGTCCTAACCGCATCGGCCAGGGCATCGAGTTCGACTACTGCTGCGTACACGCGGCTCTGGCGCTGCGCGACGACGGTTACGAGACCATCATGGTCAACTGCAACCCGGAAACCGTTTCTACCGACTACGACACGTCCGACCGTCTGTACTTCGAACCTGTCACTCTGGAAGACGTTCTGGAAATCGTGCGCGTCGAGAAGCCTAAAGGCGTGATCGTCCAGTACGGCGGTCAGACGCCTCTGAAACTGGCTCGCGCCCTGGAAGCTGCTGGCGTGCCGATCATCGGCACCAGCCCTGACGCCATCGACCGTGCAGAAGACCGTGAGCGCTTCCAGCAGATGGTTGAGCGCCTGAACCTGCGTCAGCCGCCAAACGCCACTGTGCGCAGCGAAGACGAAGCCATTCGCGCTGCTGCAAAAATCGGTTACCCGCTGGTTGTGCGTCCGTCCTACGTGCTGGGCGGCCGGGCGATGGAAATCGTCTACCAGGAAGAAGAGCTCAAGCGCTACCTGCGTGAAGCCGTTCAGGTTTCCAACGATAGCCCGGTCCTGCTGGACCACTTCCTGAACTGCGCCATCGAAATGGACGTCGATGCTGTCTGCGATGGCACCGATGTCGTGATCGGCGCAATCATGCAACACATCGAGCAGGCGGGCGTTCACTCCGGTGACTCCGCATGTTCGCTGCCGCCTTACTCGCTGCCGGCTCACATCCAGGACGAGATGCGCGAACAGGTCAAGAAAATGGCTCTGGAGCTGGGCGTTGTCGGTCTGATGAACGTTCAGCTGGCGCTGCAAGGCGAAGACATCTACGTCATCGAAGTGAACCCGCGTGCATCCCGTACCGTGCCTTTCGTGTCCAAGTGCATCGGTGTTTCCCTGGCGATGATCGCTGCTCGCGTCATGGCGGGTAAAACCCTGAAAGAGCTGGGTTTCACCAAGGAAATCATTCCTAACTTCTACAGCGTGAAAGAAGCGGTCTTCCCGTTCGCCAAGTTCCCGGGCGTTGACCCGATCCTCGGCCCGGAGATGAAATCGACCGGTGAAGTGATGGGCGTGGGCGACACCTTCGGTGAAGCCTTTGCCAAGGCCCAGGTTGGCGCCAGCGAGATTCTGCCGACAGGCGGTACTGCATTCATCAGCGTGCGCAATGACGACAAGCCTCTGGTGGCTGGCGTTGCTCGCGACCTGATCAACCTCGGTTTCGAGATCGTGGCGACCGCCGGTACGGCCAAGCTGATCGAAGCTGCTGGTCTGAAGGTCCGTCGCGTCAACAAGGTGACCGAAGGCCGTCCGCACGTGGTCGACATGATCAAGAATGACGAAGTCACTCTGATCATCAACACCACCGAAGGCCGTCAGTCCATCGCTGACTCCTACTCCATTCGTCGTAACGCCTTGCAGCACAAGATTTACTGCACCACTACTATTGCTGCAGGCGAAGCCATCTGCGAAGCGCTCAAGTTCGGTCCGGAAAAGACCGTGCGTCGCTTGCAGGATCTACATGCAGGACTGAAGGCATGATCAAATACCCAATGACTGTCCAGGGCGCACGCGCCCTGGAAGAAGAGTTGACGCATCTGACCAAGGTGGTTCGTCCAAAACTCAGCCAGGACATCGGTACTGCGCGTGAGCTGGGCGACCTCAAGGAAAACGCCGAATACCATGCTGCCCGCGAGCAGCAGGGTATGGTCGAGGCGCGGATCCGTGATATCGAAGGCCGCATGCAGAATGCGGTCATCATCGACGTCACCACCATTCCTCATACCGGGAAGGTGATTTTCGGGACGACTGTCCAGATCGCCAACGTTGAAACCGACGAGTCTGTGACCTATCAGATCGTGGGTGAAGATGAGGCCGACATCAAACTGGGCAAGATTTCCGTTGGTTCGCCTATCGCCCGCGCCTTGATTGCTAAGGAAGAGGGCGATGTAGTGACGGTGAAAACGCCTAGCGGTGTCATCGAGTACGAGATCGTTGAAGTCCGTCACGTTTGATGGGTTGCGCCCGTTTCCAGCGGGCGCAATAGTCTGGCAGCTTGTCCAGACCTTATGGGTAGGCGGGCTGGTCCTTTTGCACCTGGCGACATTGGCGGTGCTCGATCAGACAGGTCTTGCGCCGCTGTTCATCGATCAGTTCGCCAACCGTGCAAGTGCTCTGCTGGTAGCTTTTGCGGCAGTCTGTGTGGTGTTGCAACTGGCGTTGCTGGTTCGCTTCGAGCGTCTGGCAAGTGTCTGGCGGGATTTTCGCGGGCAATTGCTTTCAATTGCATTGTTGTCGTCAGCGGCCTATTACGTGCTGCGGCACTGGTTTGCCGGGGCATTGCACTGGCAACTGCTGAGTTATCTTGTGCTGGCGTTGAGCGGCTTGTTGCTGGTCTTGCAGCCGGTGCCGGGAAGGAGCAGCAGGGCGCGCTGAAGGCGCCCTGGCTTTTAAAATCAGCTTGCGCGGTGGACGTTGGACAGTTGCTTGTTTACCTTTGGGTTCTTGCGATAGATCAGCGCCATTTTGCCGATGACCTGTACGAGGTCCGCTGAACCGGCCTTGCAGAGTTCTGCAATGGTCTGGAGGCGGCTTTCGCGATCGAGGATATTGAGTTTGATCTTGATCAGCTCGTGATCGCTCAGTGCGCGCTCGAGTTCGGCGAGCACACCTTCAGTCAAACCATTGTCAGCCACTATCAATACTGGTTTCAGATGGTGGCCAATGGATTTGTATTGTTTCTTCTGCTCTTGAGTGAGCGGCATAATCTGACCCCTGCGTCTGATCTTGTAAAAAAGCGGCGGCCAGTTTACCCGAGCGAGTCCGGGACCGCCCAGTTAATCACGACTCGTTTTATTTTTGAGGTGCCCCGTGGCCCGTTCCAAGACAAGCCATAACTGGCTCAAAGAACACTTTGATGACAAATACGTCAAAATGGCGCAGAAGGACGGCTACCGTTCCCGTGCCAGCTACAAGCTTCTGGAGATCCAGGAGAAGGACAAAATCATCCGTCCGGGCATGACGGTCATCGACCTGGGCGCGGCTCCAGGCGGGTGGTCGCAGGTGACCAGTCGTCTGATTGGTGGTCAGGGTCGCCTGATTGCGTCCGATATCCTGGAGATGGACAGCATCCCCGATGTGACCTTCATCAAGGGTGACTTCACCGAGGACGCCGTTCTCGCTCAGATTCTGGAAGCTGTAGGTAATACACAGGTAGACCTTGTGATTTCCGATATGGCCCCCAATATGAGTGGATTGAGCGCAGTGGACATGCCACGGGCAATGTTTCTCTGCGAGCTGGCTCTGGATCTTGCCGGCCGGGTCTTGCGTCCGGGTGGCGATTTTCTGATCAAGGTCTTCCAGGGTGAAGGCTTCGATGTGTACCACAAGGATATTCGCAAGCTGTTCGACAAGGTGCAGATGCGCAAGCCATTGTCGTCGCGCGACAGGTCCCGTGAGCAATATCTGCTGGCTCGCGGTTTTCGCGCAGTCGAAGGCGCTGCCAGCGATGAGCGTCTTTGAGGGCAGTCGATAGGTTTTTTCAAATGGCTATGCTGATGGCGCATGTATGACCATCATGTAGTCAAAGTTTCACAAAGGGTTACAGACGGTGCCTGCCACATCTGTAGGTTCTGTAGTAAGTTAGGCCGGTGAATATCATGCGAGGCACGCTTCCTGCGTGGAGCTTGCTTCAGAGGGTAGCTAATTGAACGATATGGCAAAGAATTTGATCCTGTGGTTGATCATCGCGGCAGTCCTGGTGACGGTGATGAACAACTTCTCCAGCCCTAACGAGCCGCAGACCCTCAACTACTCCGAGTTCATCCAGCAGGTCAAGGATGGCAAGGTCGAGAAGGTTTCCGTGGACGGCGCTGTCATTACAGGCAAGCGCAGTGATGGCGACACCTTCAAGACCATTCGTCCAGCCATTGCAGACAACGGTCTGATCGGTGATCTGGTCGATAACAATGTAGTTGTCGAAGGCAAACAGCCTGAACAGCAGAGCATCTGGACCCAGTTGCTGGTAGCCAGCTTCCCGATCCTGGTCATCATTGCCGTGTTCATGTTCTTCATGCGCCAGATGCAAGGTGGCGCGGGCGGCAAGGGCGGCCCGATGAGTTTCGGCAAGAGCAAGGCGCGCCTGCTTTCCGAAGATCAGGTGAAGACGACCCTGGCCGATGTGGCGGGTTGTGATGAAGCCAAGGAAGAAGTGGGCGAGCTCGTCGAGTTCTTGCGTGATCCGGGCAAGTTCCAGCGCCTGGGCGGTCGTATTCCTCGCGGCGTGCTGATGGTCGGTCCTCCGGGTACCGGTAAGACCCTGCTTGCCAAGGCAATTGCCGGCGAAGCGAAAGTGCCGTTCTTCACCATTTCCGGTTCCGACTTTGTCGAAATGTTCGTGGGTGTCGGTGCAAGCCGTGTCCGTGACATGTTCGAACAAGCCAAGAAACACGCTCCGTGCATCATCTTCATCGACGAAATCGATGCCGTGGGTCGCCATCGTGGCGCCGGCATGGGTGGTGGTCATGATGAGCGCGAGCAGACTCTCAACCAGTTGCTGGTCGAGATGGACGGCTTTGAAATGAACGATGGCATCATTGTCATCGCGGCTACCAACCGTCCTGACGTACTGGATCCGGCCTTGCTGCGTCCAGGTCGTTTCGACCGCCAGGTGGTTGTAGGTCTGCCGGACATTCGTGGTCGCGAGCAGATTCTCAAGGTTCACATGCGTAAAGTGCCGATGGGCGAGGATGTGAATCCTGCGGTCATCGCTCGTGGTACACCGGGCTTCTCGGGTGCCGACCTTGCCAACCTGGTCAATGAGGCTTCCCTGTTCGCAGCCCGTGCCGGCAAGCGCATTGTCGAAATGAAGGAATTCGAGCTGGCCAAAGACAAGATCATGATGGGCGCCGAGCGCAAGAGCATGGTCATGTCCGAGAAGGAAAAACAGAACACTGCCTACCACGAAGCCGGTCACGCTATCGTGGGTCGTCTGGTGCCTGAGCATGATCCGGTCTACAAGGTGTCGATCATCCCGCGTGGTCGTGCGCTGGGTGTGACCATGTTCCTGCCGGAAGAAGATCGCTACAGCCTGTCCAAGCGTGCTCTGGTCAGTCAGATCTGTTCCCTGTACGGCGGTCGTATTGCCGAGGAAATGACCCTGGGCTTCGACGGTGTGACCACCGGCGCTTCCAACGACATCATGCGTGCAAGCCAGATTGCCCGGAACATGGTGACCAAGTGGGGGTTGTCGGAGAAACTCGGTCCGTTGATGTATTCCGAAGATGAGGATTCAGGTTACCTGGGTCGTGGCGGCAGCCAGAACTCGAACTTCTCTGGCGACACCGCCAAGCTGATCGATCTGGAAGTTCGCAGCATCATCGATCACAGCTACAACACCGCCAAACAGCTTCTCACTGACAACCGTGACAAGCTGGATGCGATGGCTGATGCGCTCATGAAATATGAGACCATCGATTCGGATCAGATCGATGACATCATGGCAGGCCGACCTCCGCGTGAGCCGCGGGACTGGGAAGGCGGTTCGGGTACCAAAGGCACGCCTGTACCGGATGCCCGCCCGGAAGCCCCGATCGGCGGTCCTGCTGCTGAACATTAAGGTCTGACATGACTTCTACGCTGTACCCGACCCGGTTGCCTTGCGGCAACCGGGTTCTTGATTTGGCCCGTACGCACGTGATGGGCATTCTCAACGCAACTCCAGACTCATTCTCGGATGGCGGTCGTTACAGTCAGCTCGATGCTGCCTTGCGTCATGCCGAGGCCATGGTGCTGGCGGGTGCAACCCTGATCGATGTCGGTGGCGAGTCAACTCGTCCTGGCGCGCCTCCTGTTTCTCCTGTCGAGGAGCTTGAACGGGTCGCGCCGGTAGTAGAAGCTATCGGCCGCGAACTCGACGTCATTGTCTCGGTGGATACCTCGACGCCTGAGGTGATGCTCGAAACGGCTCGTCTCGGGGCAGGGCTCATCAACGATGTGCGCTCGCTGGGGCGTCCCGGCGCCCTGGAGGCTGCCGCCCGGACAGGTTTGCCGGTGTGCCTGATGCACATGCTTGGCGAGCCGGGCAATATGCAGGATGACCCGCGTTATACCGATCTGGTGGGCGAGGTTAGTGCCTTTTTGCAGGAGCGAATGACTCAGTGTGCGGCGGCAGGTATCGAGCGTGAGCGGATCATCCTTGATCCCGGTTTCGGTTTTGCCAAGACGCTGGATCACAACCTGAGCCTGTTCAAGCACATGGAGGTCCTGCATTCCCTGGGGCGTCCGCTGCTGGTCGGGGTGTCGCGAAAAAGCATGATCGGTGCCGTGCTGGGGCGTCCCGTCGGGGAGCGCCTGTACGGCGGCCTGGCATTGGCTGCTCTGGCGATGGCCAAAGGGGCTCGAATTCTACGTGTGCACGATGTCGCCGAAACGGCTGATGTGGTGCGCATGATTGCAGCTGTCGAATCGGCTGAGTAAGAAACTGTGGAGCAGCATTTATGACTACAAGAAAGTATTTCGGAACTGACGGCATTCGTGGTCGGGTAGGGCAGTTTCCAATCACGCCTGAATTCATGCTCAAGCTCGGCTGGGCTGCGGGCATGGCCTTCCGTCGCATGGGGGCTTGCCGGATTCTTGTCGGCAAGGACACTCGTATTTCCGGTTATATGTTCGAGTCTGCGCTGGAAGCCGGTATTTCGGCTGCCGGTGCCGATGTCATGCTGCTTGGTCCGATGCCGACACCGGCTATCGCGTACCTGACCCGCACCTTTCATGCCGAAGCGGGCATCGTGATCAGTGCTTCTCACAATCCGCATTACGACAACGGCATCAAGTTCTTCTCGGGCAAGGGCACCAAACTGCCTGACGAGATCGAGCAGATGATCGAAGAGCTGCTGGATACGCCGATGACCGTCGCCGAATCCGAGAAGCTCGGCAAGGTTTCCCGTATCAACGATGCGGCCGGTCGTTACATTGAGTTCTGCAAGAGCAGTGTACCGACCAGCACCAGCTTCGCTGGTCTGAAAGTGGTGATCGACTGCGCCCATGGTGCTACCTATAAAGTGGCTCCAAGCGTTTTCCGGGAGTTGGGTGCTCAGGTCGTCGTACTGTCGGCGCAGCCGGACGGGCTCAATATCAACAAGGATTGCGGTTCCACTCACATGGAAGCGCTGCAAGCTGCCGTGGTGGCCGAAAAGGCTGATCTGGGCATTGCCTTTGACGGTGATGGTGACCGGGTCCTGATGGTCGACCATACGGGCGTGGTCGTCGATGGCGACGAGCTGCTGTACATCATTGCCAGTGACTTGCAGGAGCGTGGTCGTCTGCAGGGCGGCGTGGTCGGTACCCTGATGAGCAACCTGGGTCTTGAGCTGGCGCTGGCCGAGCTGAATATTCCGTTCGTGCGTGCCAATGTCGGTGACCGCTATGTGATCGCCGAACTACTGGAGCGTGACTGGCA
This sequence comes from Pseudomonas lijiangensis, assembly GCF_018968705.1. NCBI lineage: Bacteria > Pseudomonadati > Pseudomonadota > Gammaproteobacteria > Pseudomonadales > Pseudomonadaceae > Pseudomonas > Pseudomonas lijiangensis. The sequence continues at coordinate 873,994 of NZ_CP076668.1, forward strand.
GATCGGCGGTGAGAACTCCGGTCACATCGTCTGCTTCCAGCACACCACCACGGGTGACGCAATCATTGCTGCCCTGCAGGTACTGCTTGCCTTGCGTCGCCGTGGCGTCAGCCTGTGCGAAATCCGTCAGAAGCTGCGCAAGTGTCCTCAGGTTCTGGTCAATGTCCGTTTTGGCGGTGGCGTGGATCCGGTCACTCATCCGTCTGTAAAAGAGGCCTGTGCCCGTGTTACGGCGGAAATGGCGGGTCGCGGTCGAGTTCTGTTGCGCAAGTCTGGCACCGAGCCATTGGTGCGCGTCATGGTCGAGGGTGAGGACGAAACCCAGGTCAGAAACTATGCCGATGAGCTGGCAAAACTGGTTGCTGAAGTTTGCGCCTGATTTTGGCTTGCCAGTGTTGAAAGTGTTGGGTAACATCTGCGCCCACTTTGACCGACGAGGTGTAGCATGCGTCGCCCTATGGTAGCTGGTAACTGGAAGATGCACGGTACCCGCGCCAGCGTCGCTGAGCTGATCGACGGGCTTGCCGGGCAGGTTCTGCCAAGCGATGTTGATATCGCGGTTATGCCTCCAAGCCTCTACATCGCCCAGGTGATCGAAGGGCTGAAAGGTCAGTCAATCGCTGTTGGTGCCCAGGATGCTGCGATTCAGGCAGCGCAAGGTGCCCTGACAGGTGAGATAGCGTCGAGTCAGCTGGCTGATGCAGGTTGCAGGTTTGTTCTGGTTGGGCACTCCGAGCGCCGCCAATTGATTGGTGAGCAGGATGATGTCCTCAACCGCAAGTTTGCGGCGATTCAGGCGAGCGGTCTGATACCGGTGTTGTGCATAGGGGAAACCCTTGAGCAGCGCGAAGCGGGTCAGACGCTGGAAGTTGTCGGGCAACAGCTCGATAGCATCATCGCTGAATTCGGCATCGGTGCATTTGTTGATGCAGTAATCGCTTACGAGCCGGTCTGGGCCATTGGCACCGGGCTGACAGCCTCGCCTCAACAGGCGCAGGAAGTGCACGCAGCTATTCGCGCGCAACTGGCGAAAGAGAATTCCGAAGTCGCACAAGGCGTGCGTCTTCTTTATGGCGGCAGCGTGAAGGCGGCCAATGCGGTCGAGTTGTTCAGCATGCCGGATATCGATGGGGGGCTCATTGGTGGAGCTTCCCTGAATGCAGAAGAGTTCGGTGCGATCTGTCGCGCCGCGGGAAACTGAAAAAATGCTGGAAACAGTCGTAATCGTTTTTCATCTGCTGGGTGCTCTGGGCGTTGTGGTCCTGGTATTGCTGCAGCAGGGTAAAGGTGCGGACGCCGGTGCGTCTTTCGGAGCAGGTGCATCAAATACTGTGTTCGGAGGGCAAGGAACCTCTACCTTTCTCAGTAAGTTTACTGCTATACTCGCCGCAGCTTTTTTCATAACCAGCTTGGGGTTAGGTTACTTTGCTAAAGAGAAAGCTCAAGGGCTGAATCAAGCAGGTTTGCCAGATCCAACGGTTTTGGAAACGAAACAAAAACCGGCAGCAGATGATGTTCCGGTTCTCGAAGCGCAAAAGCCAGCTGTTGTTCCAGCTGACGTACCTCAAGCGCCAGAGCAGAAGTAAAAAAGAATTCGGCGATGTTCGTTGAGGTCGCCAAAAAGAGTTGTAATGCCGAGGTGGTGGAATTGGTAGACACGCAACCTTGAGGTGGTTGTGCCCATAGGGTGTAGGGGTTCGAGTCCCCTTCTCGGTACCAATTAAGCAAGATAGCCCGCACTAGCGGGCTTTCTTGTAGGTGGATGTTGGATTGATTCTTTAGGGGATCAGTCGTATACTTCCGCCCCAGCTTTGTCGCGGGGTGGAGCAGTCTGGTAGCTCGTCGGGCTCATAACCCGAAGGTCGTTGGTTCAAATCCAGCCCCCGCAACCAGTTTCGCGAAGCCCCTATTCTAGGGGCTTTTTGTTAGCTGGACAGTACATGACGCCGATGTTCAACGGCGTTTTCGTGATGGGCTTTTGCCCATTTTTTTATTTCTAAAGCATGCACGAGGGGGTTCAGGTGTCGAGCAAGCTAGAACAGTTGCAGGCCTTGTTGGCCCCGGTGGTCGAGGCTCTTGGCTATCAATGCTGGGGAATTGAGTTTCTTTCCCAGGGCCGACATTCACTGCTGCGCATTTATATCGACAAAGAAGGCGGCGTTCTGGTGGAGGACTGCGAAATAGTCAGTCGCCAGGTCAGCGGTGTTCTGGATGTTGAAGATCCCATCAGTGCTGAATACACGCTTGAAGTGTCTTCTCCTGGCATGGATCGCCCGCTGTTCACTCTTGAACAGTTTGCTTTGCACGCTGGGGAACAAGTGAAAATAAAGCTGCGCTCGCCCTTCGATGGTCGACGCAACTTTCAAGGCCTTCTCCGCGGGGTGGAGGAGCAGGATGTCGTGGTGCATGTAGAAGATCACGAATACCTGTTGCCGATCGACTTGATCGACAAAGCCAACATTATTCCCACGTTTGACTGAGACGTGCCAGATACAGCGGATCCCGCGGATCCAATGGCTTGCGAAAGGCGAGGCGTACGATGAGCAAAGAAGTACTGCTGGTTGTTGAGTCGGTGTCCAATGAAAAGGGCGTTCCGGCAGGAGTAATTTTTGAAGCGCTGGAGTTGGCTCTTGCCACTGCTACCAAGAAGCGTTTTGAAGATGAGGTTGAACTGCGTGTGGAAATCAACCGCCACACCGGTAACTACGAGACTTTCCGTCGCTGGAATGTGGTCGAAGACGAAGATCTGGACGATCCGGCTTACGAGCTGGCTGTAGACCAGGCCCAGGCCAGAAAGCCGGGTGCTGTCGCTGGCGATCTGATCGAAGAGAAGATCGAGTCCATCGAATTCGGTCGTATTGCTGCGCAGACCGCCAAGCAAGTCATTGTGCAGAAGGTTCGTGAAGCCGAGCGTGCTCAGGTGGTCGATGCCTATCGCGAGCGTCTGGGCGAAATCATTTCCGGTACTGTCAAAAAGGTTACGCGTGACAATGTCATCGTTGACCTGGGTAACAATGCCGAAGCATTGCTGGCTCGTGAAGACATCATCTCCCGTGAGACTTTCCGGGTCGGTGTGCGTCTGCGGGCTTTGCTGAAAGAAATCCGCACTGAAAACCGCGGCCCACAGCTGATTCTGTCGCGTACTGCGCCGGAAATGCTGATCGAGCTTTTCCGTATCGAAGTACCGGAAATTGCCGAAGGTCTGATCGAGGTGATGGCTGCCTCCCGTGACCCGGGTTCGCGTGCAAAAATCGCTGTTCGCTCCAAGGACAAACGAATCGACCCGCAAGGCGCCTGTATCGGCATGCGCGGTTCGCGTGTTCAGGCCGTATCCGGCGAGTTGGGTGGCGAGCGTGTGGATATCGTGCTCTGGGACGATAACCCGGCACAGTTCGTGATCAACGCAATGTCTCCTGCTGAAGTGGCTGCAATCATCGTCGATGAAGATGCCCATGCTATGGATATCGCTGTTGGTGCGGACAACCTGGCTCAGGCCATTGGTCGTGGCGGTCAGAACGTGCGTCTGGCAAGTCAGTTGACTGGCTGGACCCTGAACGTGATGACCGAATCGGACATCCAGGCCAAGCAGCAGGCAGAGACTGGCGACATTCTGCGCAACTTCATCGACGAGCTGGAAGTCGACGAAGATCTGGCGCAGGTGCTGGTTGATGAAGGCTTCACCAGCCTGGAAGAGATTGCCTACGTACCGCTGGAAGAAATGCTCAACATCGATGGCTTTGACGAAGAAACCGTCAACGAGCTTCGCGCTCGTGCCAAGGATCGCTTGTTGACTAAAGCCATCGCTACTGAGGAAAAGCTGGCAGACGCCCATCCGGCCGAAGACCTGCTCTCGCTTGAGGGTATGGACAAGGATTTGGCGATGGAACTGGCGGTGCGCGGCGTAATTACCCGCGAAGACCTGGCCGAGCAGTCTATAGATGACCTGCTCGACATCGACGGCATTGACGATGATCGTGCCGGCAAGTTGATCATGGCCGCCCGAGCCCATTGGTTCGAGTAACAGGCGCGGCCTGAGGAGAGAAGTGCATGACGCAAGTCACGGTGAAACAACTGGCCGATGAGGTCAAAACACCGGTAGAGCGCCTGCTGCAGCAGATGCGTGAGGCAGGTCTGCCGCACACCGCCGCCGAGGAACATGTGTCCGACAGTGAAAAGCAATCGTTGCTGACTCACTTGAAAAGCAGCCACAAGGCTAAAGTGGAAGAGCCGCGCAAGATTACCTTGCAGCGCAAGACCACCAGCACCCTGCGCGTTGCCGGCAGCAAAAGTATCAGCGTTGAAGTGCGCAAGAAGAAAGTTTTCGTGCAACGCAGCCCGGAAGAAATCGAAGCCGAGCGCAAGCGTGAGCTGGACGAACGCCGTGCGGTAGAAAATGCCGCCCGTCAAAAGGCTGAAGAAGAAGCCAAGCGCCGCGCCGAAGAAGAAGCGCGTCGCCAGCCTGCTGCCGAGCCGGTTGCAGCACCTGCTGCTCCTGCGCCAGCCCCGGTGGCTGCTGCAGAGCCTGTGCGTGAAGCGCCTGCTGCCCCGGCGGCACCTGCGCCAACATCCGCACCTGCTGCGCCTGTTGTCGAAGTTCGCAAGCGTGACGATCAGCGTCGTCCGGACAAGACCCGTGGCGATGACCGCAACGCCCGTGGCGGTGACGGCGAGCGCAAGAACGCTCCGCATCGCGCTTCGGTAAAAGAGAAGGCGCCGGCTGTTCGCGTTGCTCCTCGTACTACCGACGAAGAAAGCGATGGTTTCCGTCGTGGTGGTCGTGGCAAGTCCAAGCTGAAGAAACGCAATGCCCACGGTTTCCAGAACCCTACCGGTCCGGTTATTCGTGACGTTGCCATCGGCGAGACCATCACTGTCGGCGAACTGTCGGCGCAGATGTCCGTCAAGGCAGCTGAAGTCATCAAGTTCATGTTCAAGCTGGGCACTCCGGTGACCATCAACCAGGTACTGGATCAGGAAACTGCCCAGTTGATCGCCGAAGAGCTGGGCCACAAGGTCACGCTGGTCAGCGACAACGCCCTGGAAGATTCCCTGGCCGAATCCCTGAAGTTCGTGGGTGAAACCTTCGCCCGTGCTCCGGTCGTGACCGTAATGGGCCACGTTGACCACGGCAAGACTTCCCTGCTCGACTATATCCGTCGTGCCAAGGTTGCTGCTGGCGAAGCCGGTGGTATCACCCAGCACATCGGTGCCTACCACGTTGAAACCGAACGCGGCATGGTCACCTTCCTCGACACCCCGGGTCACGCCGCGTTTACCGCAATGCGTGCTCGTGGTGCCAAGGCGACCGATATCGTCATCCTGGTTGTTGCAGCAGACGACGGCGTGATGCCGCAAACCATCGAAGCCGTTCAGCATGCCGTGGCTGCTGGCGTGCCGCTGGTTGTTGCAGTGAACAAGATCGACAAGCCGGGCGCAGACCTCGATCGCATCCGTAGCGAACTGTCGGTCCATGGCGTGACTTCCGAAGAGTGGGGCGGTGATACGCCTTTCGTTCCGGTTTCCGCGAAAATGGGTACCGGCGTCGACGAACTGCTCGAAGCGGTCCTGTTGCAGGCAGAGGTTCTGGAACTCAAGGCCACTCCATCGGCTCCTGGACGTGGTGTTGTCGTTGAATCCCGTCTGGACAAGGGCCGCGGCCCGGTTGCCACTGTTCTGGTTCAGGACGGTACGCTGCGTCAGGGCGACATGGTTCTGGTCGGTTCGAACTTCGGTCGCATCCGCGCCATGCTCGACGAAAACGGCAAGCCTGTAAAAGAAGCTGGCCCGTCGATTCCGGTCGAGATCCTCGGTCTGGATGGCACGCCGGACGCTGGCGACGAGATGAGCGTACTGGCTGACGAGAAGAAAGCCCGTGAAGTTGCTCTGTTCCGTCAAGGCAAGTTCCGTGAAGTCAAACTGGCTCGTGCGCATGCCGGCAAGCTGGAAAACATCTTCGAGAGCATGGGCCAGGAAGAGAAGAAGACGCTTAACATCGTCCTCAAATCCGACGTCCGTGGTTCGTTGGAAGCTCTGCAGGGCGCCCTGGGCGGCCTGGGTAACGATGAAGTGCAAGTGCGTGTCGTCGGTGGCGGTGTCGGTGGTATCACCGAGAGCGACGCCAACCTGGCACTGGCCTCCAACGCTGTACTGTTCGGCTTCAACGTGCGTGCCGATGCCGGCGCTCGCAAGATCGTCGAGCAGGAAGGTCTGGATATGCGTTACTACAACGTGATCTACGACATCATCGAAGACGTCAAGAAAGCACTGACCGGTATGCTGGGCAGCGATGTTCGCGAGAACATCCTCGGTATTGCCGAAGTGCGTGACGTGTTCCGCTCGCCGAAATTCGGCGCGATCGCAGGCTGTATGGTCGTTGAAGGTGTTGTTCACCGTAACCGTCCAATCCGCGTTCTGCGTGACGACATCGTTATCTTTGAAGGCGAGCTGGAATCCCTGCGCCGCTTCAAGGACGATGCTTCTGAAGTTCGTGCCGGCATGGAATGCGGTATCGGCGTCAAGAGCTACAACGACGTCAAGGTCGGTGACAAGATCGAAGTCTTCGAGAAGGTCCAGGTTGCTCGCAGCCTCTAAATCGCGAGCTACAGGAGCCATGGCAGCACCACGCATGCAAATGCACGGGGCTGTCATGGGCTCTCAACGCAACGCCCGGTCTGGCAATTGTCAGGCCGGGCGTTTGCCGCTTTCAGACTGTCAGGGTTTGGTCCCGAGTCAGTAACAGGTAGCAAACCATGGCAAAAGAATATAGCCGTACCCAACGAATCGGCGATCAGATGCAGCGTGAACTCGCGCAGTTGATCCGTCGCGAAATCAAGGACCCACGTGTGGGTCTGGTCACTATCACGGCTGTCGATGTCAGTCGTGATGTGGGTCATGCCAAGATTTTCATGACCGTAATGGGCCAGGACAGCGCCGAGGAAATCGCGCAGAGCATCAAGGTGCTCAACTCCGCCGCCGGCTTCCTGCGCATGCAGCTGGCCCGTGAGATGAAGCTGCGCAGCGTGCCGCAGTTGCATTTCCATTACGACGAAAGCGTGGCGCGTGGCGCACATCTCTCGGCATTGATCGAGCGTGCAGTGGCTGAAGATGGACAACATCAGGAAGGTTCCGCGCCACAAGGCGTGAAGCCGGACGGTAGCGAGGAGTAAGGCGTGGCTCAGGTCAAGCGTATACGCCGCAACGTCAGCGGAATCATCCTGCTCGACAAGCCACTGGGTTTTACTTCCAATGCGGCCCTGCAAAAGGTGCGCTGGTTGCTCAATGCCGAAAAGGCCGGGCATACCGGCAGCCTCGACCCACTGGCGACAGGTGTGTTGCCGTTGTGTTTCGGTGAAGCCACCAAGTTCTCTCAGTACCTGCTCGATTCGGACAAGTCCTACGAGACGCTGATGCAACTGGGCAAGACCACCACCACGGCCGACTCCGAAGGCGAAGTGTTGCAGACTCGCCCGGTGACCGTTGGTCGTGAAGATATCGAAGCGGTATTGCCGGAATTTCGCGGGCAAATCAGCCAGATACCTCCGATGTACTCGGCTCTCAAGCGTGATGGCCAGCCTCTTTACAAGCTGGCTCGTGCAGGTGAAGTAGTGGAGCGCGAGCCTCGTTCTGTTACTATTGCGCGCCTGGAATTGCTGGCTTGCGAGTCCGAGACTGCGCGTCTTTCGGTCGATTGCAGCAAAGGCACCTATATTCGGACCCTGGTCGAGGATATCGGTGAGAAACTGGGCTGTGGAGCCTATGTTGCAGAGCTGCGCCGTACCCAGGCCGGGCCTTTCAACCTGAGCCAGACGGTCACGCTGGAAGAGCTTGAGCAGGTCCACGCCGACGGTGGCAACGAAGCGGTCGACCGTTTCCTGATGCCATCTGACAGCGGTCTGCTACATTGGCCATTGCTGCAGTTTTCGGAACACAGTTCTTTCTACTGGCTGCATGGTCAGCCGGTAAGAGCACCGGATGCGCCGAAGTTCGGCATGGTCCGGGTGCAGGATCACGAAGGTCGCTTCATCGGTATCGGTGAAGTAAGCGAAGACGGGCGTATAGCGCCGCGTCGTCTGATTCGGTCAGAATGACCGGAACCAGGCTGTCTGCATGCAGGCGGACTGGAACGAGGGTGGCTGTCAACAGGCACGGTCACATCTCATTTTTTAATACGGGGTTTGTCCCCGGCCTGTTGGAACCGTCTTCTCCGGAAGCGGCTCCTTTACTGAAGGATTGCCCACATGGCACTCAGCGTTGAAGAAAAAGCTCAGATCGTAACCGACTACCAGCAAGCTGTTGGTGACACTGGTTCGCCAGAAGTGCAAGTTGCACTGCTGACCGCCAACATCAACAAACTGCAAGGCCACTTCAAGGCCAACGGTAAGGACCACCACTCGCGTCGTGGTCTGATCCGTATGGTAAACCAGCGTCGCAAGCTGCTGGATTACCTGAAAGGTAAGGACGTTAGCCGTTACAGCGCCCTGATCGGTCGTCTGGGTCTGCGTCGCTAATAACGACGTTGCGAGAGGTTGGTTGTCTGTCACGAATCATCGGTATACCGATGGCTCTGGCAGGCTTCCAGCCTCTAGTTTTATCTGGACTGCCGAAGGGTCCGATTCCCCTCGCTGCCCAAGAATTCGCAAGAAACCAGTTCCCCAAGAGCCACAGAAAAGGTAGGAAACCGTGAACCCGGTAATCAAGAAATTTCAGTTCGGTCAATCGACCGTAACCCTGGAGACTGGCCGCATCGCCCGTCAGGCTTCCGGCGCAGTACTGGTCACCGTTGACGACGACGTCAGCGTATTGGTGACAGTGGTCGGTGCCAAACAGGCCGATGCCAGCAAAGGCTTCTTCCCGCTGTCCGTGCACTACCAGGAAAAAACCTACGCTGCCGGCAAGATCCCTGGTGGTTTCTTCAAGCGTGAAGGCCGTCCTTCCGAGAAAGAAACCCTGACTTCGCGTCTGATCGACCGTCCGATCCGTCCGTTGTTTCCAGAAGGCTTCATGAACGAAGTGCAGGTTGTCTGCACCGTGGTTTCCACCAGCAAGAAAACCGATCCGGACATCGCTGCGATGATCGGTACTTCGGCTGCCCTGGCCATCTCCGGCATTCCGTTCGACGGTCCTGTCGGCGCTGCCCGTGTTGCTTTCCACGAAAGCACCGGCTACCTGCTGAACCCGACTTACGAGCAGTTGCAGGCTTCGAGCCTGGACATGGTCGTAGCCGGTACTTCCGAAGCTGTTCTGATGGTTGAATCCGAAGCCAAGGAACTGACCGAAGACCAGATGCTGGGCGCCGTTCTGTTCGCCCACGACGAATTCCAGGTCGTGATCAACGCAGTCAAGGAACTGGCCGCCGAAGCCGCCAAGCCTCTCTGGAGCTGGCAGCCAAAGCCGGAAGCCACCGAGCTGCTGGGCGCGATCCGTTCCGAGTTCGGCGACGCGATCTCCCAGGCCTACACCATCACCGTCAAGGCCGACCGCTATGCGCGTCTGGGCGAGCTGCGTGATCAGGTCGTTGCCAAGCTGGCTGTCGAAGAAGGCAGCCCGTCTGCCGGCGAAGTCAAAGCAGCTTTCGGTGAAATCGAATACCGCACCGTGCGTGAGAACATCGTCAACGGCAAGCCACGTATCGATGGCCGTGACACCCGCACCGTTCGTCCTCTGAACATCGAAGTCGGCGTTCTGCCAAAGACTCACGGTTCGGCACTGTTCACCCGTGGCGAAACCCAGGCTCTGGTTGTCGCGACTCTGGGTACTGCCCGTGACGCACAGCTGCTGGACACCCTCGAAGGCGAGAAGAAAGACCCCTTCATGCTGCACTACAACTTCCCTCCGTTCTCGGTAGGCGAGTGTGGTCGCATGGGTGGTGCTGGTCGTCGTGAAATCGGCCACGGCCGTCTGGCTCGTCGCAGCGTTCAGGCCATGCTGCCTGAAACCGACGTGTTCCCGTACACCATCCGTGTCGTATCGGAAATCACCGAGTCCAACGGTTCCAGCTCCATGGCTTCGGTCTGCGGTGCTTCCCTGGCTCTGATGGACGCCGGTGTACCGATGAAGGCACCTGTTGCCGGTATCGCCATGGGTCTGGTCAAGGAAGGCGGCAAGTTCGCCGTTCTGACCGACATCCTGGGTGACGAAGACCACCTGGGCGACATGGACTTCAAAGTAGCCGGTACCTCCAAAGGTGTTACCGCGCTGCAGATGGACATCAAGATCAAAGGCATCACCGAAGAAATCATGGAGATCGCCCTGGGCCAGGCCCTGGAAGCTCGCCTGAACATCCTCGGCCAGATGAACCAGATCATTGGTCAGTCGCGTACCGAGCTGTCGGCCAACGCTCCGACCATGATCGCGATGAAGATCGACACCGACAAGATCCGTGACGTCATCGGTAAAGGCGGCGCGACCATCCGTGCAATCTGTGAAGAGACCAAGGCTTCGATCGACATCGAAGACGACGGCTCGATCAAGATCTTCGGCGAAACCAAGGAAGCGGCTGAAGCAGCACGTCAGCGCGTTCTGGGTATCACTGCTGAAGCGGAAATCGGCAAGATCTACGTCGGCAAGGTTGAGCGTATCGTCGATTTCGGCGCATTCGTGAACATCCTGCCAGGCAAGGACGGTCTGGTTCACATCTCCATGCTGAGCGATGCTCGTGTAGAGAAAGTGACCGACATCCTGAAAGAAGGTGAGGAAGTCGAAGTTCTGGTACTGGACGTGGATAACCGCGGCCGTATCAAGCTGTCGATCAAGGACGTAGCCGCTGCAAAAGCGTCGGGCGTCTGATAGCTCGCCAGGCTTCGCCAAAGAAAGGATCCTTCGGGATCCTTTTTTTATGAGCGTAAATAAAGGCTTGCGTAAAACCCACTCAAAACGCCCGATGGGAACATGCATCTTGCAAGTGGAGTTTTTGGTCGAACGGGCAATCTGCACGATCGTGCAAAATGGTGAAAATTATAACTTGTTGTATTTAAAGGGTTTTATTGTTTGTGGCAGATTGGCACACCCCTTGCGATATAACCAGTAACCCTGCAACCAACGATGGTTGGTGCAGTTTCTGAGAAAAACAGGAGTTATCGTATGAAGAAGTTCGCTATCGCTGCTGCCACCGCAACTGCCCTGACACTGACCATGGCTAACGCTGCATTCGCTCAGACCAACACCCAGGCTCCAATGATGCTGGCTGCCGGTGAAGTGACTCAGGCCAAGGAAGCGACCACTGATACCTGGATCACCACCAAGGTCAAAGCTGACCTGCTGACTGAAAAAGGCATCCCAGGCTCGGACATCAAGGTTGAAACCAACAAAGGCGTGGTTTCCCTGTCCTCTACTGTTGCCGTGACCGAAGCTCAGAAGAAAACGGCTGTAGCCATCACCAAGAAAATCAAAGGTGTTCAGGCTGTTTCGGCTGATGGCCTGAAAGCTGAGTAATCCTTTGTAATGAGCATCTGACGTCAAGCCGATACCTTTTCAGGTTGTCGGCAGACAGGAAGTTCATGCGAGAGGCCACAAGGATGTGGCCATTACAGGCCCCGGTATCCGTACCGGGGCCTGTTCTATTTCAGAGAGGTCAGTTACCGCGTCTGCTGTCGATTCGCACCAGACGGCCGCCCTCGAAGCGCAGGTACTGGTACATGCCGTTGATAGGGCCGTAGATCCACTCCTCGATTCTCACTTCCTCGGACCTGCGGTAGTTGCTGCTGTAGGTTTCCTTGCTTCCCAGGACTTCCTGGCTCACAGGCTCACCGCATTTCTGCTGAACCTCGAAAAGCCTGTCCCCGGTGCTGATCAACTGGCTGCCGCAACGCAAGGTCGAAGCCTGTACGCTTGTCGCCGCCAGCGCTCCAGAGAGCGCCAGCAGGATGAAACCGGCAAGGCTGATCGGGGTTCTATTCAACTCGTTTACTCGCTGTCCAGATGAAGTGGGCTGATCACCCGGCCATCCGCTTGTGCCTGGCCCAGGTGCGCATCGACGAAATAGATACGTTCGTCTTCCAGTTGCCCTTTCTGTACCAGATAGTCCTTGATACTGCCAGCCCGGTCCTGGCCCAGCTCACGCAACAGGACCTCGTTGCTGCTCCAGAACTTGAGCACGGCGGCACGCATTCTGTTCAGGCGCTCTTCCTTGCCAAGGTCGGTCCATTCAGCCGGTGGCTGTTGTTTGAGGCGGGCGCGGTAGATGCCTTCGAGCATCGGGCCTTTCTCGTCATCGGGGACCTGCAGCAGTGCCGCTCTGGCCGGTACCTTGTCGCCACGGCGCTGCATGATCTTGTAGTAGGTGGACTGGTATTCGCGTTCCAGTCGCTGCTGGGCGAGCAGAGGGCCATCGCTGCTGGCCGCACTGGTGCCTTCGATCTCCAGGCGCAGGGTGGGGCGCTCCTTGAGTGCGTTGGCCAAGGTGTCCAGTGCCTTGATGGCGTCATTGCTCAGTTCGCTGGAGCCGGGCGCGAAACTCACGCTGCCAAGGTCTTGCGAGCTGCCACCACTGACCAGGCCTCCCAGCAACTTGAAGGGTGCCTGTGCCGTACGCAGCACAAGGTTGCGAAGGGTTTGCCAGACGATGGGCATGACGCTGAATTGCGGGTTGTTGAGGTCGCCTTCAACCGGCAGTTCAAGGGAAATCCGGCCCTGAGTGTCCTTGAGCAGGGCGACCGCCAGACGAATCGGCAAATCCACCGCGTCAGGGCTGTCGACTTTCTCACCCAGTTGCAACTGTTCGACGAGCACTTTGTTCTGAGCTTTCAGCTTGCCCTGTGTGATCAGGTAATGCAGATCGAGGTTCAGGCGGCCTTTACGGATCCGGAACCCGGCGAACTTCCCGGAGTAGGGCGTCAGCGTGGTCAGCTCGACACGTTTGAAGCTGGTTGCGATATCGAGGCTGGCCATGGGGTTGAACGGGTTGAGACTGCCCTTGATGGTAACCGGCGCATAACGGTCCACCTTGCCTTCGACGTTCACCGGTGCCGGTGCGGGCTGGCGGTTGTCGATGGTGCCGATGCGGCCATTGAGCTGCTGCACGGCGGTGATGAAGTTGGGGGTCAGGGTCAGGTCGGCGAAGTTGGCCGAGCCATCCTTGATGTTGACCTCACCGATGTGAATGCCCAGGGGTTTTTCATTGCTGGCAGTTTTGGACGCGGCTGGCGCGGGCTGCTTGTCGGCAGGCTGGGGAATCAGCAGGTCATCGATATTGGTGGTGCGGTCGTCATTGATCATGAAGCGCGCATAAGGCTGCTCCAGATTGACCTGGGTGATCGACAGGTTGTCGCCATGCTGATAATTCAGGCCTTCAACTTCCAGACGCTGCCACTTCATGAAGTCGCGTTGTTTGAGGGTATCGAGGGTATGCAACTGGTTGACCTGAGCCTTGCCCGTAACGGCCAAAGCCAGAGGCTCGGTGCTTTTCAGGTCAACGGCCAGGTCGCTGTCGAGCATCCCGCTGCGCATTTCCAGACGAATGAACGGGCTGATGTAGGCCTGGGCAAGACGCAGGTCGATATCCCGTGTCGTGACATTCAGGCGCGCACTCACCGGGCTGAGATTGACGTCCCCTGCGGCTGTCAGCTTGCCCTGTTTGCCCAGCCCGGTATCGAGCTTGAGGGTGAAAGGCGATTTGTTCAGGCTGTCGAAGTTCTGCATGTCCAGATTCAGAGGCCCGACATCCAGAGTGACGGCTTCCTTGGGGACCCGATCCGCCAGGTGGACCTGATAGTTACGCAGTTGCACATCCCGTAGCAGAACTTGCCAGGGTTTGGCCGGGGATGCCGGGCGAGCGGCAGCCTGAGAGCTGGCATCGGAAGCAGGCTCGGCGGCCTTGGCATCGATTTCCGGTTTTTTCGGTGCCGGTTTTGCCGGCTGGCTGGCAAAGAGCTTCTGCCAGTCCAGCTGGCCATCAGCCTCTCGTGCAGCCCAGGTTTCCAGCTTGTTGCTGCGGATCTTGCCGACGGTGACAAGCTGTCTGGCCAGATCCACCGACGTCTCGCTGACTTCAAGGCTTTGCAGGCGTACCAGAGGCCGTCCATCAGGTGCATCGAGCGCGAAGGGTGAGACGCTGGCGGCGGCGTTGCTGAGCTTGAGTTCGGTTTCCTTGCTCAGGTCGAGGGTGTAGCTGGTGCTGAAGTTCAGAATGCCGTCTTTCAGTGCCAGTGGCAGGGCGTCGCGTACATAAGGCCACCAGAGCTTCATCTTGCTGTCGGTGACCTTGAGGGTGCCTTCGGAGGTGATCGGTACCAGACTGATGCGTCCCTTCCAGTCGATCTGGCCGCCGTCGGGGCCGATGGCGACCATAGTCATGTCGGCGTTGTCTTCCGGGAGCGTGCTGAGGTTCTTCAGCTCCAGGTTCAGCTTGTCGTAAAGGAATTCAATGGGCTCGCCGGGGCGCATGTCCTGGAAGTGGACATAGCCCTCGGCCAGTTTCAACTCATCGATACGCAGCGGAAAGGGTTTGCCTGCGGGCTCATTGCTGGCCGGTTCACTGGGAGGCAGCTTGAACACTTGCGCCAGATTCAGTTTGCCTGACTTGTCGAACAGCACTTCGGTTCTGGGCGCGTTCAACTCGACCTTTTGCAGGTGCAGGGCACCGCTCCATAGGCTGTCGATCTGCAGGTTGGCATACAGCTTCTCGAAGGCAATCTGCTCTTTGCCGGGAACGCCGATGTTCAGGCCCCAGAGCGTCAGCTCCAGACTGTAGGGATTGAGCTCAAGGCGTTCGAGCCTTGCCGGAACGGTGGAGTAGTTGCTCAACTGCTGGTTGGCGATACGCAGGGCAATACCGGGCAGAATGAAAAAGCCCAGCAGGCTGTAGAGCACGAATACAGCCAGCAAAGTGCCAAGAGTACGTTTCAATCCTTTGGACATCGGGGCTTTGTCTCTCTCTTTCGGAGCTCCTTGGAGTATGGCATGCCCATTGGGTTCAAAAGGCCAAGCCGCCTAGCGTTGTAGGAAATTTCCTTTAAAACTGGGCGATATCAGAACTGCAGAATCAGCGTCTTGAGTGGAGGCTGATTGTCCCGGGACGGAAAGTCTTCGGCAGGCTTCATGACCTGGCAATCACGCACTGGTCGGCCCGCTTTGCTGGCACAACGCAGAACCTGCTCGCGCCAATCGTCCATGCTGACTTTTGCCAGGTTGTTGCAGCAGATCAGCACGCCGTCTTCGGCCGTGCTCAAGAGTGCCGGTTTGAGCAGGCTCTGGTAGTCACGCAGCAGATCCACCGTGCCGAAAGCGCTCTTGGCCCAGGCTGGCGGGTCGAGCAGCACCAGATCGTATTGGCGTTGCTGCAGTTTGATGTAGGCCGGGAGTTTTTGCCCGCGGCGTGAGCTGACGGGCAGGCCTGCCAGTTGCCGGATGGCCGGGAAGTAGTCCGACTGGATGAACTGCATCGGCGGCAATTGCGGGTTGAGTGCGCCGTTCTCCCGGCCCACGGCCAGGTTGCTCTCGGCGAAGTCCAGATTGCAGACTTCACTCGCGCCACCGGCAGCAGCGCTCAGGCCGACGCCGCAGGTGTAGGAAAACAGGTTCAGTACGCTCTTGCCCTTGCTGTGAGCCTTGACCCAGCCGCGGGTATTGCGCAGATCGAGAAACAGCAAAGGGTCTTGTCCGGTATGACGGCCGCGCACCCGGTAGTTCAAGCCCCACTCGTGACCGATCAGGTCTTGCAGTGCAGCCTCTTGAGCCTTGTAGATCGGGTCCTGGCGGTCGATGCGGGAGTTGCCCTGGGAGCGGTCGTTGTAGACCAGCAGGGTTTCCAGGCCCAGCCGGGCATTGACCATCGCATGCAACCCCAGCAGCGAGTCCAGATCCAGCGTGTCATGAAAGCTCTGCACCAGCAGTTGCGGGCCATAACGGTCGATGGTCAGGCCGCTGGCGCCCTCCTGGCTGCCATGAAACAGCCGATAGCAGTCCGTCCCTTGCTGATGCAGTTCGGCAAGCAGGTTTTGACGGTTATCGAGGGCGACGCTGAGCGCCTGATTCAAGGAAGACATGCAGAGCGCCTTGGGCTGGAATTAGGCGCGGGAGTTTACCAGTTACAGGACTCGGGGAGATGGCTGATCGCTTGCGCAGGAGCGATCAGCCAGACTCAATGGATCAGCGTGCCAGCGCCAGCGCTACGCCCTGACCGCCGCCGATACAGAGGGTGGCGAGGCCTTTTCTGGCGTCGCGCTTGATCATTTCATGCAGCAGGGTCACCAGCACGCGGCAACCGGAGGCGCCGATGGGATGGCCCAAAGCGATGGCTCCACCGTTGACGTTGACCTTTTCCAGGTTCAGGCCCAATTCCTTGGCGACCGACAGCGACTGAGCGGCAAACGCTTCGTTGGCTTCTATCAGGTCCAGCTCTTCCAGTGACCAGCCAGCCTTGTCCAGGCAGCGACGTGTCGCGCTGACAGGGCCGATGCCCATGATGGCCGGGTCCACGCCCGCATTGGCATAACCGGCTATGCGCGCCAGGACCGGCAGGCCCAGTTGCTCGGCCTTGGCGGCGCTCATCAGCATGACGGCCGCTGCGCCATCGTTGATGGACGAGGCATTGCCTGCGGTGACCGTGCCGTCTTTCTTGAAGGCGGCCTTGAGCTTGCCCAGGGATTCGGCAGTCGTCCCCGCGCGTGGCTGTTCATCGGTATCGAAGCGCAGCGGATCGCCTTTGCGCTGAGGAATCATGATCGGGGTGATTTCATCCACGAAACGCCCGGCTTCGATGGCGGCAACGGCGTGCTGCTGGGACGTGGCAGCGAATTCGTCCTGTGCCTGACGGCTGATGTCGTACTTGTCGGCGAGGTTTTCTGCGGTGATGCCCATGTGATAGTCATTGAAGGCGTCCCACAGGCCGTCGCTGATCATGGTGTCCACCAGAGAGGCGTGGCCCATGCGCAGACCGGTGCGTGCGCCGGGCATCACATAGTTGGACAGGCTCATGTTTTCCTGGCCACCGGCAATGATGATCTCGGCATCGCCGCAACGAATCGCCTGGGTGGCTAGGTGCAGCGCCTTGAGGCCCGAGCCACAGACCTTGTTCAGGGTCATGGCGGGCACTGCAAACGGCAGCCCTGCCTTGATCGCGGCCTGACGCGCCGGGTTTTGCCCGGCACCAGCGGTCAGTACCTGGCCCATGATGACTTCATCGATCTGCCCGCCATCCACGCCGGTCTGGGTCAGGAGCTGGCGAATGACGGCTGCGCCCAGCTCCACGGCGGGAATGCTGGCCAGTGAGCCCTGGAAGCTGCCGACGGCAGTCCGGGTGGCGGCAACGATAACGACGTCTTGCATGGTGCTGATCCTCATTGTTATTGGGCCGGGCCGGGTGACGGCGCGGCGTGATCAATGGGCTCATGTTGGCACATATGCAAAGCCCGATTCCAACCGGGAACCCGGTGGTCATCTTATACAGGGGCCATTCTTCGCTGCGCCCGATGAATGGAGCCGTTGCGCACCGCCCAGCGCAGTATCGGCGCGCAGCCATTGACGCTGGCGCGAATCATCCTGCGCCGCAAGGGGCCTTGTTCGACATCGAGCATTTCGCAGGCCCAGAGCGGCAGCAGGTCGATCCCGGCCTGCATCATCAGGGCGCCAAAGGGTTTGACCAGCCTGTTGGGTGCGGGCTCGTTGAGCAGCAGGCGCATCACTTCGCGGCTGCGGTCGTCGCACAGCAGTTGCCCGCGAATGTTGTCCAGATAATCGGCAATCTGTTGGCGTGAGCGCGGTACATCACGGGCGCCCAGGCGTTCGGCGATGAGGGCGGTTTCCGCGTAGTAGGTGTCCTGTTCGGCCTGTGACAGCTCAGGGTCGAGATAGCGCAGGTGCGCCGCAAGAAAACTGCTGACTTCCGCCACATGCACCCAGGTCAGCAAGTCAGGGTCGCTGGCGGCATAAGGCCGGCCATCTGGTGCAATGCCCGTGACTTGCAGGTGGATGGTGCGGACCTTTTCGATCAGCCAGTTCGCGTCATGGGTGGCGCCGAACGTGGTCCCTGCAAGGAACTGTCCGGTGCGTCGCAAGCGGCCGAGCATGTCCTCGCGGAAACTGGAGTGATCCCAGACCCCGGCCAGCGCCAGTGGGTGCAGCGCCTGAAGCATCAAGGCGCTGATGCCACCGATCAACATGCTGGTGAAGTCCCCATGCACACGCCAGCAAATGGCCTGGGGGCCGAACAGGCCGGGATCGCCCTTGGGATTCTCCAGATCCAGTTGGCCCAATGACAATCCGGTCAGGCTCATGACCTGGGTTTCTATACGACGACGAATGAATTCCATGTGCTCTCGGGTTACAACGGCGGGCATGGTGCAGACCATGCCTCGCTTGCCTCATCGATTCAAGCGTTTGTCGATCAGGTTATCCACAACCCCGGGATCGGCCAGGGTCGAGGTATCGCCCAGGTTATCGAGTTCGTTGCTGGCGATCTTGCGCAGGATACGCCGCATGATCTTGCCCGAGCGGGTCTTGGGCAGGGCTGGCGCCCACTGGATCAGGTCGGGCCGGGCGAATTTGCCGATCTCCTTGCTGACATGGGCCAGCAGCTCGTTTTGCAGGTCATCGCCGGGTTCGATGCCGTTGATGAGGGTGACAAAGGCATAGATGCCCATGCCTTTCACGTCGTGGGGATAACCCACCACTGCGGCTTCGGCGATCTTGTCGTGGAGCACCAGGGCGCTTTCGACTTCGGCCGTACCGATCCGGTGGCCTGACACATTGAGCACATCGTCCACACGGCCAGTGATCCAGTAATCGCCATCTTCGTCACGACGTGCCCCGTCGCCGGTGAAGTAATACCCGGCATAAGGTTTGAAGTAGGTGTCGATCATGCGTTGCGGGTCGCCGTAGACACTGCGGATCTGTCCCGGCCAACTGGCCTTGATTGCCAGCAGGCCGCTGCCGGGGCCCTTGATTTCCTGGCCTTGTTCATCCAGCAGTACCGGCTGCACGCCAAACATGGGTTGTGTCGCGCAGCCGGGTTTGAAATGGCTGGCACCGATCAGGGGCGTGAGCATGATGCCGCCGGTTTCGGTCTGCCACCAGGTATCGATGATAGGGCAACGCTCCTTGCCCACCTGATGGAAATACCATTCCCAGGCTTGGGGATTGATCGGTTCGCCGACACTGCCCAGCAGCCGCAGGCTTTCCCGGGACGTGCCTTGCAGAGGCGCCGGGCCTTCGCGCATCAAGGCCCGCAGGGCGGTGGGTGCGGTGTAGAAGATATTGACCTGATGCTTGTCGATGACCTTCCAGAAGCGTGAGGCATCCGGGTAGTTGGGCACGCCCTCGAACATCAGCGTCGTCGCGCCATTGGCAAGGGGGCCATAGACGATGTAGCTGTGGCCGGTGACCCAGCCGACGTCCGCCGTACACCAGAAAACCTCGCCATCGCGGTAATCGAACACATGCTTGTAAGTCATGGCCGCCTGCAGCAGATAGCCGCCGGTGGTATGCAGCACGCCCTTGGGTTTGCCGGTGCTGCCGGAGGTATAGAGAATGAACAGCGGGTCTTCGGCGTCCATGGGCTCTGGCGGGCAGTCATCGCTGATGCCGTGAAGCGCTTCGTGATACCAGAGGTCGCGGCCCTTGACCCAGTCGATTTCTCCCTGGGTTCGCTCCACCACCAGCACGGTGCTTACGTTCGGGCAGCTTTGCAGCGCCTTGTCGACGTTGTGTTTCATGGGGATATATTTACCGCCCCGTATGCCTTCATCGGCGGTAATGACCGTGTGGCAGTCCGAGTCCAGGATCCGGTCGCGCAGGGCATCCGGAGAAAAGCCGCCAAACACCACCGAATGCACGGCGCCGATGCGAGCGCAGGCGAGCATGGCGTAGGCGGCTTCGGGAATCATCGGCATGTAGATACACACCCGGTCGCCTTTGCGGACGCCACGAATCTTCAGGACATTGGCCAGCCGGGAAACGTTGTGGTGCAGCTTCTTGTAGGTGACTTCGGCGGATTCGGTCGGGTTGTCGCCTTCCCAGATCAGCGCGATCTGATCGCCTCGGCCTTGCAGATGGCGGTCGATGCAGTTGTGGCTGACATTGAGTTTGCCTCCCTTGAACCAGCTTGCCTGTCCGGTACTGAAGTCAGAACGGTGGACCTCGTCCCAAGGGGCTGACCAGTCGAGAAAGGCGGCGGCCTGTTCGGCCCAGAATTGCTCGGGGTTATCCACAGACTGGCGATACAGGCGTTTATAGTCGGCCGGGCTCAGCTGTGCGGCCAGGCTTGTGGCGTAGGCTTTGGGGAATGCGCGGATATCGAACATGATCGGCCTCCTTGATCTTGTGTGGGTACAAGAATAGAAGCCGGTGAGGGATCGCGAATGAGTGGGGGGCTGTTGTCAGGTTTTGCCAGGTGAGTTCGGTAGCTGTGGGAGGCAGCTTGCTGGCGACAGGGCTGCCTCCCACATCATTACCCATGCAAGGGTGATCAGCCGCGGTGACGTCCGCGGAAGTAGTTGATCAGGCCCTGGGTCGAAGCGTCTTCGGCAGGCTCTTCGATACCGCCGGTCAGGCGCTGGTAAACACCTTTACCCAGCTCTTTACCCAGCTCGACGCCCCATTGGTCGAAGGCGTTGATGCCCCAGATCACGCTCTGTACGAAAACCTTGTGTTCGTACATCGCCACCAGTGCGCCCAGACGGCGCGGGCTGATGCGTTCCACCACCAGGGTGTTGCTCGGACGGTTGCCCGGAATGACCTTGTGCGGCGCAATCTGCTGCACCTGTTCTTCCGGTACGCCTTTTTCACGCAGCTCGGCTTCGGCTTCGGCGCGGGTCTTGCCCAGCATCAGCGCCTGGCTCTGGGACAGGCAGTTGGCGTAGAGCCACTGGTGATGGTCGGCAACCGGGTTGAAGCTGACGATCGGCACGATGAAGTCAGCCGGAATCAGTTGGGTGCCCTGATGCAGCAACTGGTGATAAGCGTGCTGACCGTTGCAGCCTACGCCGCCCCAGATGACCGGGCCGGTATCGGTGGAAACCGGCGTGCCGTCCTGGCGTACGCTCTTGCCGTTGGATTCCATGTCCAGCTGCTGCAAGTGCTTGGTGATGTTACGCAGGTAGTGGTCGTAAGGCAGGATCGCGTGGCTCTGTGAGCCCCAGAAATTGCCATACCACACGCCCAGCAAGGCCAGCAGCACCGGCATGTTCTTCTCGAACGGCGCGCTCTGGAAGTGCTGGTCCATGGTGTAGGCACCGGACAGCAGCTCCTTGAAGTTGGACATGCCGATGGCCAGCGCGATAGGCAGGCCGATGGCCGACCACAGCGAGTAACGACCGCCGACCCAGTCCCACATCGGGAAGATGTTCTCTTCACGGATACCGAACGCAACCGCTGCCGCGTTGTTGCTCGATACTGCGATGAAGTGACGGTACAGCTCGGCCTCGGAGCCCCCTTGAGCCAGATACCAGGCGCGTGCGGCCTGGGCGTTCTTCAGGGTTTCCAGGGTGTTGAAGGATTTCGACGAAACGATGAACAGCGTGGTTTCGGCGCGGATCTTCATCGACAGTTCGTGGAATTCACTGCCGTCGATATTGGCCAGGTAATGGCAGCGCACGCCTTTGTGGGCGTACGACAACAGGGCTTCGGACACCAGCTCCGGGCCGAGGAACGAGCCACCGATGCCGATGTTCACCACGTCGGTGATGGGCTTCTCGGTGTAACCGCGCCACAGACCGTCATGAATGCGACCGACCAGCTCGGTGATCTGGTTAAGGACCTTGTGGACTTCCGGCATCACGTTGACGCCATTGACCAGCAGCTTGTCGCCAACCGGGCGGCGCAGCGCGGTGTGCAGCGCCGGACGACCTTCGGAGGAGTTGACCAGCTCGCCGTCGTATTGTGCCTGGATCGCTTCCTTCAGGCCGACTTCATTGGCCAGGTTGACCAGCAGGTCCTGTGTTTCGCTCGTAATCAGGTTTTTGGAGTAGTCGAGAAACAGGCCGCAACTGCTGAGGGTGAATTGGCTGAAGCGTTGCGGGTCTGCATTGAACGCATCGCGCATGCTGAAATCCTGCATGGCTTGGCGGTGTTGACTCAGCGCCTGCCAGGCGGGCAGAGCGGTCACATCAGAAGGATTGCGGTAGTACGCCATCGCTGCGGGTTTCCTTTAACTTGAACTGCCTTGGAGGTTGAAAAGCCAGATCGCAAACTTGAATGCTCGGCAACTCAACGGAGACTACCCCCCGCATGCCTGTTTGTCTGCGCTCTGTCTTACATGAGGCCGGTACTATTTCACACAAGCTGAGTGTTGTGTGTGTATGGGATTACCTAGGCAACCTGTACCGGTATGGCATTGCTGGTATGGCTAAGTTCATTGCCCGGCGCCATATAAAGCATGCGTGGCTTGAAATCGACCAGTTCGGCGTCGGAATACTGAGCATAGGCGCAGATGATCACACGGTCGCCGACTTTCGCCTTGTGAGCCGCGGCACCGTTGACCGAAATCATGCGTGAACCTTCTTCACCACGGATGGCATAGGTGGTGAAACGCTCGCCGTTATCGATGTTGTAGATCTGGATCTGCTCGTACTCGCGAATGCCGGACAGGTCCAGCCACTCGCCATCGATGGCGCATGAGCCTTCGTAGTCGAGCACGGCGTGAGTGACTTCTGCACGGTGCAGTTTGGCTTTGAGCATCACGGTGTGCATCTTGTTGTTATTCCTTGGTCAGGTGCAGATTGTCGATCAGGCGGGTCTTGCCCAGAAAGGCGGCAACCAGAATGACCAGATCACGGTCTTGTCCGGTCGCAGGTCGCAGGCTGGTGGCTTCACGCACTTCCAGGTAGTCGATACGGAAACCTTCGGCTTCCAGGGTTCTCTTGCCGATATCGATCAGGCTGTTGATCGCTTCGTTGCTGCGAATGCCGTCGGCCACGGTGCTGAGCACGCGATACAGCGCAGGTGCCTTGGCGCGCTGCTCTTCGCTCAGGTAACCGTTGCGCGACGACAAGGCCAGGCCATCGGCGGCGCGAACGGTCGGTTCGCCAATGATCTGGATCGGCATGTTCAGATCCCGGACCAGTGCCCGGATCACCGCCAGTTGCTGAAAGTCTTTCTCGCCAAACACGGCCAGGTCAGGCTGAACCATGTTGAACAGCTTGCTGACCACAGTGGCAACGCCGTCGAAATGGCCGGGCCGGCTGGCACCGCAAAGCCCTTCGGACAGGTGCGGAACGCTGACCAGCGTCTGATCGGCCATGCCGTGCGGGTACATTTCTTCAACGCTGGGCGTGAACAGCAGGTTGCAACCGGCTTCCAGCAGTTTTTCCTTGTCGGCATCCAGGGTGCGGGGATAGCTCGCCAGGTCTTCGTTGGGGCCGAACTGCAGCGGGTTGACGAAAATGGTGGCGACCACGAAGTCCGCCCGCTGGCTTGCCCGTGTAACCAGTGCGGCATGTCCGCTGTGCAGGTTGCCCATCGTGGGCGTCAAGGCAATCCGTTTACCTTCGCTGCGGGCGCGAGCGACGGCGGCGCGCAGGTCCAGTACGGTTTTTACTGTGTTCATGCCGAGAATCCGTGTTCAGTTGCCGGGAAGCTGACGTTTTTGACTGCGCTGACATAGGCCTGGATGGCCGAATGAATGTCAGGCTGGCCGACCATGAAGTTCTTGACGAACTTGGGGACGCGACCGCTGATGGACAGGCCGAGCATGTCATGCAGCACCAGCACCTGACCGTCGGTGGCGCTGCCGGCGCCGATACCGATGACCGGTACTTTCACCGCCTGGGTGATTTCCTCGGCCAGTTCGCTCGGTACGCACTCCAGCAGGATCATGGCGGCGCCAGCCTGTTCCAGGGTAATGGCATCGGCACGCATCTGGCGTGCCTGGGCTTCCAGACGGCCCTGAACCTTGTAGCCACCCAGCACGTTCACCGATTGTGGCGTCAGGCCCATGTGGGCGCAGACCGGAATGCCACGGTCGGCGAGCAGGCGTATCGACTCGGCCAGCCACGCAGCACCTTCGACCTTGACCATGTGCGCGCCGGCCTGCATGAGCGTGGTGCTGTTGGTGAAGGTCTGTTCGAGGGTGGCGTTGGCCATGAACGGCAGGTCGGCAAGAATCAGCGCGCCCTGATTGCCGCGTTTGACGCAGGCAACGTGATAGGCCATTTCGGCGGTCGTCACTGGCAAGGTGCTGTCATGGCCCTGCAGGACCATGCCCAGCGAGTCGCCCACCAGCAACACTTCGACACCCGCCTGGCTGGCGGTATGGGCGAAGGTCGCGTCGTAGCAGGTCAGCATGGTGATTTTCTCACCTTTCTGCTTGAGGGCCAGCAGCGACGTAACAGTTATATCAGGCATCTAAAAGTCTCCATCAGGCGCTGTGCACACTGCGGCGATTCATCTTGGAAAAGCAGGCACACCGTCGTGTCGCGGTGTTTCGCAAAGGCCTGTTTCGCGCCCATTCACCAACGGGTTGGCGGCGGGAGGCCTATCTTCGTGAGGAGGGGGCATGAAGTCAATTGCAGGTGTTACCCGTTTCATCATCGGTTACAGATGTGTAGTAACGGGTGACACGTCAGGTTTACGCCGGAGCGGACAAACGCTCCAGGCCCTCGAATGGGCAAGCGGCCAGTAACTGCTCCAGCGTGCGCCCGTCAGCCAGATCCAGGCGGGGAGCCAGTTCTGCCAGAGGGTAGAGAACGAAGGGGCGGGCCTGCATGTGATAGTGCGGCACTTTCAGGCGTGGTTCGTCGATCAGTCGCTCGCCGAACAGCAGAATATCAAGGTCCAGCGTGCGCGGGCCCCAGCGTTCATGACGCTCGCGGCCCTGGTCCAGTTCGATGCCTTGCAAGGCATCGAGCAGTTCCAGCGGTGCCAGTGCGGTGTCCAGTGCGGCAACGGCATTGGTATAGCGGGGCTGGCCGGGCAACAGGGAGTCGCTGACGTAAAAAGACGAAACGCCTGCCAGCTGGCTCTGTGGCAGTAGCGCCAGTGCATCGAGTGCATGGCGCAACTGCTCGGCCGGGTCAGCGAGGTTGCTGCCCAGGCCTATATAGACACGCTCGCGGCTCGAAACCTTACTCACCGGACGCCTCGGCGTCCCGTTTGCGTTTGGCACCGCTGCTGCGACGACGCTTGCGAGGGCCTGTGCCGGTGGCTTCGGGCTTGTTGCCAAGGTCACGAATCATGTCGCGGCGCTGGCTGTCGTTGCAGTCCTGATAATCGGTCCACCACTCGCCCAGACCGTCGGTCTGCTCGCCAGCGGTTTCGCGCAGCAGCAGGAAGTCGTAACCGGCACGGAAGCGTGGATTGTCGAGCAGCAGGTCGGCGCGTTTGCCGGAGCGGCGTGGCAGACGTTCCTGCATGTCCCAGATCTCGCGGATCGGCATGGTGAAACGTTTTGGAATGGCGATGCGCTGGCATTGCTCGATGATCAGCTCGTGCGCGGCTTCCTGCATGGCCGCAATCGGTGGCATGCCGCGTTCTTGCAGGCGCAGCACCTTGGCAGGCAAGGCTGGCCAGAGCAGAGCAGCGAACAGGAACGCCGGTGTTACCGGCTTGTTCTGCCTGATGCGCAGGTCGGTGTTGATCAAGGCATTGCTGATCAGGGTATGGGTGTAGGTCGGGTTGTATTCCAGGGCCTTGGAGCTGGCCGGGAACAGGGGCTCGAACAGCTCCAGATCCACCAGCATTTCAAAGGTGGGCTCGGCGTGGCCGGACAGGAACAGCTTGAGCACTTCCTCGAACAGACGGGCCGACGGGATATCACGCAGCATCGGCGCCAGCGGGCGAATCGGCAGGGTGCTGTGCTTTTCGATACCGAAGTCCAGCTTGGCTGCGAAACGCACGGCGCGCAGCATGCGCACCGGGTCTTCCTTGTAACGCTGCTCGGGGTCGCCGATCAGGCGGATCAGGCGGTTGCGAATGTCGTGTACGCCGTTGGCGTAATCGAGCACCCGCTCGCTGACCGGATCGTAATACAGCGCGTTGATCGTGAAGTCCCGGCGCTGGGCGTCTTCTTCCAGCGTGCCATAGACGTTGTCACGCAGGATGCGGCCGCTTTCATTGCGCGAGGACTGGTTGCTGTCCTCTTCTTCCTCGTCCTGAGGATGATTGGCGCGGAAGGTCGCAACTTCGATGATTTCCCTGCCAAAGTGGATATGGACCAGCTTGAAGCGGCGGCCAATGATCCGGGCGTTACGGAACTCTGCACGCACCTGTTCAGGTGTGGCGCTGGTTGCTACGTCGAAATCCTTGGGCTCGATGTTGAGCATCAGGTCGCGCACGCAACCACCGACCAGATAGGCCTGGTAGCCAGCGTTTTGCAGGCGCTCGACGATATTGACCGCATGACGGCTGAACTGGCTGCGCTGCAGCGAGTGCTGACTGCTATTGAGCACTTCAGGCGTGGTGCGCGTGTGTTGCTGCGGTTTACGCACTGGGGAACGGAATGACTGGAACAGCTTCTTCAGCATGGGATGCACTGTTTGAAGGAATATTCGGCCAAAATGAAGAATGGCCGCACGATGGGCGGGGATTCTAGCATTTAGTCGGGGGATGGTGTAGGAGGCTGCGCATCGGGCATCAAAGGAAGGGATTCAAAAGCTCTGGAAGCTACTGGGGGAGCCGAAGCTCCCCCAAAGTGCGTGCTCTTTATTTTTATTGTCTTGTCGGGCTTCTTGTTTTTGTTGAGTGCCCATTCACAGGGTTTCGCCTGTGAAATCTCCCAATCGGGAGTCAAGAGCAAACGGATTGCTTTGGTCGCTGCGTTGCAATGATCATTCGATCCAACCAGTTCAGGCGCTACCTAAGGGTAGTTTTTATTATTCTCGGCCTGGTTGCGGGGCAAGCCCCAAATACAACTCCTCTCCAAAAGAATCAGTTAGCTGCGCCTCCGCCGTCTTGTTCTTGTTATGCGTGAGTCGATTCGTCTTATTTTTATTATGGGTGTCGTACTGCTTGTTGTTCTTCTTGTACTAAGGATATAGCAGAAGGTGTGCCAACTTTTTGAAACCCAGTGAAACCGGGGCTTTGCGGGGTTTCGGCTTTTTGGGCAGGTACAAAAAAGCCGGGCTTCGTTACCGTAAGACCCGGCTTTTGTTACGTAGGAGGTACGAAGGTAACAGTTTTGTTAACTGGCCTGCGCACCCCGACGCAGAGCCTTTCAGGTTTCGTTGGCGACCCCTTTGCGGCGCGGAATGCCCAGTCGCTGGCGGCGTTCCCACAGGCACTTGCGGCTGACGCCCAGTTTGCGTGCCAGTTCGGTCTCTGTCATGTGATCCTGGTGTTCCAGGACGAAGTGCTGGAAGTAGTCTTCCAGCGACAGGTCTTCGGTAGGCTCGCTGTTGGTGGAGTTCGCCGAAGCGGGGAGTGGCGCCAGGCCCATGTACTCGTCGTCATCCAGCCCGTCGAGCTCGATGTCGATACCCAGCAGGTCGGCAGAGATTTCCGGGTTCTCGCACAGAATCACCGAGCGTTCCACGGCGTTTTCCAGCTCCCGTACGTTACCCGGCCAGCTGTAATGACGGATGGCCTGTTCGGCGTCGGGGGCAAACTTCAGATCGTTGCGGCCAGCCCTGGCGCTTTGGCGAACCAGAAAGGCGCGGGCGATTTCGAGCACGTCGTTACCGCGTTCGCGCAATGCAGGCAGTTTCAGCGCGATCACGTGCAGACGGTAATAAAGGTCTTCGCGAAATTCGCCATTCTTGGCCAGGGTCTTGAGGTCCCGGTGGGTCGCGGCGATCAGGCGCACATCGACCTTCTGTGACTGCACGGAGCCGACGCGACGAATCTCGCCTTCCTGCAGAACGCGCAAGAGTCTGGCCTGTGCTTCCAGAGGCAACTCACCGATTTCGTCGAGAAACAGGGTGCCGCCATCGGCCGCTTCAACCAGGCCTGCGCGACCTGCGCTGGCACCGGTAAAGGCGCCTTTTTCATGGCCGAACAGCTCGGACTCGATCAGGGATTCGGGAATCGCTGCGCAGTTCACGGAAATCATCGGAGCCTTGGCGCGACGAGAAAGGTTGTGCAGGGCGCGGGCGACCAGTTCCTTGCCGGTCCCGGACTCGCCCTGGACCAGAACGTTGGAGTCTGTGGGCGCGACTTTACGAATCTTGCTGTAAAGATCGAGCATGGGCGGGCAGGAGCCGATGATGCCGATCTCGCCGTTCTGCGCAGTGCCCTTGTCGGCACCGTTGGCTTTGGCGGGCGCGCTGCGTTCAGCCTGCTGGCTGGAGCTGGTCTGACGATCACGCAGGATCCGCGCAACGGCCTGCAGCATTTCATCGTGGTCAAAGGGTTTGGCGATGTAATCCACCGCGCCCATTTTCATGGAGTCCACGGCCGAGCGCAGGCTGGCATAGCTGGTCATGATCAGTACGGGCTTGCCTTCACCGAGCTTGATCAGTTCGGTGCCTGGAGCGCCAGGCAGTCGCAGGTCGCTGACGATCAGGTCGAACGAGGGGATATTGAAACGCTCCTGAGCCTCGGGTACCGAACCTGCCTCGCTGACTTCGTACTGGTTACGCTCAAGCAGACGGCGCAGGGCCGAGCGGATAATGGTTTCGTCTTCGACGATCAAAATATGCGGCATCGATTCAGTTCTCTCGACGGTCTCAGTTCACGGCGGACGTCGCTTCGACATGGCGCGGCAAGGTTATCCGGATACGGGTTCCTCGCTGCTGCTCGGGGTCAGCCGGGCTGTCGATGGTGATTTGTCCATAATGCTCTTCAACGATGGAATAGACCAGTGCGAGACCTAGCCCGGTTCCTTCTCCCGGTTCCTTGGTGGTGAAGAATGGTTCAAACAATCGGTCCATGATTGCCTTGGGAATTCCACTGCCTTCGTCTTCGACGATCAGATCCACAGTATGTTCGGATGCTTCGCTCTTGACCCTGACAGCGCTGCCGGAGGGCGAGGCGTCACGGGCGTTGGAGAGCAGATTGATCAGGACCTGTGCCAGCCGTTGCGGATCGCCATCGACCTTGTGCTGCGGGTTGCACAGGTTATAGAAATGGACTTCGAAGTTGCGACGGTTGAGCGCCAGCAGACCAATGGCGTCCTGCGCGACCTCGGCCAGACAGACGGCCTCGTCGTTATGCTGGTGAGCGCCGGCGTGGGCGAAGCTCATCAAGGATTGCACGATGCGCGAGACACGTTTGGTCTGTTCGAGGATCTGACTGCTGATCTCTTTGATCTCGCCATCTTCCTCGCGTTCCTCGCGCAGGTTCTGTGCGAGGCAGGCAATGCCGGTGATAGGGTTGCCGATTTCGTGGGCTACACCGGCCGCCAGACGACCGATGCTGGCCAGACGTTCCGAGTGGACCAGCTTGTCTTCCAGCATCTGGGTTTCGGTCAGGTCTTCGACCAGTACCACCAGACCGCTGCTACCCGGGGCCAGCGGCTCATCGATGGCGGCCTTGTGCAGGTTGAGCCAGCGGGTCTGGCCGTCCAGGGCGAGCTTCTGTTTGTGCAAGTGCTCATCCGGCACATTGATGAAACCTGTCAGCAGGCCTTTCCAGGGTTCGCCGATGGTTTCCAGCCGCGAGCCCACGACACGCTGGGCGACAATACCGGTCAGTTCTTCCATGGCCCGGTTCCACATCAGGATTTCCTGATCCTTGGCCAGCGAGCACACCCCCATGGGCAGTTCCTGAAGCGTCTGGCGGTGATAGCGGCGCAAGGCATCCAGCTCGGCGGCAAGACCGGTCAGGCGCGAGTGGTAGTCCTCAAGACGACTCTCGATGAAGTGAATGTCTTCGGTGACGTATTTCTCGTTGCCGGACTTATAAGGCAGAAAGGTTTCCACCATGTCCTGGGCCACGCTGGGGCCCATCAGGCCCGACAGGTTGGCTTCGATCCGGTCACGCAGGCGGCGCAGGGCATAAGGACGGCGCTCGTCGAACGGCAGATACAGGTCGCGCAGCGCCTGCTCGACTTCCTTCTGCGCGGCCTTGGCGCCCAGCGGCTTGGCCAGTTGCGTGGCAAATTCCTGGGGCGACACGGCATAGAGTTCGCGGCGCTGCGGGCGACGTACATTGTCGACGGCACAGGCCTCGGCGGCGCTGACTTCTTCCGGGCTTGCATTGGTGAACAGCGAGATCAGGGTGAACAACAGGACGTTGGCTGCCAGCGAGGCGATGGCCGCCATGTGCCAACTGGTGTCGTCCAGCACGTAGATCATGTTCAGCAAGGGAATATAGAAACCCTGCAGGTTGCCGATCAGCGGTAACAGCATGCCGACGATCCAGACCACGGTTCCGGCCAGCAGGCCTGCAATGAAACCGCGCCGGTTGGCGGTCGGCCAGTACAGCACCGACAGCACGCCGGGCAGGAATTGCAGGGTGGCGACGAAGGCGACGATGCCCAGGTTGGCCAGATCCTGCTGCGCGCCGAGCATCAGGTAGAAGCAGTAGCCCGCCGTGATGATCGCCACGATCAGGCCGCGACGTGTCCACTTCAGCCAGCGATAGATATTGCCCTCGGCCGGGGGCTGATAAAGCGGCAGCACCAGATGGTTGAGGGCCATGCCCGACAGCGCCAGTGTGGTGACGATAATCAGCCCGCTGGACGCCGCGAGCCCGCCTACATAAGCCATCAGCGCCAGTGGTTTGCTGTTGGCAGCAATGCCGATCCCCAGGGTGAAATACTCGGGGCTGGTGGTGGCGCCCAGCTTGAGGCCCGCCCACAGAATCAGAGGCACGGCGAGGCTGATCAGCAGCAGGAACAGCGGCAGGCCCCAACTGGCGCTGACCAGTGCGCGCGGATTGAGGTTTTCGGTGAAGGTCATGTGATACATGTGCGGCATCACGATGGCCGAGGCGAAAAACACCAGCAGCAATGTGCGCCATGGACCTTCCTGCAAAGGCGTGTGCAGCGAGGCCAGGGCGGTCTGGTTTTGCAGCAGCCAGAGTTCCAGATGCTGCGGGCCGTCGAACACGCCATACAAGGCATAAAGGCCGATACCGCCCAGGGCGATCAGTTTGATCAGCGACTCGAAAGCAACGGCGAACACCAGGCCTTCATGCTTTTCCCGGGTCGCGATGTGCCGCGAGCCGAAGAAAATGGTGAACAGTGTGATCAACGCACAGAACGCTACGGCGACCCGGTCCTGCACCGGTTCCCGGGTCAGGATGCTGATGGAATCGGCCACTGCCTGAATCTGCAGCGCCAATAGCGGCAGCACGCCAATCAGCATGAAAACCGTGGTCAGCGCGCCCGCCCAGGTACTTCTGAAGCGAAAGGCAAACAGATCGGCCAGGGATGAAAGCTGGTAGGTGCGGGTGATCTTGAGAATGGGATAAAGCAGCACCGGCGCCAGCAGAAACGCTCCGGAAACCCCGAGGTAACTGGACAGGAAGCCATAGCCATACTGATAGGCCAGACCGACCGAACCATAGAACGCCCAGGCACTGGCATATACGCCCAGCGAGAGGGTATAGGTCAGCGGGTGACGAATGATCCAGCGTGGGATGACGCCACGCTCACTGATCCATGCAACGCCGAACAGGAGCAGCAGATACCCGGCGCTGACCAGCAGCATCTGCGTGAGGCTAAAGCTCATCGGCATCTCGCTGGCTCTGAAGAATGAAGGTCACCACGATCAGGATCAGCCACAGCATATAAGGCCGATACCAGGCACCTGTCGCATCGATCCACCAGTCCATGATGGCCGGGGAGAAGAGGTAGATGCCTACCACCAGGAGCAAGACCAAACGGTAAATATACATACGGTCTCCTTCGTTCCTGAGGGTGATGAGGTGCGGCATGGTAACGGATGCCGTACAACCTGCAAGTGTACTTGTGTAGGAGTTTTACGCGACCGCTCTAGCTCAGTCTATTCGGGCTTCTTCAATTGTGCTCGTGCGCGGTATTGCCATGGCATCCCAGTGCGCGATGCCCCAGTCGAGTACTTCCCTTGCGCTGGCGTACGAGAGTTCGGGTGTCGTGGGCTGACCGAGGGCTCGCAGTGCCCTGAGCAATAAAGGCGTCGCCTGATCGGCTGGCAGTGGGGGAGAGCGGTAGGATTTGCCGAGCTTGTGGCCGTCCGGCTGGGTAATCAGCGGCACATGCAGGTAACGCGGCTGTGGCAGCCCCAGCAGTTCCTGGAGATAGAGCTGGCGAGGTGTCGAGTCCAGCAGGTCTGCGCCGCGCACGATATCGGTAACGCCCTGCCAGGCATCATCGATCACTACCGCCAGTTGATAGGCATACAGGCCGTCGCGCCGCTGAATGACAAAATCTCCGGAGTCGCGCCCCAGGTGCTGTTGAAAGGCGCCCTGTACCCGGTCGATGAAGCGGTATTCCAGTTCCGGCACGCGGATGCGTATCGCGGCGTCTTCGGTGGCATGTCCTGCATTGCGGCAAAAGCCGGGGTAGATGCCTTGAAAACCTTCCAGTTGTTTACGCGAACAGGTGCAGGCGTAGGCCAGGCCATGACTGAACCAGCGATTCAGGACTTCGGCATAGGCATCGTGACGCTGGCTCTGGCGCACGACTTCGCCGTCCCATTCAAAGCCATAACGCTCAAGGGTTTCCAGAATCGCAGCCTGCGCCCCGGCAACCTCCCGAGGCGGGTCAAGGTCCTCCATGCGCATCAGCCATTTGCCACCCGCGGCGCGGGCGTCGAGATAGGACGCGAGCGCTGCAACCAGCGAGCCGAAGTGCAGGTAACCGCTGGGGGTTGGCGCAAAGCGTCCGATATAGGCCGGGGTTTTCATGGGGGATCCAAACCAGAAGATTTGTTGGTTTTCGCGAATGAATTCGCTCCAACATACTCCGTGGGAGCGAATTCATTCGCGAAAAACCTCTATTCCTTAAAACCAAAAAAGACGCCGAAGCGTCTTTTTGTTCAAGGCAGTCAGCAGATCATTTGCCGACCTGTTTTTCCTTGATTTCTGCCAGTGTCTTGCAGTCGATGCAAAGATCGGCAGTCGGGCGTGCTTCAAGACGGCGAAGGCCGATTTCCACACCGCAGGACTCACACCAGCCGTACTCTTCGTCAAGGATCAGTTGCAGCGTCTTGTCGATCTTCTTGATCAGCTTGCGCTCACGATCGCGGGCACGAAGTTCCAGGCTGAATTCTTCTTCCTGGCTGGCTCGGTCTGCCGGGTCAGGAAAGTTTGCAGCTTCGTCCTTCATGTGGTCTACCGTGCGGTCGACCTCTTGCATCAGATCCTGTTTCCACTTGTTCAGGATCTTGGTGAAATGCGCGCGCATCGGCTCGCCCATGTACTCTTCACCCTTTTTTTCCACGTAGGGTTCAAAGCCACTGATTAGATGATTCTGTTGCTTTTCTGGGGTGGGCATGTAGGGACCGCCTCTCACTCTTCTAATCTATTGCGCAGGATTGTTCCATCACCGACCCCTGTCGGCCCTGCAACTGCAAGCGGGCGAACTTACCAGATCAAATCGTGGTGCGCTACTCCCGGTTGTCGAGCATCGTCTCGCTTGTTCACCGAACGGGACGCCTGTAACGGAAACTCGCTGTCATCAAGGCGTGTAGCGGCTGTCCCCGTCTTTTTGTTTTCTTTCAACAAGTACTGACGTTTCATGATTTAAAGTAGTGCACTGCAAACGGTTGGTTAGAATCCAGCCGACTGTTCATGACCGTTATGTTTCTGATTCGTGTTTCATTTAAGGAAGAAAAATGGCCCAGCCTTACAGCGAGCGTAGTCGCGCCATCGAACCTTTTCACGTCATGGCGCTGTTGGCGCGGGCCAATGAATTGCAGGCGGCGGGTCACGATGTCATTCACCTGGAAATCGGCGAGCCCGATTTCACCACGGCAGAGCCCATCGTTGCTGCCGGACAGGCGGCACTGGCTGCCGGCAAGACCCGCTACACCGCCGCCCGTGGCCTGCCGGAATTGCGTCAGGCCATTGCCGGTTTCTATGCCCGGCGTTACGGGCTGGATATCGATCCTGAGCGAATTCTCGTCACGCCGGGTGGTTCAGGTGCGCTGCTGCTGGCCAGCAGTCTTCTGGTGGACCCCGGCAAACACTGGTTGCTGGCCGATCCGGGTTATCCGTGCAACCGGCACTTTCTGCGTCTGGTCGAAGGTGCTGCGCAACTGGTGCCGGTCGGGCCGAAAGAGCGTTATCAACTGACACCCGAGTCGGTGGCGCAACACTGGAATCAGGACAGCGTCGGTGCTCTGGTCGCCTCCCCAGCCAACCCTACAGGCACGCTTCTGCATGTGGATGAGCTGGCCGCGTTGTCCCGCGAGCTCAAGGCGCGCAACGGTCATCTGGTGGTGGATGAGATTTATCACGGCCTGACTTACGGCGTTGACGCGAGCAGCGTGCTGGAGGTCGATAACGATGCGTTCGTCCTTAATAGTTTTTCAAAATATTTCGGAATGACTGGCTGGCGTCTGGGCTGGCTGGTGGCGCCTCCCGAGGCGGTTGCCGATCTGGAGAAGCTGGCGCAGAACCTCTATATCAGCGCCCCGAGCATGGCTCAATATGCCGCGCTGGCCTGTTTCGAGCCGCAGACCATCGAAATCTTCGAGCAGCGCCGCGCCGAGTTCGGCCGCCGCCGCGATTTCCTTTTGCCTGCCTTGCGCGAGCTGGGTTTTGGTATCGCCGTGGAGCCTGAAGGGGCTTTCTATCTGTATGCCGATATCAGCGCCTTTGGTGGCGATGCCTTTGATTTTTGCCGGCACTTCCTTGAGACCGAGCACATTGCGTTCACGCCGGGGCTGGATTTCGGGCGTTATCAGGCGGGGCATCATGTGCGCTTTGCGTACACCCAAAGCCTGCCAAGGCTTGAAGAGGCGGTCGAGCGGATTGCCCGTGGCTTGCGGAGCTGGAAAGGCTGATGCGTTTTTCTCCTGAACTTGAGCAGGGTCGTCTGCTGATTCGCTACAAACGCTTCCTGGCCGACATCGAAACCGACAGCGGCGAGCTGCTGACCATTCACTGCCCCAATACCGGATCGATGTTCAATTGCATGCTGCCGGGCGGGCGCGTCTGGTTCAGCCGCTCCAATGATCCCAAGCGCAAGCTGCCGGGGACCTGGGAAATCAGCGAAACGCCTCAGGGACGTTTTGCCTGCATCAATACCGGACGCGCCAATACTCTGGTCGAGGAAGCATTGCGCGCCGGGATCATCAGCGAGCTCAACGGCTTCACGGCGCTCAAGCGCGAAGTGGCTTACGGGCAGGAAAAAAGCCGGGTGGATTTTCGTCTTGAATACCCCGAAGGCTATGCCTATCTAGAGGTCAAGAGCGTCACGCTGGGCTTCGATGAGTCGGCTGTCGCGGCCTTTCCCGATGCGGTCACTCAGCGCGGTGCCCGTCATTTGCGTGAGCTGGCGGCGCTGGCTCGCGATGGCGTGCGTGCGGTCTTGCTGTATTGCGTGAACCTCACCGGCATTGAGGCGGTGCGTCCGGCAGAAGAGATCGACCCGGCCTATGCCGCTGCCTTGCGCGAAGCGGTAGCGGCGGGTGTCGAGGTGCTGGCCTATGGCGTGCAACTGACGCCTGAAGACATCCGCATCGACAGGCGTCTGCAGGTTCAGGGCCTTATCTGAACGATTCGTTATCGTCAGGCAGCATGACCCAGATGCCTTCGGCGTCTTCCCGGCAGGGGATTGCAGTCAGTGACTGTCCTTCGCAAGGCCCTGCAACACATTCGCCATTCTCGACCAGAAACAGTGCGCCATGGCTGGCGCACTGGATCAGGCTCGCGCTGTCATCCAGAAACCGGTCCGGCTCCCATTCCAGCGCAATGCCGCGATGGGGGCAGCGATTGCGGTAGACGAACACCTGCCCATGGCGACGCACTGCCAGCAGTTTCAGCCCTTCGGTTTCAAACCCGCGACTTTCTGCCTCGGGAAGGTCGGCAGCGGCACATAGACGTTTCATGAAGCGCGCTCACCGGCTTGACGTTTAAATGAAAACAATTATCAAATGACTCCGATTCTCGAATTGGCGACGGCAAGAGAGCAATGAGGCCTGCCTCTTAATGCAATCTTAATCCGTCGATCCTGCATGTTCGCGGACAATTTCGCCCCCTGTTGCGAGCGCCTCCCAATGCGTGCTCGCCACATTGAAACGTTTTGCCCATCACCGGTGCTCATTAAAACTGCCAGGGTCCGGGCTTCTTGAAAGGAAATCTTCATGCGATTTTTCAATAGCAGCGTATGTGCGGCTCTGGTCGGAATTGCCTTCACTCACATGGCGCAAGCTGCACAGCCTGTTGATGCCGATGCCTCGCAACGCTGGGTGAGTGCGGGTGGTGCCTTGAGTGAATGGGTCGTTGCGCTGGGCGGGCAGTCCAGGCTGGTGGGCGTCGACACCACCAGCCAGTATCCGGAGTCGCTCAGGTCGCTGCCGAGCATCGGTTATCAGCGCCAGCTGTCGTCCGAAGGCATCCTCAGCCTGCGTCCGGACGTGCTGGTCGGGACCGAGGAGATGGGACCGCCGCCTGTGTTGGAACAATTGCGTGCGGCCAGGGTGCAGGTTGAAACGCTTCCGGCGGGTGCGGACATGGCCACCCTGAAAAGCAACCTGCAGCGCCTGGGTGTGCTGTTGGGCGCACCGGAGCAAGCCGCTCGCCTGATCGAACGTTATCAACAGCAACTGGATAACCAGCAGCAGTGGATCGCCCAGGCGCAAAAAGTTAGTGAGGCTCCAGGTGTCCTGCTGTTGGTGGGACATGGCGGCGGCAAGCCCATGGTTGCCGGCAAGGGGACGGCCGGAGACTGGCTGATTCAACAGGCAGGCGGCCGCAATCTGGCGACCCATGACGGGTACAAGGTGTTTTCGGTCGAAGCCATGGCCGGGCTGGCTCCACAGGTACTGATCGTTGCCGATCGCGCCCTGCGTGGTGATGCTGCTCGCAAGGCGCTCTTCAAGGAAAACCCTGCACTGTCCGCTACGCCTGCGGCACGTGATGACCGGGTGTTCGATCTGGACCCGACGCTGCTGGTGGGTGGTCTGGGGCCGCGTCTGCCCGACAATCTGCAAAAGTTGTCTCACGCGCTTTATCCCGCGGCCAAGCCTTTGAGCGCTGCCGTTCGCTCTGAGCCATGAAAGCCCTGATATCACCGCGTGCTCTGTTTATCGGGCTGACAGTCCTGTGCATCGCTGCATTCTGGTTGTCGCTTGCCCTCGGGCCGGTGAGTCTGCCGCTGGCCGATACCTTGCGTGCGGCCTTGCGGCTGCTGGGGATCCCGGTGGCGGGGGAGAATCTTGAGCAGGCTGAACTGATCCTCGGCCAGATTCGTGTGCCTCGCACGTTGCTGGGCCTGGCGGCTGGCGCGGTGCTGGCGTTG
The DNA here is from genome assembly GCF_018968705.1 of Pseudomonas lijiangensis. Taxonomy (NCBI): domain Bacteria; kingdom Pseudomonadati; phylum Pseudomonadota; class Gammaproteobacteria; order Pseudomonadales; family Pseudomonadaceae; genus Pseudomonas; species Pseudomonas lijiangensis. The sequence continues at coordinate 911,189 of NZ_CP076668.1, forward strand.
TCCGGCGTGGCGATGCAGGGCCTGTTCCGCAATCCGCTGGCTGATCCGGGGTTGGTGGGGGTTTCCAGTGGCGCTGCGCTGGGAGCGGCACTGGCGATTGTGGGTGGTGCCTTGTGGGGAAATGTCCCGCAGTTTATCGCGCCTTATCTGTTGTCGGTCTGTGCGGTGGTCGGTGGGCTGGTGGTGACCAGCATGGTGTACCGGCTGGGCCGGCGTGATGGCCAGACCAGCGTTGCTACCATGCTGCTGGCCGGGATTGCGCTGACGGCGTTGTCGGCATCGATCATCGGTCTGCTGACCTATCTGGCGGATGACGCCACATTGCGCACGCTTACCTTCTGGAACATGGGCAGCCTCAATGGCGCTACTTATGCCCGGTTATGGCCGTTGCTGCTGGTATGCGTGGCGATCATCTTCTGGCTGCCTCGTCGGGCCAAGGCGCTGAATGCCTTGTTGTTGGGAGAGTCCGAAGCGCGTCATCTGGGCGTCAATGTTGAAGCCCTCAAGCGTGAGCTGGTTTTCTGTACGGCGCTGGGTGTCGGAGCGGCGGTGGCGGCTGCCGGGCTGATCGGTTTCATCGGTCTTGTGGTGCCGCATCTGGTGCGTTTGCTGGTAGGGCCGGATCACAAGGTTCTATTACCTGCCTCGGCGTTGGCGGGTGCCAGCCTGTTGCTGTTTGCCGACATCTTTGCCCGTCTGGTGCTGGCGCCTGCGGAGTTGCCTATCGGCATCGTCACGGCATTGTTGGGCGCGCCATTCTTCCTGTATCTGCTGGTGAGAGGGCGTCACTGATGTTGCGAGCCGAAAATCTGCACATTCATCGGGGCGCGCAAAGTGTTCTGGCGGACATCGATCTGCAATTATTGCCCGGAGAAGTGCTGGGAGTGCTCGGCCCCAATGGGGCCGGCAAAAGTACGCTGCTGGCGGCCCTGTGCGGAGAACTCGAACCTTCTCAAGGACACGTCTGGTTACAGCAGCGGCTGCTCTCGCAGTGGCCGGGTGCCGAGCGGGCACGCAACCTGGCGGTGCTGCCGCAAAGCTCTACCCTGAGTTTCGCGTTTCGTGTCGATGAAGTCGTCGCCATGGGGCGTTTGCCTCATGAAACCGGCCGTGAAGTCGATGAGCAGGTAGTGCGTGAAGCGCTTCAGGCTGCCGATGCCCTGCACCTTGCCGAACGCAGTTACATGACTCTGTCGGGCGGTGAGCGTCAGCGAGTGCATCTGGCACGGGTGCTGGCGCAACTCTGGCCCGGAACAGGCAATTGCACGCTTCTGCTTGATGAGCCGACGTCCATGCTCGATCCCTTGCATCAGCACACCACGTTGCAGGCGGTGCGAGATTTTGCCAATCGCGGCGCGGCCGTGATGGTCATCCTGCATGACCTGAACCTGGCGGCTCGTTACTGTGATCGACTATTGTTGCTCGACAAGGGAAGAGTCTATTCGCTGGATCGTCCCGAGGTTGTCTTGCAGCCGGATGCGCTCAAGGCCGTGTTTGGCCTGGAAGTATTGGTGCAGAGCCATCCCGAGAGGGGACATCCGCTGATCATTGCGCGTTGAAAGGGCAAGTCCACCAAGCGTCTTTTTCTGGCTGTGGTCTTGATATGCCTCAATACTTGCCAAATATCACTTCATTTGCCAAATTTACTCTCCCGGCAAGGCCCGGGTGAGCATGGGCATTTGGACTTACGCATGATTCGTGACAACAAGAGTGGCCAGGCGCTGAGCGCGCAACAACTGGCCGAGCGTCTGGCAGTTGCTTCGCGTGTTCTGGTTGGCGAGCAGCACGACAACCCCGATCACCATGCATTGGAGTTATGGCTTATGCAGGTGCTGGCTGCCCGGCGTCCGCAAGGCAGTCTGTTACTGGAGATGCTGAACCCCGATCAGCAGGCCAGGGTCACTGCGGTTCAGTCTGATCTGGCCCAAGAGAAATACCCGTCCGATTTGCCAGTAGCGCTGAATTGGCAAAAGACCTGGGACTGGTCGCTGTATGGCCCGCTGATGCGCTATCTGCTGGCTCAGCCTTATCCTGTTATGTCCGCCAATCTCGATACCCATGAAATCATAACGACTTACCGGCAGGCCCCCGAATCAAGTGGTTCTCTTTCTGCGGCTCCGGCCGTGCGTGAGCGGCTGCTGGCGCTGATTCGTGATAGCCATGACGTGTTGCCTGAGGATCGGTTGCCTGCGCTGCTGGCGGTTCAGCAACAGCGCGACCGGCGAATGGCGCAAAGCCTGTTGGCCGCTCCCTTGCCAAGTGTGCTGTTTGCCGATGCCTGGCACGTGCGCAAGGATGTGGGAGTGCCTTTGCATCTGGCTGACCTTGGCGTCACCGAGCCTGCGGTAGTGCTGCTCATGGCCCGGATGGGTGAAGAGGTCGAGCCGCAGAGTGCCGATTACGTCTGGTATACGGCAGCCACTCCCGAAAAGGATTCTGGCGCTCAACTTCGTCAGTCTTTACCCGAGGCCTGATACCACGGGCTCGGTTTTTTCTCTTCTTTGTGTAGTCCTTTTCTCTGGCTAAGGTGTGCTCATGTCAGGCAAGGACCGCTCCTATATTGTCCTGCTCATGTTTTTCGGAGCGGGATGCCATGCAGGAAATGACAGCAGACGATGAGCGACTGGCTCTTCAGGCGTTGAGCCTGCTTGATCTGTTCGCCTTTAGCAGTGATGACACCGAGCAGCGGATTGTCGCCCTGTGTCAACGTGCAGTGACGCCTTTGGGGTCGATAGCAGCGGTGTCTGTGTCGCCGCGTTTCGTGTGTCTGGCCCGCACGACGCTTGATCGTCTGCAGGCCCCGGGTATCCGGGTGGTGGCGCTGGCCAACTTCCCCTATGGCGGCCCATGCATTGAGTCTGTGGTGGCCGAGGTGCGTGCAGCGGTGATGTCTGGTGCTGACGAGATAGATGTGGTCTATCCGTTTCGTGCCCTTTTGTCCGGCGATCAGCAGACCGGCATGGATATGATCACGGCCTGCAAGGCTGCGTGCGGCAGTCGCGTCGCGTTGACGGTCACCTTGGAAACCGGTGATTTGCGTGATCCTCAGATCATCCTGCACGCCTGCCGCAGTGGCATTCTGTGTGGTGCCGACTTTCTCAAGACCAGCACCGGCCGAGGGCTGTCCAGCACCACGCCGCAAGCGGTGCGCATCGTGCTGGAATCCATTGCCGAGGTGGGCGGACAGGTGGGTTTCAAGGTCGCGGGAGGGATTCGTACCTTTGCCGATGCAAAGGGCTTCATGGAAATGGCGCGTTCCCGTTTCGGACCGCACTGGATCAATGTCGACAGGGTACGCCTTGGGTCTTCGACACTGCTGGACGATTTGCTGGTGTGCCTGGGTGTACTGGAGCCGAACCTCAGGAAATCCTGAACGGCAGGCAAAAAAAAGACCCGGCAAAAAGCCGGGTCAAAAACCGTGATTAGCCTGATGAGGAGATAATCCTGAAAGTCCGAACCAAGGTCTTTCAGGTTATCGGCCAGTCTCGCGACCGGTTGTGATAATCATAACGATTCTCATTTCTAAGTCAACAGTTCTTTTTTTGCGCATGAGTTCGCTCTCACGGCATGCGCAAATAAGGGGAGATGGGGGGCTTTGCAAAATCAACGCAACACAAAGCCCGCATGCATTGCGCACGCAGGCTTGATACCGGTGTTGCCTATCGGGTGTGGTAGCGCATGCGGGTCCCGAAGGTCACCGACATGCGGATCTCGTCCGCCGATAGCTCTGGCGGGAAGAATGCTCCAGAGATTTGTGCGTGCGCGATGCTTGCGCCTTCCATCGGGGTATGGCGCAAGTCCAGGCCGCGAAGGTCGGCAGAGCGAAAGTAGGCGTCGGTAAAATCGATGCCGTTCGGATCAAGAGCACGCAAGTCCAGGCCACGGAAATCCCCACCGACCATATCGATCGTGCCCGTTTTGGGCTTCTCCTGATTGAAGCCTTCGACATCATCTCTACGCAACAGCATGTAAAGCGGCGAATCGAGCTGCTTGGGCTGGCTCATGGGTGCCTCTGTGGTTCGTTGGAATTATGACGCCATTATATCGCCATCATTGTCGAGCCGTGAAGCACTAGCTGCCCAACGGCTCGACGCTCATTTCACAGTCCTGGCAAGCGCTGGCGAAGGTTCTCGACCAGTTCTTCCAGATCACTGCTGTTGCTGGTTTCAACGTGCTTGCTGCGCAGGATTTCGTCCGCCTCAAGTGGCTCGCGACTGGCCTGCTGAGCCTCGATCACCTCCAGAGTGGCGTCCGAAGGGTCGCTGCCCTGTTCCTGGCGTTGTTTGAGCCAGCCGGCAATGACGGCCTGAGGCGCTTCGCAATCCAGAATCAGAAAAGGCACACCCGTTGTTTCGGCAGCTTTGGCCGCAGCATTACGTTGTTCGCGCTTGAGATAAGTGGCATCAATGACCACCGAGAAGCCAGCACGCAGAATGGTTTCTGCCAGAGCATGCAGACGGTCATAGGTTGCCTTGCTGGTTTCGGCACCATAAAGCTCGGCGCTCTCTGCGAACAGGCGCTTGCGCTCGACATCCGAACGCAGGCGTATGGCGCCCAGCGATTCCACCAGACGCATCGCCACATGGCTCTTGCCCACGGCAGAGACGCCATGGGTAATGGCCAGGAAACTGGATGGAATGGCGCTGTAGTTTTCGGCCAGGTTGGCGTAGCTGCGGTATTTGCTCAGCGTGGCGGCACGCTGGGCCTCATCGGCGTCGGCAGGCTGGCTGAACAGCGCGACCTTGGCTCGCACCAGAGCGCGATAGGCTTTGTAGAAGTTGAGCAGTTCCAGGCCCGCATAGTCGCCGGTCTGTTCCAGGTACTGGCTGATGAGGCGACGCGACAGGGATTTCAGACCGCGGTCTTCAAGGTCCATGGCCAGGAAACCGATGTCAGCGTAGACGTCGGTCATGCGGAATGGCTCGTTGAATTCGATGCAGTCGAAGATCACGACTTTACCGTCGATGACCGTGGCATTGCCCAGGTGAATGTCGCCATGGCATTCGCGGATGAAACCGTCTGCCTTGCGCTGGGCAAGCAGCGGCTTGAGGCGCTCGAAGCTGGACTCGGCCCAGGCTTGCAGGGAGTCAACTTGCAACAGATCGGCTTTTTCGCTGAGGAACGGGCGAATCTGCTCGAAGTTCTGCAGGACCGGCGCCATGACGCTGTCAGGAGAACCCAGCTCATTTTCGGTGGTGACTGTCGGCACGCTGAGGTGGGCGTCGGCAATCTGTTTGGCCAATTCGTCGATATGTCCGACTGTCAGTTCGCCTTTGGCTTGCAGGGAACTGAGCAAACCTTCCTGCGAGAACTGGCGCATCTTGAGGGCGTACTCGATGACTTCGCCACTGCCGCCCAGTTGCGGCGCTTCTACTGAACCGGTGACCGGGATGACTTCCAGGTAGAGGCCTTCGGTCAGGCGCTGGTTCAGACGCAGCTCTTCATTGCAGAAGTGTTCACGAGCGGCCAGTGTGGTGAAATCCAGAAAGCCGAAATTGACCGGTTTCTTGAATTTGTAGGCATAGCTGCCGGTGAGCAGGACCCATGAAATGTGCGTCTCGATAACCCGGAAGTTCTCCACCGGATGTGGAAAGAGTGCGGGGTTCTGCAGGGCTGCAATCAATGATTGGCTCACGGACGATCCTTCAAGAGTTGATTCGGAATGTAAGTGCTCATGGCGGCCATTATGGCCGCTCGGCGCGAGGCTGCAAACCGCTGGTGCAGGTGTCTGTCGGTCGTTGGCAAAGTGCGTATAATCCGCGGCCATGACTCGATCTCGCACTTCTCGTACTTCCAAAAAACCAGCTCCCCGTGGCCTTCCCAAGTGGTTGGGCTGGGTGCTGAAGCTCAGTATTGTCGGTTTTGTGGCGCTGGCTTGCGTTGCCGTTTACCTGGACGCTGTGGTCCAGGAGAAGTTTTCCGGCAAGCGCTGGACCATTCCGGCCAAGGTCTACGCCCGGCCTCTGGAATTGTTCGTCGGCCAGAAACTGAGCCGCGATGACTTTCTCATCGAACTCGACGCGCTGGGCTATCGTCGCGAAAGCGTGGCCAACGGCCCGGGCGCGGCTGCAGTCAACGGCAATACAGTCGACCTCAATACCCGTGGCTTCCAGTTCTACGAAGGCACCGATCCCGCCCAGCAGGTTCGCGTGCGCTTTTCCGGCGACTATGTTGCGGACCTGACCTCTGGCAGCACCGGTGCAAAACTGGCGGTAGCCCGTCTTGAACCGCTGATGATCGGCGGCCTGTATCCGAAAAACCTGGAAGACCGGATCCTGATCAAGCTCGATCAGGCACCGCCTTATCTGCTCGATGCCCTGGTGACCGTCGAAGACCGTGACTTCTATAGTCATCTCGGGGTTTCACCCAAGTCCATTGCCCGTGCCATCTGGGTCAATACCTCGCAAGGGCAGATGCGTCAGGGCGGCAGTACGCTGACCCAGCAGTTGGTCAAGAACTTCTACCTGACCAATGAGCGCAGCCTCACGCGCAAACTGACCGAAGCCATGATGTCGGTATTGCTGGAACTGCATTACAGCAAGCAGGAAATTCTCGAGGCTTACCTCAATGAGGTGTTCGTCGGTCAGGACGGTCAGCGTGCGGTGCATGGTTTCGGTCTGGCCAGCCAGTACTTCTTCAGCCAGCCATTGTCGGAGCTGAAGATTCATCAGGTGGCGTTGCTGGTCGGTCTGGTCAAGGGGCCTTCCTATTACAACCCGCGTCGCAATCCCGAGCGTGCTCTGGAGCGTCGTAATCTGGTTCTCGACTTGCTGGAGCAACAGGGCGTTGCTACTGCGCAAGTGGTCGAGGCGGCCAAGAAGATGCCTCTGGGCGTGACCAAGACCGGCAGCCTTGCGGACAGCTCGTTCCCGGCATTCCTCGATCTGGTCAAGCGTCAGTTGCGTGAAGACTATCGCGACGAAGACTTGACCGAAGAAGGGCTGCGAATCTTCACCAGTTTCGATCCGATCCTGCAGATGAAGTCCCAGGCGGCCATGGACGATACGTTCAAGCGACTGGCCGGGCGCAAAGGGTCGGACGAAGTGGAAGCGGCCATGGTCGTGACCAATCCCGAGACTGGCGAAGTGCAAGCCTTGCTGGGCAGTCGTCAGGCCGGATTCGCCGGGTTCAACCGTGCCATCGATGCCGTGCGGCCTATCGGCTCGCTGGTCAAGCCGGCGATCTATCTCACCGCGCTTGAGCGCCCGAGCCAGTACACCCTGACCAGTTGGGTGGCCGACGAGCCGTTTCAGGTCAAGGGTGCGGATGGCCAGGTCTGGAAACCACAGAACTACGATCGCAAGGCCCACGGGAATATTTTCCTGTACCAAGGTCTGGCGCATTCCTACAACCTCTCGACGGCCAAGCTGGGCCTTGAGCTGGGCGTGCCCAACGTATTCAAGACCCTCGCCAAGCTGGGTGTGACACGCGAGTGGCCAGCGTATCCTTCCATGTTGCTGGGTGCTGGCGGCTTGAGTCCGATGGAAATCGCCACCATGTACCAGACGATTGCCAGCGGCGGCTTCAATACCCCGATGCGCGGTATTCGCAGCGTGTTGACGGCCGAGGGTGAACCGCTCAAGCGTTACCCGTTCCAGATCGAGCAGCGTTTCGATCCGGGCGCCATTTATCTGGTGCAGAACGCAATGCAGCGGGTGATGCGCGAAGGGACCGCCAAGTCGGTCTACAGCGTCCTGCCATCGACCTTGAATCTGGCGGGCAAGACCGGCACCAGTAACGATTCGCGCGACAGCTGGTTTGCAGGTTTCAGTCAGGATCTGCTGGCAGTGGTGTGGATGGGGCGTGACGATAACGGCAAGACACCGTTCACCGGTGCCAGTGGCGCCTTGCAGGTCTGGACCAGTTTCATGCGCAAGGCCGATCCTCTGCCGCTGGACATGGCAATGCCGGATAACGTGGTCCAGGCCTGGGTCAATGCCCAGACCGGTCAGGGGACGGATGCCAATTGCCCGAATGCCGTACAGATGCCGTATATTCGCGGCAGTGAACCTCAGCCCGGTGCCTCCTGTAGTGGTAGCCCGGCACCCGCCGCTGAAGTGCTGGACTGGGTCAAGGGTTGGTTGAATTAAGCAATGAGGGTGTGACGTGAATAAATGGTTGATTCCGGCTGTAACGACCCTGGCGTTGCTCAGTGGTTGTTCCAGCGTGCAGCGTGGCTCGATCCCTGTCGTGGATTCGGGCTCCAGGGTTTCTAACAGCGAGCGTGTTTCGGCTTCGCGCAATACAGCTTATCGAGCCAATACTGCCCAGGCTCCGCAGACCCAGGCCGTGCCTCAGGATTCCGGTGTGGTCGTGATGGTTCCGGGCAGTGGTGGTGCCGGTGCAGGTGCTGGCCAGAGCTTCTCTGCGCCTTCATCCCAGTCCTCGTTCACCATCGACACGCCTCCGGTTGCTCAGCAGCCAGTCAATTCGGCTCCGGTGAGCAACTACAGCATGCCGGCTGCGTCGGCACCGACCGGTATTCCGTCCGGTTCGTCCGGCCTGTCGGCTGACGAGCAACTGGATGGTCCGGTACTGGCTCTGTTGACCACCGCTCAGCAGCAGCAAGGCAGCGGCGACCTCAACGGTGCTTCGTCGAGCCTTGAGCGTGCCCAGCGAGTGGCGCCACGCGAGCCGCAAGTGCTTTATCGTCTGGCTCAGGTGCGTCTGGCCCAGGGTGATCCAGCCCAGGCAGAACAACTGGCCCGTCGCGCCCTGACCTATGCCAATGGTCGTGCAAGCCTGCAGGCGAGCCTCTGGGAACTGATCGCCCAGTCTCGTGAAAAGCAGGGTGATGCGGCTGGCGCAGCGCTGGCGCGTCAGAAAGCCCGGGTCAATCTCTGATGGATCAGCGTCTGCCTGAAGTGGCCGAGCAACTGCTGCTGATCGAACGTGAGTTGAGGGTCCTGGGCTGGTGGAGTGATACGCCGCCCAGCGAGGAAGCGCTTTCCAGCACCGAGCCGTTCAGCGTCGATACCCTGGAGTTCGAGCAGTGGCTGCAATGGATTTTCCTGCCGAGGATGAAAATCATCCTGGAGCGGGATCTTCCATTGCCCAACTCGTCGGGGATTCTGGAAATGGCCGAGATGGTCTACGCCAGCCGTCAGAGTGAAGCCCGCAAGCTGCAGGAACTTCTGGCGCAGTTCGACCAGTTGATCAGCCAGTCTTAACGGCAGTATTCGTCAATCGTCCTTTGCGTTTCTGCAACACGCGCCTTGCGTTCATCATCCGTAAGGCGCTTTGTTCCCCCCTCGGTCTGCTCACGCACTCGCGGATTGTTCTGCAGTTGCGCAAGGTTGGTGCGCAGGACTTCGCAGTTGTCGGCCATCTTGGCTTCCTGAGCCCTCACCTGTTTCCTGACCTTGGCATCGATCTCCTGCTGTTGAGGATCCGGCTCGCTGGCCGTTGATGCGGCAGGGGCGGGTGGTGGCTTTTGCACATTGATTTCTTCTACCTGCTGCCCGGCAGGCGGTTGCGCATCGAAATGCGTGACCCCTTGGGCATCGACCCATTTGTAGATGGGTGCGGCCTGGCTGGTTGTGCTTACCGCCATCGAGAGTGCAGCCGCGAGGATCATCCAGCGCATGGTACTTCCTTGAAAATTCTGTGCGTCGCAAAGCTACCATATACAGCGGTTCAGGGTGTGGGTCTGTCCCCCTTATGAGCCGCTTCCTGGAAGAAAGCTCACGGATTACTTGACTTGCGGGGGGCGAATCACAACAATTCAAAGTTCGCTGTAGAAGGACTGCCAGAAGCAGACCGTCTCGGTAGATCATGAGGCGCACACCCGCGCCGACCTGTAACACCCGCAACGCGTTACCTCGCGCTGGGTGGGAATGTTCCGCAACACTCAGGGACATCCCAATACTTGCTCAGTCAGTGCTGACGTAGTCGGCGACCACCGTCGCTCATGCTCTGCTTGGCAGTAAAACCTAATAAGACCCGTTCCGCAGTGAACGGTATTCTGGCGTTTTAGAGGTGAACAACGTGGAGCTTTTATCTGGCGCTGAAATGGTCGTCCGCTTCCTGCGTGACGAAGGCGTTAAGTACATTTACGGGTACCCGGGTGGCGCCCTTCTGCATGTCTACGACGCACTGTTCAAAGAACCGGCCGTAAACCATATTCTTGTTCGTCACGAACAGGCCGCCACTCACATGGCTGATGGTTATGCGCGCGCCACCGGCAAGGCCGGCGTGGTTCTGGTGACATCCGGTCCGGGTGCAACCAACGCCATCACCGGTATTGCCACTGCCTACATGGATTCCATCCCAATGGTGGTGCTGTCCGGTCAGGTTGCCAGCACCCTGGTGGGTACCGATGCGTTCCAGGAGACCGACATGATCGGTATCTCCCGTCCGATCGTGAAACACAGCTTCATGATCAAGCATCCTTCGGAAATCCCGGAAGTCCTGAAGAAGGCCTTCTATCTGGCGCAATCCGGTCGTCCAGGTCCTGTCGTCGTCGATATTCCGAAAGACATGACCAACCCGGCCGAAAAATACGAATACGTTTTCCCGAAAAAAGCCAAGCTGCGTTCCTACAGCCCGGCCGTTCGCGGTCACTCGGGCCAGATCCGCAAGGCCGTCGAAATGCTCCTGGCTGCCAAGCGTCCGATCATCTATGCCGGTGGCGGCGTGGTCATGGGCAACGGTTCCGAGCCACTGACCGAGCTGGCTAAACAGCTCAACGCTCCGGTCACCAATACCCTGATGGGTCTTGGCTGCTATCCGGGCACCGACCGCCAGTTCGTCGGCATGCTCGGCATGCACGGCAGCTACACCGCCAACCTGGCCATGCACCACACCGATGTGATCCTGGCCGTAGGCGCACGCTTCGATGACCGCGTCATCAATGGCGCGAGCAAGTTCAGCCCGAACGCCAAGATCATCCACATCGATATCGACCCTGCTTCGATCTCCAAGACCATCAAGGCCGACGTGCCTATCGTGGGTCCTGTAGAGAGCGTGTTGACCGAAATGGTCGCGACCCTCAAGGACATCGGCGAGACCCCGAACAAGGAGTCCGTTGCAGCCTGGTGGAAGCAGATCGATGAATGGCGTGCCGGTGGCGACCTGTTCCCGTACAACCGTGGCGATGGCAGTGTCATCAAGCCGCAGACGGTCATCGAAACCCTGTGCGAAGTGACCAAGGGCGAAGCCTACGTTTCTTCCGACGTGGGTCAGCACCAGATGTTCGCGGCTCAGTACTACCGCTTCAACAAGCCTAATCGCTGGATCAACTCCGGTGGTCTGGGCACCATGGGCTTCGGTTTCCCGGCAGCCATGGGCGTCAAGATGAGCTTCCCGGATGCCGACGTCGCCTGCGTGACCGGCGAAGGCAGTATCCAGATGAACATCCAGGAACTGTCGACCTGCCTGCAGTACGGTCTGCCGGTGAAGATCATCCTGCTCAACAACGGCGTGCTTGGCATGGTCCGTCAGTGGCAGGACATGAGCTACGGCGCTCGTCACTCCCATTCCTACATGGAGTCGCTGCCTGACTTCGTGAAGCTGGTCGAAGCCTACGGTCATGTCGGCATTCGGGTCACCGATCTGAAAGATTTGAAGCCGAAAATGGAAGAGGCCTTTGCCATGAAGGATCGCCTGGTATTCATCGACATTCAGGTCGATGTAACCGAGCACGTCTATCCGATGCAGATCAAGGACGGCTCCATGCGCGATATGTGGTTGAGCAAGACGGAGCGTACATAATCATGCGGCACATCATTTCCCTATTGCTGGAAAACGAACCGGGTGCGTTGTCTCGTGTCGTCGGGCTCTTCTCGCAGCGCAACTACAACATCGAAAGCCTGACTGTGGCGCCAACCGAAGACCCGACCCTGTCGCGTCTGACGCTGACTACAGTGGGGCATGATGAAGTGATCGAGCAGATCACCAAGAACCTCAACAAGCTGGTCGAAGTGGTCAAGCTGGTCGATCTGTCCGAGAGCGCTCACATCGAGCGTGAACTGATGCTGGTCAAGGTCAAGGCTACTGGCGCTCAGCGCGCCGAGATCAAGCGCACCACGGATATTTTCCGTGGGCAGATCGTGGACGTGACTGCCAGCGTCTACACCGTACAGTTGAGTGGTACAAGCGACAAACTGGACAGCTTCATTCAGGCCATCGGCACTGCCGCTATCCTGGAAACAGTACGCAGTGGCGTGACGGGTATTGCCCGTGGCGACAAAGTGCTGAGCATTTAATTAACTCAATTAGCAAATGGCCTGAAGGCCTAGATAGATAACAGGGGAATTCCATGAAAGTTTTTTACGACAAAGACTGTGACCTTTCGATCATCCAGGGCAAAAAAGTCGCCATCATCGGTTACGGTTCTCAAGGCCACGCTCAAGCGTGCAACCTGAAAGACTCCGGCGTTGATGTCACTGTTGGCCTGCGTAAAGGTTCGGCTACTGTCGCCAAAGCTGAAGCTCATGGCCTGAAAGTGACTGACGTTGCTTCCGCCGTTGCTGCTGCCGACCTGGTCATGATCCTGACCCCGGACGAATTCCAGGCTCAGCTGTACAAGAACGAAGTCGAGCCTAACCTGAAGAAGGGCGCAACCCTGGCTTTCTCCCACGGCTTCGCGATTCACTACAACCAGGTCGTGCCACGCGCTGACCTGGACGTGATCATGATCGCGCCAAAGGCACCAGGCCACACCGTTCGTACCGAATTCGTCAAAGGCGGCGGTATCCCTGACCTGATCGCTGTTTACCAGGATGCTTCGGGCAACGCCAAGAACGTTGCTCTGTCCTACGCTTCGGGCGTTGGCGGTGGCCGTACCGGTATCATCGAAACCACGTTCAAAGACGAAACCGAAACCGACCTGTTCGGCGAACAAGCCGTTCTGTGCGGCGGTACCGTTGAACTGGTCAAGGCTGGCTTCGAAACTCTGGTTGAAGCCGGTTACGCTCCGGAAATGGCTTACTTCGAGTGCCTGCACGAACTGAAGCTGATCGTTGACCTCATGTACGAAGGCGGTATCGCCAACATGAACTACTCGATCTCCAACAACGCCGAATACGGCGAGTACGTGACCGGTCCTGAAGTCATCAACGCTGAATCCCGCCAGGCCATGCGCAACGCTCTGAAGCGCATCCAGGATGGTGAATACGCGAAGATGTTCATCAGCGAAGGTGCTACCGGCTACCCATCGATGACCGCCAAGCGTCGTAACAACGCTGCGCACGGCATCGAAATCATCGGCGAGCAACTGCGCTCCATGATGCCTTGGATCGCGGCGAACAAGATCGTCGACAAGAACAAGAACTAAGTTCTTCTGTTCTCAAAGGACGCGGCCAATTGGCCGCGTTTTTTCGTTATGAGGCCAGTGTCTGGTATAAAGCTGCATCGTTTGCTGGCGAATCCTCGTCGCAGACACCTGTCGAACCTTTTCAAACCGCTGCAAGGTAATGTCCATGAGCGAACGTCCTGAAGAGCCGAACAAGGCCTCTGACGCCGAAAGTCTGCTACCTATCGATGAACATGTTGAGGAAGGCCACGACGCCGAAGGGCGCAAGGTCCGTCATCGCGGGATTTATCTCCTGCCGAACCTGTTCACCACTGCGAACCTGTTTGCAGGTTTTTACTCCATCATCAGTTCCATGAGCGCCCAGAGTGCCTTGAGCGCGGGTGATTCGGTCGCTGCGAGCAAGTACTTTGCTTTTGCTGCCATCGCGATCTTTGTCGCTATGGTCCTCGACGGTCTTGATGGGCGTGTTGCGCGCATGACCAATACCCAGAGTGCTTTTGGCGCCGAGTACGACTCGCTGTCCGACATGGTTGCCTTTGGCGTCGCGCCGGCATTGCTGGCATTCGGCTGGGCACTGGGTGATATGGGCAAGGTCGGTTGGATGGTCGCCTTCATCTATGTCGCCGGCGCCGCATTGCGACTGGCCCGTTTCAATACCCAGGTGGGCAAGGCTGACAAGCGTTACTTCATCGGTCTTGCCAGCCCGGCTGCGGCAGGTGTGGTTGCCGGTACGGTCTGGGCTTTCAGCGACTTCGGTATCCAGGGGTCGAAACTGTCTTTTCTGGTGGCCTTGCTGGTCGCCGCGGCAGGCATGTTGATGGTCAGTAATATCAAGTACAACAGCTTCAAGGAGCTGGACCTGAGAGGTCGCGTCCCGTTTGTTGCGATTCTGGTGGTCGTATTGGTATTCGCTGTGGTGTTTAGCGATCCGCCGCGCATTTTGCTGCTGATTTTCCTCGGTTATGCGCTATCGGGGCCTGTTCAATACCTGTTACATCTTCGTCGCCACAAGTCCGCCGACTGATCGGATATCCCTCATACTTCGTAGACTGTAGGTGCATAAGCTCACCAGATTTACGGAGTCATCATGCTGATCAAGTTACCTTCGACGTCCGACTCCAGAGAGTCGGACGTTACACCTGAAAAAATCTATCTCTCACGTCGCACGCTGTTGGCCAGTTCACTGGCTGGTCTGGCTGTTACGGCCATGCCGCGTCTGGTGAGTGCGCAGGACCCGTCGCGATACGCCGATGTCGAGGCGGGAAAGGCGCCCGCCTGGTTTTCCGAAAAACTGCCGGGTACCCGGTGGCAGGCCGTCAACGTCAAGGATGAGGCGATAACGCCCTTCAAGGATGCGACCCACTACAACAACTTCTATGAGTTCGGGACTGATAAAGGTGATCCGGCTCGCAACGCCGGCTCTTTGAAGACCGAGCCGTGGAGTGTGGTCATTGATGGCGAGGTGGCCAAGCCAGGTCGCTATGCCCTGGAAGACTTCATGAAACCCTACCAGTTGGAGGAGCGTATCTACCGGCTTCGCTGTGTAGAGGCCTGGTCGATGGTGATTCCCTGGATCGGTTTCCCTGTCTCGGCATTGCTCAAACAGGTGGAGCCGACCTCGAAGGCGAAATACATCCGTTTTGAAACGCTGCAGGATCCTCAGTCCATGCCTGGGCAACGATCCGACTTTGCCCTGATCGACTGGCCTTATGTAGAAGGGCTGCGACTCGATGAGGCCATGAATCCACTGGCCATCCTTGCGGTCGGCATGTATGGGCGGGAGTTGCCTAACCAGAACGGTGCGCCGCTGCGACTGGTCGTTCCGTGGAAGTACGGTTTCAAAAGCGTGAAATCCATCGTGCGGATCAGTCTGGTCGCCGAACAACCGAAAACCACCTGGCAAAGCATCGCGGCCAATGAATATGGCTTCTATGCCAACGTGAACCCTACGGTTGATCACCCGCGCTGGACCCAGGCTCGCGAACGTCGTTTGCCGAGCGGGTTGTTCAGTCCCAATCTTCGCCAGACCGAAATGTTCAACGGCTATGCCGAAGAGGTCGCTTCCTTATATGCCGGTATGGATCTGAGGAAGGACTATTGATGCGGTATCCGTTATGGCGTGTTGGCGTTTTTCTGGCAGCGTGCGCTGTTCCTCTCTTCTGGTTTTACCAGGCCTGGATATTTGCGTTGGGGCCTGATCCCGGGAAGGTGCTGATTGAGCGGTTGGGGTTGGGGGCTCTGATCCTGCTATTGATTACCCTGTCGCTGACGCCTTTGCAGCGAATGACGGGATGGGCAGGGTGGATCGCAGTCCGCAGGCAAGTGGGGTTGTGGTGTTTTGCCTATGTGGTTCTGCACATGACGATGTATGCGCTGTTTATCCTCGGGCTGGACTGGGGGCAACTGGGTGTCGAGTTGGTCAAGCGGCCCTACATCATTGTCGGCAGCCTTGGCTTTCTCGGGTTGCTGGCACTGGCGGTGACATCCAATCGCTACAGCCAGCGTCGATTGGGGGCGCGCTGGAAGAAGTTGCATCGGCTGGTTTACGTGATTCTGGGGTTGGGTTTGCTGCATATGCTGTGGATTGTCAGGGCCGATCTGAAGGAGTGGGCTTTATATGCCGTCATTGGTGCGTTACTGCTTACCCTGCGAATCCCAATGATTGCTAGGCGAATCCCCCGGTTTACTGCGCGTAAGACAGATAGTTCCATGAAAAGCTGAAATTAAGTGTTGACGGGCGATTTAATCTCTCTATAATTCGCCCCACTTCCGGCGTAGAAGGAACTGAAAAAGCCTTGTAAATCAATAGTTTGCAAGTTTTTAGCGGTTCTGGAGTCGGGCTGGAAGTGCTTCGATTGATGTTGGATCGACAGCGGTGTGAGAAAGCGTTTGACACAGCCTTCGGGTCCTGTAGAATTCGCCTCCCGCTGACGAGTAACGCGACGTTGATCGAAGCGCAAGTGGTTGAAGTTGCAAAGGAAACTTTGAAACGTGTTGAAATAACCGCTTGACAGATACAGGGGACGCTGTAGAATGCGCGCCTCGGTTGAGACGAAAGGCTCAACCCACCGCTCTTTAACAACTGAATCAAGCAATTCGTGTGGGTGCTTGTGGTGTAAGACTGAAGTCAACAGATTATCAGCAGCGCAAGTTACTCCGCGAGAAATCAAAGATGTAACCAACGATTGCTGAGCCAAGTTTAGGGTTTTCTCAAAACCCAACGATGTTTGAACTGAAGAGTTTGATCATGGCTCAGATTGAACGCTGGCGGCAGGCCTAACACATGCAAGTCGGGCGGCAGCACAGGTACTTGTACCGGGTGGCGAGCGGCGGACGGGTGAGTAATGCCTAGGAATCTGCCTGGTAGTGGGGGATAACGCTCGGAAACGGACGCTAATACCGCATACGTCCTACGGGAGAAAGCAGGGGACCTTCGGGCCTTGCGCTATCAGATGAGCCTAGGTCGGATTAGCTAGTTGGTGAGGTAAAGGCTCACCAAGGCGACGATCCGTAACTGGTCTGAGAGGATGATCAGTCACACTGGAACTGAGACACGGTCCAGACTCCTACGGGAGGCAGCAGTGGGGAATATTGGACAATGGGCGAAAGCCTGATCCAGCCATGCCGCGTGTGTGAAGAAGGTCTTCGGATTGTAAAGCACTTTAAGTTGGGAGGAAGGGTCGTTACCTAATACGTGACGATTTTGACGTTACCGACAGAATAAGCACCGGCTAACTCTGTGCCAGCAGCCGCGGTAATACAGAGGGTGCAAGCGTTAATCGGAATTACTGGGCGTAAAGCGCGCGTAGGTGGTTCGTTAAGTTGGATGTGAAATCCCCGGGCTCAACCTGGGAACTGCATCCAAAACTGGCGAGCTAGAGTAGGGCAGAGGGTGGTGGAATTTCCTGTGTAGCGGTGAAATGCGTAGATATAGGAAGGAACACCAGTGGCGAAGGCGACCACCTGGGCTCATACTGACACTGAGGTGCGAAAGCGTGGGGAGCAAACAGGATTAGATACCCTGGTAGTCCACGCCGTAAACGATGTCAACTAGCCGTTGGAATCCTTGAGATTTTAGTGGCGCAGCTAACGCATTAAGTTGACCGCCTGGGGAGTACGGCCGCAAGGTTAAAACTCAAATGAATTGACGGGGGCCCGCACAAGCGGTGGAGCATGTGGTTTAATTCGAAGCAACGCGAAGAACCTTACCAGGCCTTGACATCCAGTGAACTTACCAGAGATGGTTTGGTGCCTTCGGGAACACTGAGACAGGTGCTGCATGGCTGTCGTCAGCTCGTGTCGTGAGATGTTGGGTTAAGTCCCGTAACGAGCGCAACCCTTGTCCTTAGTTACCAGCACGTCATGGTGGGCACTCTAAGGAGACTGCCGGTGACAAACCGGAGGAAGGTGGGGATGACGTCAAGTCATCATGGCCCTTACGGCCTGGGCTACACACGTGCTACAATGGTCGGTACAGAGGGTTGCCAAGCCGCGAGGTGGAGCTAATCTCACAAAACCGATCGTAGTCCGGATCGCAGTCTGCAACTCGACTGCGTGAAGTCGGAATCGCTAGTAATCGCGAATCAGAATGTCGCGGTGAATACGTTCCCGGGCCTTGTACACACCGCCCGTCACACCATGGGAGTGGGTTGCACCAGAAGTAGCTAGTCTAACCTTCGGGGGGACGGTTACCACGGTGTGATTCATGACTGGGGTGAAGTCGTAACAAGGTAGCCGTAGGGGAACCTGCGGCTGGATCACCTCCTTAATCGACGACTCAGCTTTACCATAAGCTCCCACACGAATTGCTTGATTCATTGAAGAAGACGATTAGATGCAGCTTTAAGCTCCAAGCTGATAGCTCAAGCTAGCGGCTACACGCTCGAAATTGGGTCTGTAGCTCAGTTGGTTAGAGCGCACCCCTGATAAGGGTGAGGTCGGCAGTTCGAATCTGCCCAGACCCACCAATTTTGTGTGGTAACACCGGTAGCAATACGGGGCCATAGCTCAGCTGGGAGAGCGCCTGCCTTGCACGCAGGAGGTCAGCGGTTCGATCCCGCTTGGCTCCACCATACATTGGTCAGCATCAAGTGCTGCAGCAGCAACCACAGTCAAAGCTTAGAAATGAGCATTCCACCGCACGGTGCCTGAATGTTGATTTCTGATCTTTATCAGAATCGTTCTTTAAAAATTTGGGTATGTAATAGAAAGTTAGACTGTGCACCACTTTCACTGGTGGAACACAGGCTAAGGTAAAATTTGTGAGTGAATTGCAAATTTTCGGCGAATGTCGTCTTCACAGTATAACCAGATTGCTTGGGGTTATATGGTCAAGTGAAGAAGCGCATACGGTGGATGCCTTGGCAGTCAGAGGCGATGAAAGACGTGGTAGCCTGCGAAAAGCTTCGGGGAGTCGGCAAACAGACTGTGATCCGGAGATGTCTGAATGGGGGAACCCAGCCATCATAAGATGGTTATCTTGTACTGAATACATAGGTGCAAGAGGCGAACCAGGGGAACTGAAACATCTAAGTACCCTGAGGAAAAGAAATCAACCGAGATTCCCTTAGTAGTGGCGAGCGAACGGGGACCAGCCCTTAAGTTGATTCGAGATTAGCGGAACGCTCTGGAAAGTGCGGCCATAGTGGGTGATAGCCCTGTACGCGAAAATCTCTTGTCAATGAAATCGAGTAGGACGGGGCACGAGAAACCTTGTCTGAACATGGGGGGACCATCCTCCAAGGCTAAATACTACTGACTGACCGATAGTGAACCAGTACCGTGAGGGAAAGGCGAAAAGAACCCCGGAGAGGGGAGTGAAATAGATCCTGAAACCGTATGCGTACAAGCAGTGGGAGCCCACTTTGTTGGGTGACTGCGTACCTTTTGTATAATGGGTCAGCGACTTATATTCAGTGGCAAGCTTAACCGAATAGGGGAGGCGTAGCGAAAGCGAGTCTTAATAGGGCGTTTAGTCGCTGGGTATAGACCCGAAACCGGGCGATCTATCCATGGGCAGGTTGAAGGTTAGGTAACACTGACTGGAGGACCGAACCGACTACCGTTGAAAAGTTAGCGGATGACCTGTGGATCGGAGTGAAAGGCTAATCAAGCTCGGAGATAGCTGGTTCTCCTCGAAAGCTATTTAGGTAGCGCCTCATGTATCACTGTAGGGGGTAGAGCACTGTTTCGGCTAGGGGGTCATCCCGACTTACCAAACCGATGCAAACTCCGAATACCTACAAGTGCCGAGCATGGGAGACACACGGCGGGTGCTAACGTCCGTCGTGAAAAGGGAAACAACCCAGACCGTCAGCTAAGGTCCCAAAGTCATGGTTAAGTGGGAAACGATGTGGGAAGGCTTAGACAGCTAGGAGGTTGGCTTAGAAGCAGCCACCCTTTAAAGAAAGCGTAATAGCTCACTAGTCGAGTCGGCCTGCGCGGAAGATGTAACGGGGCTCAAACCATGCACCGAAGCTACGGGTATCACCTTCGGGTGATGCGGTAGAGGAGCGTTCTGTAAGCCTGTGAAGGTGAGTTGAGAAGCTTGCTGGAGGTATCAGAAGTGCGAATGCTGACATGAGTAACGACAATGGGTGTGAAAAACACCCACGCCGAAAGACCAAGGTTTCCTGCGCAACGTTAATCGACGCAGGGTTAGTCGGTCCCTAAGGCGAGGCTGAAAAGCGTAGTCGATGGAAAACAGGTTAATATTCCTGTACTTCTGGTTATTGCGATGGAGGGACGGAGAAGGCTAGGCCAGCTTGGCGTTGGTTGTCCAAGTTTAAGGTGGTAGGCTGAGATCTTAGGTAAATCCGGGGTCTCAAGGCCGAGAGCTGATGACGAGTGTTCTTTCGAACACGAAGTGGTTGATGCCATGCTTCCAAGAAAAGCTTCTAAGCTTCAGGTAACCAGGAACCGTACCCCAAACCGACACAGGTGGTTGGGTAGAGAATACCAAGGCGCTTGAGAGAACTCGGGTGAAGGAACTAGGCAAAATGGCACCGTAACTTCGGGAGAAGGTGCGCCGGTGAGGGTGAAGGACTTGCTCCGTAAGCTCATGCCGGTCGAAGATACCAGGCCGCTGCGACTGTTTATTAAAAACACAGCACTCTGCAAACACGAAAGTGGACGTATAGGGTGTGACGCCTGCCCGGTGCCGGAAGGTTAATTGATGGGGTTAGCGCAAGCGAAGCTCTTGATCGAAGCCCCGGTAAACGGCGGCCGTAACTATAACGGTCCTAAGGTAGCGAAATTCCTTGTCGGGTAAGTTCCGACCTGCACGAATGGCGTAACGATGGCGGCGCTGTCTCCACCCGAGACTCAGTGAAATTGAAATCGCTGTGAAGATGCAGTGTATCCGCGGCTAGACGGAAAGACCCCGTGAACCTTTACTATAGCTTTGCACTGGACTTTGAATTTGCTTGTGTAGGATAGGTGGGAGGCTGTGAAGCGTGGACGCCAGTCTGCGTGGAGCCATCCTTGAAATACCACCCTGGCAACTTTGAGGTTCTAACTCAGGTCCGTCATCCGGATCGAGGACAGTGTATGGTGGGTAGTTTGACTGGGGCGGTCTCCTCCTAAAGAGTAACGGAGGAGTACGAAGGTGCGCTCAGACCGGTCGGAAATCGGTCGTAGAGTATAAAGGCAAAAGCGCGCTTGACTGCGAGACAGACACGTCGAGCAGGTACGAAAGTAGGTCTTAGTGATCCGGTGGTTCTGTATGGAAGGGCCATCGCTCAACGGATAAAAGGTACTCCGGGGATAACAGGCTGATACCGCCCAAGAGTTCATATCGACGGCGGTGTTTGGCACCTCGATGTCGGCTCATCACATCCTGGGGCTGAAGCCGGTCCCAAGGGTATGGCTGTTCGCCATTTAAAGTGGTACGCGAGCTGGGTTTAGAACGTCGTGAGACAGTTCGGTCCCTATCTGCCGTGGACGTTTGAGATTTGAGAGGGGCTGCTCCTAGTACGAGAGGACCGGAGTGGACGAACCTCTGGTGTTCCGGTTGTCACGCCAGTGGCATTGCCGGGTAGCTATGTTCGGAAAAGATAACCGCTGAAAGCATCTAAGCGGGAAACTTGCCTCAAGATGAGATCTCACTGGAACCTTGAGTTCCCTGAAGGGCCGTCGAAGACTACGACGTTGATAGGTGGGGTGTGTAAGTGCTGTGAGGCATTGAGCTAACCCATACTAATTGCCCGTGAGGCTTGACCATATAACACCCAAGCAATCTGCTGACGCAGGTTGTGGTGAGTGAAGATGACGAACCGAAAGTTTGCGCCGCACACACATTCTATTACACACCCATTCGCGGGTACGTGAACCTTCACGCACCGGCTACCGAATTTCTTGACGACCATAGAGCATTGGAACCACCTGATCCCATCCCGAACTCAGCAGTGAAACGATGCATCGCCGATGGTAGTGTGGGGTTTCCCCATGTGAGAGTAGGTCATCGTCAAGATTACATTCCGAAACCCCCATCTGCTCAAGCAGGTGGGGGTTTTGTCTTTTCAGGCCTCGTCCAGATTGTCGATATGCCTGAAGCGTTCCACCAGGAAATCAATCAGGCTGCGAACCCGGGCCGACAGATGCAACTGCTGTGGATAAACCGCATACACATCCGCCCGAGTCGGAGTCTGGTCTTCCAGCACCAGACGCAACCGGCCGCTGCGCACATACCGGGCGATATCCCATTCGGCCCTGAGCAATATCCCATAACCCTCCAGCGCCCAGTTCAGCGCCACCTCGCCGTCATTACAGCCCAACGCTCCACGCACCTTGATGTTCTGGGTCTTCCCGCCGTTGGTAAAGCTCCACACGCCATGGGGCGTTTCGTTCTGCCTGAGGAAAATGCAGTTGTGCTGCTGCAGATCCGACAGGCGCTGCGGCACGCCATGCCGTTCCAGATACAGGGGAGAAGCGCACAGCAAGCGACGGTTGGATGCGATCTTGCGGGCATGAAAGGCGGCATCCGGCAGCGTGCCGAAGCGAATGCCCAGGTCAAAGCCATGGGTGGCCAGGTCCAGCGGGTGATCGGTGATTTCCAGCTGGATTTCCACTTCCGGGTAGCGTGAAAAGAACGCCGCCAATGCAGGCCCTATGTAACGACGGCCAAAGCCCAGTGATGCATTGACGCGAATCAGCCCTTTGGGCGTGGCTCGGCTGCTGCTCACCAACTGCTCGACCTCATCGATCTGAGTCAGGATGCGTGCCGCATGGGAGAAGTACAGCTCGCCCTCGGCAGTCAGGCTCATCGAGCGGGTTGTTCGGTTCACCAGGCGCACGCCAAACCGGGCTTCCAGAGCGCTCAGCCGTTTGCTGACGGCTGGAGGTGTGATTCCAAGCTCTCGTGCCGTGGCCGCGAGGCTTCCCTGATTGGCCAGCAGGTAGAAAAAAGACAGGTCCAGAGTCTGATTCATTCGTAACTCAAGGTTATGGATGTAGTTATTTTGAGTAACTCACAGCTTTGTGCTCACTACATATACTCCGCTCACACCCTGCTGAACAGCCTGTTCGGCAGTACAACAAGAACGAATCAAGAGTGAAGTGAACATGAGCGCATACAAGATTGCTGCAGTTCCAGGCGATGGCATCGGCGTCGAAGTGATTGCCGCAGGTGTCGAGGTGCTGCAAGCCCTGTCGAAAAAATCCGGCTTTGAAATCGATTTCAAACACTTCGACTGGAACTCCGATAACTACCTCAAGAACGGTTACTACATTCCCGAAGGCGGTCTTGAAGAGCTGAAAACCTTCGACGCCATTTTCTTCGGCGCCGTCGGTGCGCTGAACGTGCCTGACCATATTTCCCTCTGGGGGCTGCGCCTGCCGATCTGCCAGGGTTTCGACCAATACGCCAACGTGCGCCCGGCTCGTGTACTGCCCGGTGTTAAGAGCCCGCTGCATAACGGCGACCAGATCGATTGGGTTGTGGTGCGCGAGAACTCCGAAGGCGAATATTCCGGCAATGGCGGCCGCGTTCATAAAGGCCTGCCGGAAGAAGTCGCTACCGAGGTGTCGGTATTCACCCGTGCCGGTGTCGAGCGTATTCACCGTTTCGCTTTTGAACTGGCACAAAGCCGGCCACGCAAGCACCTGACCATGGTCACCAAGTCCAACGCCCAGCGTCACGGCATGGTGCTGTGGGACGAGATTTTCTATGAGGTCGCCAAGGACTTCCCGGACGTGAAGATCGACAAGGAGCTGGTAGACGCCGTCACCACCCGCATGGTGCTCAAGCCATCGACCCTGGACGTGATTGTCGCTACCAACCTGCACGCCGATATCCTGTCCGATCTGGCCGCGGCATTGTCCGGCAGTCTGGGCATTGCGCCGACTGCCAACCTGAACCCCTCGCGCAAATTCCCTTCCATGTTCGAGCCGATCCACGGTTCTGCCTTCGACATTACCGGCAAGGGTGTTGCCAACCCGGTCGCCACCTTCTGGACCGCCGCCATGATGATGGAGCACCTGGGCGAAGCAACTGCGGCCCGGCAGTTGATCTCGGCTATCGAAGCCGTGACTGAAAGCGGCCTGCATACACCTGACCTCGGCGGCAACGCTACCACCCGGCAAGTCACCGATGCGGTGATCGAGCTGATCAATCGTTGATTCAAAGTAGTACTGCGGCATAACGCCAGGAGGGCGACCATCGGTGCGCCTCCTGGCATTTCCTGACAACAATAAAAAATCAGGGCCCCGTCATGAAAAGATTTCTTTCCAAGCTTTATATACAAGTCCTGCTTGCCGTCATCCTCGGCGCCGTCGTCGGTGTGCTGGTTCCTGAAACCGGAACAGCGCTCAAACCCCTTGGCGATGCCTTCATCAAACTGATCAAGATGCTGCTTGCGCCGGTGATCTTCCTGACCGTCGTGACCGGCATTGCCCGCATGGAAAACATGAAGGAGTTGGGGCGCGTCGGCTTTCGTGCCCTGATTTATTTCGAAGTGGTATCGACCCTGGCGCTGGTCCTGGGTCTGATCGTCGTCGATGTGTTCAAGCCGGGTGCAGGCATGAACATCGATCCGGCCACGCTGGACACCTCCAGCCTCGCCACGTACACCACCGCAGCCAAACATGCCACGTTCAT
Organism: Pseudomonas lijiangensis; assembly: GCF_018968705.1. Classification (NCBI taxonomy): domain Bacteria; kingdom Pseudomonadati; phylum Pseudomonadota; class Gammaproteobacteria; order Pseudomonadales; family Pseudomonadaceae; genus Pseudomonas; species Pseudomonas lijiangensis. Next base: position 935,539 of record NZ_CP076668.1, read on the forward strand.
GGATTTCGTGATGAACATCATCCCCGACACCATCGTGGATGCCTTCGCCAAGGGCAATGTGCTGCAAATCCTGCTGTTCTCGGTGCTGCTCGGTGTTGCACTGGCGAATGTCGGTCCGCGTGGCAAGGCGTTCGTCGATACGCTGGATAGCCTCATGCACGGCATGTTCAAGATCGTCGGCATGGTGATGCGTCTGGCACCCATCGGTGCTTTCGGTGCGATCGCCTTCACCATCGGCAAATACGGTTTCGGCTCGCTGTTCTCATTGGGCAAGCTGATGGCCTGCGTCTACCTCACCTGCGCAGTTTTCGTGATCTTCGTGCTCGGCCCGATCTGCCGTTACAGCGGTTTCAGCCTGTGGAAACTCCTGCGTTTCATCAAGGAAGAGTTGTTCACGGTACTGGGTACCAGCTCGTCGGAGTCGGTGTTGCCGCAGATGATTTCCAAGATGGAGAAAGCCGGGGTTTCCAAACCGGTGGCCGGGATGATCATTCCGTCGGGCCTGACCTTCAACCCCGATGGGCAGGCGATCTACTACACCATCGCGGCGATATTTATTGCCCAGGCGACCAACACGCCACTGACCCTGACCGATCAGTTGATCGTGCTCGCCGTGCTGATGTTCACGTCCAAGGGCTCGGCCGGTGTGACCGGTTCCGGGTTCATCATTCTGGCTGCGACACTGGCATCGCTGGGGACTATTCCGGTGGCAGGCATGGTGTTGCTATTGGGTGTGGACCGCTTCATGTCCGAGGCGCGAGCCATCACCAACACCATCGGCAACGGTGTCGGCACCATGGCTATCGCCAAGTGGGTGGGAGCTCTGGATACGGAGAAGATGAACAAGGCGCTCAATGGCGAGCAGCAGGAGAGCAAACCTGAGACCGTGGCGCCTGCTGCGACCCCGACCCATGTTGTCTTGCCGGGAATGAAAGGCGCTCCTCAGGTTTGAAGGAGCGCCTCCCGGGCTTCGGCGCTGTTATTCAGCCAGCGCCGGAGCTTCTTGCGGTTTCACCTCTTCACGACGGCGGATGTACTTCCAGTCCGCTTCGTCGATGTAGATGCCATTAGGGCCGCTGCCGCCTTCAAGGTCGATGGCCACGTGGGCCGAGACTTGAGGCTTCACACTCGCCAGGATCGGCACGAAGCCCAGTTGCAGACTGGTTTCCAGCAGGGCGGCCTGGTTCTTCTCGTCGATGTCCGCCGCTTCATCCAGGTAGTACGGCAAGCGCACACGACCGGCCAGATCACGGTCCATCAAGTGCAGCAACAAGTACATGTTGGTCAGCGCCTTGATGGTCATGGTCGTACCGTTGGAGGCGGCACCGTCGATGTCGGTGTGAATGACTGGCTGGCCATGCACCTTGGTGATCTCGAACGCCAGCTCGAACAGGTCTTTCAAGCCCAGCTGGTTGTGGTTGGCAGCAACCAGTCGGGCCAGATATTCCTTGGCTTCCTCGTTCTTGTTGTCCTGCTCGGCGCTCTGAGTCAGGTCGAACACGGACAGGGTTTCACCTTCTTCATACTGACCGGCGCTGTGGATGATCTGGTCGATATGCTTGAGGGCTTCCTTGTTCGGCGCAAGGACTATGCGGAAGCTCGCCAGGTTGGAAACCTGACGTTTGTTGATTTCGCGGTTGAACAGTGCCAACTGGTGCTCAAGGCTGTCGTAGTCGCTGCGGATATTGCGCAGGGTACGGGCGATATCCGTAACGGCTGCACGACGCGCCTTGCCGAGGGTCAGGGCTTCGTCGGTGCGGTGCGCGTAAGCGTTGATCAGCAGTTGCAGGCGACGCTCCACATCTTCTTCGCTGTCGAACTTGGCAACACCTTTGAGGCGCACCTGAGCATACAGCGCTTCAATCTGGCCATCGCTGCGCAGCAGGCTCTGCCAACTGTCCTGATAGTCGTTGAGCAAGGGCAGCAGGTTGTCCATGGAATCGTCTACCGGGTCCATGAACGGCGTACCGAATGGCATGTCCGCTGGCAGCAACTGACGACGGCGCAGTGCGTCATCCAGTGTGCGTTGCTTGGCTTCCATGTCACCGATCTGGCGTGCGACCAGTTGCAGCTTGGCGGACAGTTGCTGGACGCGCTCGGTGAAGGCATCGCTGGAGCGCTTGAGTTCGTCCTGCGCGGCTTCCAGTTGTGCCAGCTCTTCGTGCTTGCCGGCTTCTTCTGCGCTCAGGGTCTGGCAGCGGCGGAAATCTTCCAGCGCCTTTTGAGCGTCCAGGACCTGTTGGTACAGGGCTTCTGTCTGGGTCTTGCTGGCAGCGCGGTCGGCGGCGACGGCCTGCTGGGTTTTCAGTTGCTTGAGCTCTTTTTCCAGACGCTCTTTCTGGTCGCGCAATGCCGCACGATCCGCCAGTGCCTGCAAGGCGGGCGGCTCGATATTCGACAGGTTGATCGACAGACCCGGCACCTGGAACTGGTCACCCTTGAAGCCATCGAGGATGGTTTCCAGAGACTTGACCCACGCATCGCCGTCGTCCAGCGCAATGCCTTGTTCACCCAGCGGCAGGCTGAACAGTGCGCTGTTGAACAGGCGCATCAGGCGCTCGACGTCCGGTTGCGAGAACTCTTCACGCAGGCGTGCATAGCTGTTGTTGTCGGCGTGATCGAGCTGCTGCTTGACCGACTTCAAGCGTTTTTCCAGATCCCGCAGACGCTCTTCCAGATCCTCGGCGCTGAACTGACGGGACTGGGCCAGCGCACCGGCCAGTTCGTCGTGAGCATCCTTGGCGGCCAGCAGTTGCTGCTCCAGCACCTTGACGTCATCGACCAGCGCAAAGCGGTTCTTGAGGACCGACAGCTCGCCGATCCAGCGCTGAATGCTGCTGATCTCACGTTCCAGACGCATCAGCTCCTGAGTGCTGTTGCGCTGATCGTTCTGCATCTCGTCCTGCTGGGCACGGAAATGCTCGGCCTGGGTGACCAGTTCTTCCTTGCGTGCGCTGGAGTAGTCCGACCAGGTGCCGAGCAGCGAGTCCAGCAGAGGCGACAGGCGATGCAGCTTGCCGCGCAGGATGTCGCGTTGCTTGACGCCAGCGGCCAGGGCTTCGACCAGCGGACCGGCGAGCACTAGCGAGTTGTAGTCCTGCTCCATGCGGCGCACATCGCGGAATGCTTCTTCGCAGGCAGCGATGTAATCGACGCTGCCGGAACGCAGGCTGTGCTCGAAAGCATCCAGGAACAACTGCTTGAGTTTGGCGGCAGTGATTTCGCGCATGTGCAGCAGGTTGATGAACAGTGCGCGGAAGGTCTTGAGGCTCTGCTCGCTGGTGGAGCGCAGCGGGATCAGCGTCAGGTCCAGCGGGATCGAGGTATGTCCACCCACCAGCAGGCGACGGAGTTCGTCCGGCTTCAGCTCGTAGGCTTTCAGGCCTTTGCTTTCCAGATTGCTGAACAGCTCTTTCTGGCGAAGGCAGGTGTCGTTCTTCTGGTAATGGCTCAGATCCAGTTCGCCGGCATAGGCGAAGAACTGGTGCCCGAAGCCGCCGCCCGGGCCGCGACCGACCACGCCTATCACGTGGGGGCCGTGGGGCAGGGCGACTTCCACCAGAATGTAGCTGGTGTCCGAGGCGAAGTAGAAACGGCGCGATTGCTCCAGGCTGTACTTGCCGAAGCTCATGTCCGACATGCGCGCCAGAATCGGGAACTGCAGGGCGTTGATCGAAGCACTCTTGCCCAGGTTGTTCGCGCCGTAGACCGACAGCGGGTTTTCCAGCGGGAACAGACCAAGGCTGTAGCCAGCGGTGTTCAGCAGGGCAAAACGGCGGATGCCATAACGTTCCTGGCTCATGCGTCCATCTCCTGTTGTTCTTCAGCGATTGCGCGTGCCAGGGCCTGCTCTTCGGTTTCTTCCTCGAACTCGGTCAGATCCAGCGGATCGTCGGTTTTCAGGAGTTTTTCGTCACTGTCGTCATCGATCAGGATCGGCGTCGGCAAAGGCAGGTCGCTGTGCAGGCTGGCGGCCAGATCACGGTCCTGCTGCACCGACAGGCACACGTCGAGGAAACGGTGCATTGGTGGCAGGAAGCGGTAGATGCCCACTTCTTCACTGGCAAAGCCCAGTTGGGTCATGCGGCGCATGATCTTCTCTTCGAGTTCTTCCTGGGTCTGGACTTCAGCCTGGAGGAACAGATCACGGTATTTATCCAGCATCGAAGGCAACTCGTCGCGGCCCAGTGTGCCGCCGTCGAGCACGGCCATCGGGTCGCGACCCTGGTCGGCCAGATGCTCGACCAGGATGAAGGTGAACAGTGCCAGACGCTGTGCGGTCTTGTTGACCTGAGCGGCGGCCAGTTCCGGGACGAAGTAGTAGAAGCCACGGGTATCGCAGACCAGCTCGAAGCCCAATGCCTTGAACAGTGTGCGGTACTGGTCCTGGGCATTGGAGAGTTGGGCATACAGCTCCGGGTCGCGGCGGCTGATGTGATAGCCCTTGAACAGCTCGCGAAAGATCGGCGCAAGCTGGGACATTTCGGAAAGATCAAGATGCATTGAGGGAGCTCTCGGAATTCTCTGGCTGCTCGTCTCGGGTCGAGAGCAGGGCGAAGGAGCGCAGGCTGACGCGGTGCTCCTGAGTGAAATACTCGCGACGCTCCAGGCGTTCACGGGCGAAGCGCTTGTCACGGGACAGGCGCGAGAACCAGTACAGCAACTCGTCGGTAGCGCCGTTGGGTTCCTGCTCCAGCAGCCAGACCATCAGGTCCGGCATGGGCAGAGCGTCTTCGCAGCGTTCGAGCATTTCCTTGACGGTGCGCGGAGCCTGAGGCGGTACGCCCTTGCGTGCAGTGCCGCTGGCCTTGGGGAAGCGTGCGGGTTTGGGCTCGAAGCGGGCCAGTGCGTAGACATACGCCTCGACCTGGCTGGCGCTGCCCAGAAACGTACTCTGCGGGCGCGTGAACATCGGCATCGCCGCTTGCGGCACGGCATCCAGCCCTTTGCGGCGGATGGCCGACAAGGCCAGTGCGGCACCACGGGTCACGGCGTTATGGCGACGGGCTTCCTCGCGCAGCGGCAGCAGCAGCTCACGTGCGTGGCGCAGGGTGAGCTGGGCGCTGGTCTGCATTTCCAGGATGCGCGCGTGGGTGCGCAGCAGCATGTCGTCGTCCACCAGATGACCCAGACGCTGCTGTTCGGTCAGCAGGCGCAACAGGACGTTCTCGACCTTGCGCACGCCTTGCTCGAATGCTCCGTCGGCGTTGACCAGCTGGATCATCGGTTCGACGTATTCGTCCCATGTCGCCAGTACCTCTGCATAGCGCTGGCGCAGGGGAATCTGGCGGTCGCTGGTCTTGGCGCGATCGGCAACGGCCACCAGTGCCTGTTCGTCGTTGGCGAGCTTTTTCAGGACATCTCGCACGCGCATGTCCAGCAGGCGCAACTGGCGAGCCAGATCGTTGGCGTCGCGAATGTCGAAGGCATCCTGAATGTAACCGGCCAGTCGCTCCAGATGGCGCAGATAGGCTTCGATTTCCAGGCAAAGCCCCAGGCGGTGCTCGCGGCGCAGATAGGACAGGAAGTCATGGATCTGGGCATTGAGCTCGAAACGGTTCGGGCTTTTGGCGACAGGCACCAGAATGTCCAGACGAATCCACACATCCAGCAGGTTGGTGATGTCTTGCGGTGTGCTGTCCAGCTGCTGAGCGGCCAGTTGCAGACGCAGTTCGCTCAGGCTCAGGGTGCCTTGGTCGAAGTGTTCGCATAAAGGCTCGAGTAGTGCCCAGTGCTCGGCAAGGGCGCGCAGGACGCGCTTGGGTTCGATCATTGGTAGGCCGACTGTTGGCAAGTGAAAAGGAGCGATTGTACTGCATCAGCCACTGAAGATTTCACCTCCCGGCGATCAACTGCGGCGCGAATCTGCGAAGAGCGCTAGAATTGCGCGCTTAACTTATCCACAGGTGGCCGACCTTTGCTGAACGAGTCCCGTCGCCGCGCCTATCTGACTGCCATGCAGGTGGTCAATTGGCTGCCGCGCACTGAACTGCCTTTCGCTGCCCCGTCCCGTCCGGAGCTGCTTGCGCCGTTGCCGGTCGAGGTCGAAAGCGTTGCGCCTGTCGTGCCTGAAACGCCGGTTGCCGCCCAATCTCCGGTGGCTCCGAGTGCAGCGCCGGTTGCGCGTCAGGTCGAGCGGCCGAAGATCGAAGTGCCTCGTCCATCTTCCGCCAGCAAAAGCGCGCCAGTGGCTGTGGCAGAAGAGGCCGAGGCTGCGCCTACGGTCAAGGCCGTTGTCGTGCCGCCACCGCGCTTTTCCCTTCAATTGCTGCGGGCCGGGCGTTGCCTGCTGCTGGTGGAGTTGCCCACCGGGCAGCCCTTCCAGAGTCGCGACCCTGCCTATCTGTTGCTCAAGGACATGTTGCGCGCTGCCGGTTTGCCCGACAGCCCGCAGATCATCGGCGAGCCTGTGCGCTGGCCGCTTCTGGTTCGCGGCAACATGGATCAGGGGCCCGATGCAGCGCGTGATTTCGTGCAGGGCTTTGTCGCCGCCCGCCTGGAAGACGAGCCTTGTGCCTGCCTGTGGCTGATCGGCCTGCCCGCCGTGCGCTTTGCCGGTGAGGCCGAGGCCGAAGCTTTCAACCGTGAACTGCAGGTCGAAGGCCTGGGGGCCGCCTGGGCGCTGCCGGGCCTGGAATTACTGATGGACGAGCCGAATCGCAAGGCTGACGTCTGGCAAGCCATGCGTCGGCTGATGGCGCGCTGGAAATCCATAGATGAGTGACGCAATAACCTTCCGGCCCATGACCGAGGCCGATCTGGATGCCGTATTGAAGATCGAATACGCGGCCTTCAGTCATCCCTGGACACGAGGCATCTTTCTCGAAGGCCTGAAATCCTATGACATCTGGCTGATGTTCGAGGGGGCGCAGCAGGTGGGGCATGGTGTCATCCAGGTCATCATCGACGAAGCGCATCTGCTCAACATCACCATCAAGCCGGAAAGCCAGGGCCGTGGCCTGGGCCTGCGCCTGCTGGACCACCTGATGAAGCGTGCCTACCAGCTCAATGGCCGTGAATGTTTTCTGGAACTGCGCGACAGCAATCGGGCTGCGTATCGGTTGTATGAAAACTACGGTTTCAATGAGATCGGCCGGCGTCGGGATTACTACCCGGCTGTCGGAGGACGCGAGGATGCAGTCGTGATGGCCTGTACGCTGCTCGAGTAATCGCCACCGGCGCAAATAGCTCGAAAGTAGTGGCACCTTGGCGTGACTTGGCGTGTGGAGCGCGAGTCAAATCTGGGCATCATTATCGAGGCGTCATAGCATGAACGATCTACAAGACCTGATTGATAACAACGAGCGTTGGGCCGATGCGATCAAACAGGAGGACCCTGAGTTCTTCGCCAAGCTGGCTCGCCAGCAAACTCCTGAATATCTCTGGATCGGCTGCTCGGATGCACGCGTTCCCGCCAACGAGATCGTAGGCATGTTGCCTGGCGATCTGTTCGTACACCGCAACGTGGCCAACGTTGTGTTGCACACCGACCTGAACTGCCTGTCAGTCATTCAGTACGCGGTTGATGTACTGAAGGTCAAACACATCCTCGTGACCGGGCACTATGGTTGCGGTGGTGTGCGCGCTTCCATGCAGGACCGTCAGTTCGGCCTGATCGATGGCTGGCTGCGGACAATTCGCGACCTGTATTACGAAAAGCGTGAAGAGTTGGCGAAACTGCCGACAGAGGAAGAGCAGGTTGATCGCCTGTGCGAACTCAACGTGATTCAGCAGGTGGCCAACGTCGGTCATACCAGCATCGTGCAGAACGCCTGGCATCGTGGCCAGAGCCTGTCGGTGCATGGCTGCATCTACGGCATCAAGGATGGCCGCTGGAAAAGCCTGGACACGACCATCAGCGGCCCTGAGCAACTGCCGCCGCAATATCGTCTGCGTCCGCTGTAAAACCAGCTTGCGGGATCACAATCCGTGGGAGGGGCCTTGGCCGCGACAGCCTGTTTGAAGACGCTGAAAATGTGTTGCCTCCAAGCAGGTCGTCGCGGCCAAGGCCCCTCCCACAATTGGCAGGTCCACGCTGCTCTTAGAGCACAAACCTCTGCACCATCATGTTCAGATCCGTTGCCAGCATCGACAATGCGTTGCTGGCCACGGTGGTCTGTTGTGCGCCGGAAGCGGTCTGGCTGGACAGGTCGCGAATGCTGCTCAGGTTACGGTCCACCTCACCGGCCACCTGGGCCTGTTGTTCGGCGGCGCTGGCGATCATCAGGTTTCGGTCGTTGATGGTCGTGGTCGAGCTGATGATCACTGTCAGGGCTTCACCCGTTGCCGCTGCCTGTTCTAGCGTCTGGTTGGCCTGGGTCGCGGTATGGCGCAGGGCGTTTGCCGTTTCCTGAGTGCTTTGCTGAACGCCGTTGATCAACCCTTCGATTTCCGTTGTCGAGGCGCTGGTGCGTTGCGCCAGAGAACGCACTTCATCGGCGACAACCGCAAATCCGCGACCCGCTTCACCGGCCCTTGCCGCCTCGATGGCCGCGTTGAGCGCCAGCAGATTGGTCTGGTTGGCGATTGCGCGAATCACATCGAGAATGCTGCTGATGTTCTGGGTCCGTTCGGCCAGTCCTTCTGCCTGATGGGATGAGTCCAGCACATTGCTGGTCAGTTCCTTGATCGAACTGATGGTGGCCGACAACCTGTCCCGACCTTGTGCGGCCGCGTGATTGGAGGCTTCCGATTCGGTCACGGTATTGCTGGCATTGCCTGCCACTTCAACCGCTGCCTGGCTCATCTGGTTCACGGCGACGGCGGCCTGTTCGATTTCATTGTTTTGCATCTGCAGGTTGAGCGCGCTGGCCTCTGCGATGGTGCCCATTTCCTGCACCGACTGGGAAAGCTGGGTCGCAGCGGCATAAATCTGGTCGATGGTGCCGTGCAGGTTGCTGCGCATGCGCCCGAGCATCATGAGCAGTTGCGCGGGCTCGTCCTTGCCCTGAGGGATGGCCTGTTCGGTCAGGTCGCCTTCGGCGATGGTGTTGGCGATGTGCAGCGCATGACGCACCGGATGAATGATGCTCACGCTCAAACGCCAGGCCAGCAAAAGGGTCAGTGCCAGGGCCAGTGCGATGGCGCTCAGGGCAATGATGCGGGTCTGGTTGTAGCTGGCGCCAGCGGCTTCGACGGCAGTTGCCGCGCTTTGTTTGTTGAGTTCGCGCAGCAGTTGCACCTGCATGTCCATCAGGTCGCCCTGCAAGGACAGCAGGGTGTTGGAAAGCATCCGCGCTTCGTCCAGCTTGCGTTGTTCGATCAGGCCTATCTCGTCCTGCAGGCCGGGCATGAATGCGTTATAGGCTTCCTGCAAAGCGATGATCGAATCATGCTCGGTGCCAGCAGGCACACGGGCCAGATAGTCGGCGAAGCCTTTCTCGACTTCATTCTTGAGCTGTTCGACATTGATCTTGCTGTTGATCACCGCACCGGGATCGTCGGCATTGGCAATCAGGCGCGTGGTTTCGCTGCGCAGCTTCACCAGGTTGATCGCAATGGCATCGGCCATCGCAATACTGGGCAGGGCGCCGCTTTCAACGGCTTCTCCCTGATTGCGAATGTCTTGCATCTGAAACAGGCAGAAAGCTCCCAGCGCAACCATCAGCAACGAGGTGATGCCGAAACACAGCACCAGGCGCGAAGTGATCTTGAAGCGGCGCAATACCGTCGTTCCGGATTGCTTGCGCAAAAAACGAGGCAGGAATTTTTTCACGGCAAACAACCCCTATAGGCGGCATTTTGAAGAGCCGTTTATAAGGCTGTTGTGTGATGTCTTTATGACATCGAATGGTCTCGGGAGATTTTGGCGTCAAAAATCAGCAACATGCTCAGGATGCGCCTATTTCTTCCATCAACTCATCCAGAAACCGCTTCAGTCGTGCATGCCGGACCTGCGCCATTTGCGCGCCGGTACGGGTCTGGAAGCCATCGGCCAGATTCAGCAGTTTGGTGTGAAAGTGATCGACCGCAAAATGCTTGTCGTCATAAGGCCGATCGGTAGCCTGAGGGTCCTGTGAGTCATAGAGAAAGCCCCCCATCCGTCCCGACACATAGAACACGCGAGCCACGCCCACCATGCCCATGGCGTCGAGCCGGTCGGCGTCCTGCAGGATTCTGGCTTCGAGTGTCACCGGGGTAATGGCTGCCGAAAAACTGTGGGCTTCGATGGCATGGGCCACAGCGGCGATTCGTGTCTCGTCCCAGCCTGTTTCGGTCAGCAGCTCAGTTGCCTTGGCGGCCGCCAGCCGTGAGGCGCTGGCGCGAAAGGGCGAATCCTTTTCGACGCTGACACAGTCATGCAGCACGGTCGCTGCCAGAAGGATTTCCTGATCCCCGCCCTCATGATCGCGAATGGCGCAGACGTTCTTCCAGACCCGCAGCAAGTGAGAGATATCGTGTGAGCCATCGAACCTCTTCGCTTGAGTGTGCGGGATCAGCAATCTGGCGAGGTCTTGAAAGGGAGTGAAACCGGCGTATGTCATCGATGAAATCCTGAAGAAACCTGTACAAGTAAAGCACCCTCTGCAACGGCGTTCGACAGGGTTGCAGATGGCTATCCCCCTGAAAGCGGAAAAACCCTTTATAATCCATGGTTTTTCCCCACCTTCGATGTGAGAAACACTGTGAGCTTACCGTCCTGCCCGAAATGCAATTCCGAGTACACCTATGAAGACGGCGCAATGCTGGTCTGCCCGGAATGCGCCCATGAGTGGTCTGCTGACGGCAGCAGTGCAGAGTCTTCCGAAGATGTGAAAGTCATCAAGGACTCCACCGGCAACGTGCTGCAGGACGGCGACACCATCACCGTGATCAAGGACCTGAAGGTCAAGGGCTCTTCGCTGGTGGTCAAGGTCGGCACCAAGGTCAAGAACATCCGTCTGGTGGACGGTGACCACGATATCGACTGCAAGATTGACGGCATCGGCGCCATGAAACTGAAATCCGAGTTCGTGCGCAAGGTTTGAATCTGCTGCAACATCGCTTGACCTGAACGCCTCGCCGGTCGTTTCCCGACCGCGAGGCGTTGTTGTTTTCAGGTTCATTCTGCCGCGCTGCGGTAAAGTGACGGCTCTTAAAGGAGAGAGCCACATGCCTTCTACCCCCGCGCCTTATTTGCAGGCTGATGAGTGCGTCGTGCTATTCGATGGCGTCTGCAAGTTGTGCAATGGATGGGCGAAGTTTCTCATCCGTTACGACACTTCCCGGCGTATCCGTCTGGCCACCGTGCAGTCCACCGAAGGGCAGGCGCTGCTGAAGTGGGCGGGCTTGCCGGTCGATCAGTTCGACACCATGGCGGTGATCGTCAATGACCGCGCATTGCTGCGCTCCGATGCCTTTCTGTACGTCATGCGACAGATGCCGGCGCCCTGGTCCTGGCTGGTCGCGTTGCGCATTGTGCCGCGCCGCCTGCGCGACTGGGGATACGACCGCATTGCCCTGAATCGCTATCGCCTGTTTGGCCGTTACGACCATTGTCTGCTGCCGACGGCTGACCATGAGCAACGCTTTCTCAAGGCTGCTGCCCATGAGTGAGTTGCAACGCATTGCCTGGGTCGCCCGTGCCGGTCTGGCACTGATGTTTTTCTACCATGGGCTGGTGCCGAAGATCCTGTGGCTCAGCCCGGGTGAACTGGAGATGATCCAGGTCCACGGTTTTGCTGATGCGCGCTGGGTGGCCATGTTGAGTGGCGCTGCGGAAATCGGGCTGGCGGTCTGCTTGCTTTCGGGGTATTTCAAGCGAGCTTCGGTGATTGTCAGTGCGGTCGTGCTGGCCGGGCTGTTGATCGATGTGGCCCTTGTCAGCCCTCACTTTCTGGTTCAGGCGTTCAATCCCGTTTCCCTGAACGGTGCCGGTCTGGCCTTGTGCGCCGTGGTCTGGCTGGCCGAGCGCCCGCAACGAAAGCCGGCAGGCTGAACGGCTACCGGCTGTCACCGCACAGGCTCACGTGTTGTGATCCATGCGATCCAGACGTAGAATTCGCCTCATCTGGTTGTATCCCCCATACCCACAATAATCCACATCGCACGCTGCGCTCGTTCATGCATTCACGAGCGGGGCTTTTTTGCGTTTGTTGCCGAAGGGGGCTGGCCTGATTTTGCGGTACAGGTGCCATGCGGGATTCATATGCATGGCGAACGGCTACTCCTTTGAGCGTTGCACATTCTTGATGAATACCCCTCCAGAGGTTCGTACCGGTAGCTGGCTTGGCGTGATTGCCCTGGCGCTGGCTGCCTTCATTTTCAATACGACCGAATTCGTGCCTATTGGCCTGTTGAGCAATATTGGCGAAAGCTTCGACATGACCACGGCGCAGGTCGGCCTGATGCTGACGATCTATGCCTGGGTTGTTTCGCTGATGTCCCTGCCGATGATGCTGATTACCCGCAACATCGAGCGGCGCAAATTGCTGATCTGCATATTCATGTTGTTTGTCGTGAGCCATATTATTTCGGCCACGGCTTCAAGCTTCGGCATGTTGCTGGTCAGCCGTGTCGGCATTGCCTTCGCTCATGCGATTTTCTGGTCGATCACCGCATCCCTTGCCGTGCGCATTGCGCCGCCGGGCAAGCAGGTCCAGGCATTGGGCTTGCTGGCAACAGGCACTTCGCTGGCCATGGTGCTGGGTATTCCGTTGGGCCGCGTGCTGGGCGAGGCGCTGGGGTGGCGCACGACCTTCATGGGGATTGCCGGGATTTCCGCACTGACCGTATTGCTGCTGAGCCGTACGCTGCCGCTGTTGCCCAGCCAGAACTCCGGCTCGCTCAGAAGCCTGCCGATCCTGTTCAAGCGTCCACGGCTGGTAGCCATCTATGCACTGACCGCGACCGTCGTCACTGCGCATTTCACCGCTTACAGCTACATCGAGCCCTTTGCCCAGACCGTGGCGCATCTGAGCGGCGAGATGACGACCGTGTTGCTGCTGTTGGCCGGTGGCGCAGGGGTTATCGGTTCCATCGTGTTCAGCCTGTTCAGCAGTCGTTTCCCCAATGGCCTGTTGATCGCCTCCATCACGCTGGTTGCGCTGTGCCTGCTGATGTTGCTGCCGTTCTCGAGTCAGGCGGCTGCCCTCGGTTCATTGAGTGTCGTGTGGGGCATGGCCATGATGTGTTTCGGGCTGGTGCTGCAGGCCAGAGTCCTGACCCTGGCGCCGGATGCCACCGATGTGGCGATGTCCCTGTTTTCGGGCATCTTCAATATCGGGATCGGCGGCGGTGCCCTGCTGGGCAGCGTGGTGAGCAGCCAGTTGGGCGTGGCAAATGTGGGGATCGTGGGCGGCCTGGTGGCCGTTGGCGGGTTACTGCTGTGCTGCGTGAGCACTTATCTGTTCAGCAGGCAGGATTCTGCTGCTGCGCTGCAGGTCGACAGCAAGTGTTGACCTGATCGGGGCTGTTGAAGATCAACAGCCCTGCGTTTCCTTCCTCTGGATTCAGGCCTTGAGCCTGCCCAGCCACTCCAGGGATGTTCTCCAGATACAGATCCCCATGAAGTAAGCCGACATGGCGAACCACAGCCCCATGATCACCGGCCCGTTGTGTGGGTGGTTGATGATCAGCGAGGCGCTGCACAGCAGCCAGACCGTGGTGACCGCAATATTGATCGGCATGAACTTGCGCACACGAAACGGGTGCAGGAACTTCATGCGGGTCAGTGTCAGGAGTGCCAGGGCGACAATGGTGATGAACGTCATCCATGGCGATGGCGAAAGGATATACAGACTCAGGGCGACGACGTTCCAGGCAGCCGGGAAGCCCTGGAAATAGTTGTCCTTGCTTTTCATATCCACGTTGCAGAAGCAGAACAGCGACGAGACCAGAATGATCGATATGCTTAACAGCAGGGTGAATTCCGGCAGCGGGATATAGCGATAGATGAACAACGCCGGGATAAAGACGTAGGTCAGATAATCGATTACAAGATCGAGTGCCGAGCCGTCGAAGTGCGGCAGTACCGAGTGAGTGTTGACCTTGCGCGCCAGCGAACCGTCGACACCGTCCACGATCAGGGCGACGCCCAGCCAGAGCAGGCAGGCCTTGGGTTCATTGTTGAACAGTGCAATGGTTGCCAGAAACGCAAGGACTACGCCTGTGGCGGTAAAGCCGTGAGCACCCCATGCGTTAAGCCTGGCTATGCGTTGATTGGTTATCACGGGACGCTCTCCAGAAAGTAATGCGTGTCAGTGTTACAAAAATGACCTTCAGATTATGTGAAAACGCAGCAGCGCCGGGCGCAGGAGTGTTCACAAAATCTGGTAGCTACTATCGACCCGGCAATCGTCGATAAGGTTCAGCGGTGACTATCGCTCGTTTTGCCGTCATTTTCCAGAAAACCGCTGCCCGGCGAGGACCGCTCGTCCTTGTACTCTTGCGGTTCGACGAAGCAGGTGGGCGCAGAGCCATTGGCGTTGAGCTGATTGATCAGGGTCGGTTCGCCACGCTCATTGAAGAAGACCTGGCCGATGCCTGCCGAATTCCATAACCGCTCACCGGCCTTGCTGTGCTGCGGCGTGCGCGGAATGACTTTCATGCGACGACGTTTTGTGAACCAGTTGAGCGGCGAGCGCGGCGAGTAGAGCCAGCGGTTCAGGCGATCGAAGGTGTCGAGCAGGCGGCGGGGAAACTCGTTCTTGATGCCGCTGCTGGTGATCTGCCAGATGCGTGGCCCGCCGCTGCGCTTGCGAATCAGGATTTCGTAGACGAACGAATAATGCACGTCTCCGGAAAGAATGACGTAGTTCCCCGGCGTCCTGGAGTGACCAAAGATATTGAGAATGACCTGTGCGGCCCCGCGATGCGCCATCCAGTTTTCCGCATCCACCAGCAACGGATAACCGAGCCAACTGAATACCCGCTGGATAGCCTCTATCAGCTTGACCCCGAACACGGGCGCTGGCGACACGATGATTGCGGCCTTGTGGTCGAGCAACTCCTGCTGCAGTTCGCTGAGCGCTTCCCAGTCCATCAGGCCTGAGGGCTGACTGAAGTTCCACTCACTGCGCCAGCGCCGGGTACGGGTGTCGAGCACCACCAGCGCCGGGCTGGTGGGTAGAACGTAGTGCCATTGCTGGAAGTGCAGCAGTTTGTCGATTACGGCATCCTGGGTCTTGCTGGCCCAGCGGTTGTCATGGTTCTTGACCTCTGCACTCAAGGCCTCGACCTGCTGGATGAGGTCATCAAGCGCATCGGGATTGTTGCCCCAGCCCTGGCATAGCAGGTAGGCGAGCAGCGCGTTGCCGATGATGCGTTTGGAGAATGGATGGCCGTAGGCGCTTTCCTCCCAGTTGGCTGACAGGTTCCAGTCATCGGTGATGTCGTGGTCATCGAAAATCATCATGCAGGGCAGATGCGCCATGGCCCGCGCTACACCACCCAGGCCGCGTTTGAAAGCGTCGATCAGGTGCTGTTCTCTGGTGTAGCGTTCGCACTGTTCGGCATCGAGCTTCGGCATGTCCGGATTGATCAGTGTCCAGGGTGTCGGCGACCAGACCAGCAGATACATCGCCATGACTTCCGCCAGCGTGACCAGATGGTTATCCGCCGAACTGCTGGTGAACACAGGTTTACTGACCCCACCAAAGAACCGCTCGCGCAGCGTTTCGTTGCTCTTGAGTGCCGGCAGCAGATCGGCGCGCTGGTAATAGCTGGCCGGGTGCTGATAGAGATCGACGCTGTCATCGATCACTGCACCTTCAAGCCGCTCCCCGAACAGGCCAAGGCGCTCGATCAAGGCATGAATGGCACGCAGCATGGGGCCGGCAACATCGTCGGCGTAAACCTGATCACCGCTCATCATCAGCAGGGCAGGGCGCTCCTGCGGGTCTTTTGTGTCGGCCAGCAGGCGGTCGACACACAGCAGGCCATCAGCCGCAGGATGATGCGGTTTGCGGCATGAGCCATGGAGCATATGGTCGATCTTGCTGCGCACCACAAAGTTCGGGCTGCCGGTTTCGGCGTACAGCAGGTGTGGCGCCCAGTCGGCGATGCCGCTGTGCGCTTCGCCATCGATCAGCAGGTCGTAACCGATCAGGGTGTCTCTGGGGAGTTCGGTATCCAGCTTTACGTCGATCAGGTGCACAAAGGCATGACGACCTACCGCGATAACCTTGCATTGCCCGGCGTCGAGCGGATAGTCCGTGCAGACCTGCGCCCCGTTGGCGTCAGTGAATTGCAGACGCAAAGTCATGGAAAGCGCTCGCGAGCCTGTCAGCCAAAGCACCAGACGGTTTGCTTCCTGACGACGCAAGACAGGACCAGCGAGTACAGCAGGTAGGTTTGAAGACGGTTCGGCGGGGTTTACGGACATCCTGGTTTCAGGCTCTGACTGAATTTCGACCAGAAATGGTAACGCAGGCGGTGTGAAAAATTCCTACAGGTAGCGTCAGGCATGCGGAGCAGAATGTTTCAAAACAATACCGAATGGCAGGCATGAAAAAGCCGATGCCAGAAGCTCTGGCATCGGCTTTTCAGAGTTTTCAGTGCGTCCGATGGATCAGAGAGTCCACTTCAGCGAGAACATCAGATTGCGCGGGTCGCCGTAGACGCCCATACCGCCGCCCTCGGGAATACCTTGCCAGTACTTGGTATCAAATACGTTATTGAAATTGACGCGGCCATCCCAGTGCTCGTCGAACTTGTAGCCAGCCATCAGACCGACGACGGAGTAAGCATTCTGAGTCGCATAGCCGTTGCCGACCCGCTCAAAGGTTTCGCTTTGAGCAAGAACGTCCGCCCCAACGCGCCATTTGTTCAGATCACCCTGCAGGTTATAGCTGGTGACGGCCTTGAACAGATGCTTGGGTTGATCCGGCGAGAAGTTACGACCTTCGTTACGCTCTTCGGCGTCTTTGACGTACTGGCTCAGCAGATAGGTATAGGCTGCGGAGAACTGCCAGTTCGGGGTCAATGCACCACTGATCTCGGTGTCGATACCGCGACTGCGTACTTCGCCCGCAGCGCTGTAACACCGGGTGGCAGGGAAGCTTGGGCAGTTATCCGTGGTCTGGTTGGCAATTTCATACGCGCGGTTTTCCTGAGTCATATCAAAGAGCGCTACCGATGCGTTCAGTGCGCCATTGAAGTACTCGCCTTTCAATCCGATTTCGTAGCTTTCACCGGTCATTGGATCAAGCACAGAGCCTGAGGCGCTTTTATTGTCCTGCGGCTTGAAGATTTCGGTATAGCTGGCGTAGACCGAGTAGGTATCGTTCAGGTCGTAGATAACGCCCGCATAAGGGGTGACTTCCTGTGTGACCTTATAGTCGCTGGTGCCGCTGCGGTCATCGTAGTCATACCAGCTCAACCGGCTACCAACGATCACATGCAGTTTATCGGTCGGGTTAAAGCGTGCGGCTGCATAAACAGCCTCTTCTGTCGCCGTGTTTTTGCCTTGGTAGAAGTTCCAGTTACTGTCACCACGTTCTGGTTTCACAATAGTGCCAGGGGTGATAGCAAAAGGATCTACGGTATAGGCATTCCACCAGCCACCGACCTGATCGAATTTTTCCTGGCGGCGGCTCGCACCGAGTGTCAACTCATGCTCTCGGCCAAACAACTGGAAGGGGCCAGTAAGCGTGCCATCCAGGTTGGTTTGCACATCCTTGGTGTCATAGGCACCTGCCCCTAGCGTGTATCCAGTAGAGGATGTGGAGTCGAGTTGCAGATAGTTGGAAAAGCTTTCTGACTTGGCCCAGATTTTCGCTGCTGCCAGTTTTGCGTTCCAGCCATTGTCGAAACGGTGAGTCACGTCAGTGAATACGCTGACATTATCCCTGTCCCAATAAGCCCAGTCGCCGCTTAAAAAGGTCGAGCGCGAAAAGTGCAGATTTTCACCGTTAGGGCCTGATGGCAGGCTACCCCAGTCCGAAGTCGTATCGTCACGTTGCTTGGAGGCACCAATGCTCCAAGTGGTGGCATCGCTCAGATCGGCTTCCAGAATTCCGTAAAAGGTCTGGCGTTGTTTGTTGCGCTCGTCGACAAAACTTTTGTCATCCTGATAAGCAGTCACAAAGCGTCCACGAAGGGTGCCGGACTCGTTGAGCTTGTTGGAAGCATCGACTTCAGTGCGGTAACGGTCCCAGCTTCCAGCGCTGGTGGTGATGCTGACTTGCGGCGTCGCGGTAGGACGCTTGCGCACCATATTCAGGGTCGCCGACGGATTGCCTGCACCGGTCATCAGGCCCGTGGCACCACGAACCACTTCAACGCGGTCGTAAATGGAAAGGTCAGCTTCGGCCAGGGTGTCCTGAGTGAAAGTACTCAGGATGCTCGGCAAACCGTCGTACATCACGTTATCGATGGTAAAGCCGCGAGCCAGGAACTGCTGACGGTCCTGACCGAACTTGCGCAGAGTCACGCCCGGTGCATATTTGACGACGTCATTAAGGTCATTCATGCCTTGGTCATCCATGCGCTGGCGCGTGATGACACTGACCGACTGAGGGGTTTCACGGATCGACAAGGGCAACTTGGTCGCCGTGTTCATCGAGCCCGTAGTGTAGGAATTGGTGCCTTCGGTGGTCGCAACCCCCGCAATGCCCGTGTCGGCATCGATATTCACGTTACCCAGCGATACCGGACCTGCGGCCTGCTGCTGGAATACCTGCGCAGAATTACCCTGCACGGTTGCACCCAGACCGCTACCGGCCAGCAACTGATTCAGCGCTTGCGCCGGCTCCAGATTGCCCCGCACCGCGGGTGCCTGCTTGCCTGCGACTGAACGGGCATCGAAATTGACTTGCATACCACTGGCCTGACCCAATTGGGTCAGAGACGACGATAGGGACTGAGATGGCAGATTCAAGCTGACAGGAGCAGCCAGGGCAGCGGCCGACAAACCTAGTGCCAAGGCACCGGTCAACGTGGGGATAAAGGGACGAAGCATCTCGTGATTCCTAGAGGGGCATGAAGGCATGGCGGCTTTGCGAGAGGCGTAGCGAGGGTCGCTCGGCATGGCAAAGTGCAACGTGAAGCGCAGGATTTAACAATTTTTTCACAAGCATGTAAATACAAACGATTTGCAATTGCTCCTTTGTTTGTGTTCGTTTCTGAGCCAATGCCTGGCGTACCTGATGGTGAGGCATTCTGTGATGCAAGCCTGGCTGGGTTGTGGGCATGCGGAGGACGAAGAGGCTCAGCCTAGAGCCTTGGCTTTATCCGACAGGTGGTGGAATCAGAAGGGAGTGGCGCAGGATTATCGAGCGGGCGAATTGGGGGTATTAGAGGAGGGGGAGAGCGGATTGCTGAACGCCAAAAACAAGAAAGCCCGCACTAGGCGGGCTTCTTGTTGAAGTTGGTGGCTACACAGGGACTTGAACCCCGGACCCCAGCATTATGAATGCTATGCTCTAACCAACTGAGCTATGTAGCCAAGTGGCGCGCATTATTCGCGCAGAACGACTATGTGTCAAGCGTCGATATGAAAAATAATTGCGATTGATCAATCGGTTAGCTCGGAGCTGCTGCAAAGTCTCGGTTTTCAGGGGCTTTGGAGGGTACGGTTATTTGTCTTGCGGCCTGGTTAACCTGTTCGCATTCGGTGGCGCGTGTCGGTCGCGGGCGTCTCCTGCCATTCACTTCGACTGTTTCTTCCAGTGACATGTTACGGGACTCATTTTTCAGGCCGCTACGAACGCCGTTTTCGAACGGCTGATGTTCGGTTTTCCGAATGCTGGAAGGTGTTTTTGTCGGTGGGGCAGCGAGAGTTTTTCCTCAAAGGGAACCGCCGGGCCTGTGTTGTCCACGCAGGTCGTCCACTTTATGCACTTTGGGTAAGTTTTCTGCGTCATTTGTGGAGTTTTACTGCAAAAAGGGCTGCGTCGGTCCAGTTCTTGCTTTGTTCCGCGCAATGCACTGAACAAGATGCTTTTCGTGCCTTTAAAACATGGACGACTTCGCTTTTCGGATAAACGAGTAGCGGTGGCTATCGTCATCAAATCAATAACATGGCATTTTGCTATTTGGCTTTTTTGAAAACGGGCATCTGCACGGGTCTACCCGGTTTTTGCAGCGTGTCACAGGGGGATGGCGGACATGAGTGGGCTTTTATCACCAGGTATGCGCCTGATGGGGCATTTTGGTTTCGCGCGTAAGTTTCAGGTCCTGTTCTTGTTGTTCATGCTGCCCCTGGTGGGCAGTGTATGGATGATTGCTCAGGATTATCGCAACAAGCTTGCGGTGATTACGGGCGAACAGTCAGGTGTGCGTCAGTTGCTGGTTCTCGATGACCTGGATTTCGAGCTATCGACCCAGCGTGATAACGCGGCGCGCTGGAAGGCTGCCGATATTCTTCGTGAACCCACTCCTGCGGCCAAGGCTGCGATTGCCAAGCTTGATGCCAATGTCTCGAAAATCTCCCAGGCACTGGATGCCGTAGGCGCCAAATTGGCGCAGGAAGATGCTACTGCTGAAACCATGGAGCGTTACAGGGCATTGCAGGCGTCCGTGAAGGGCCTGGACTCGGCTTCGTTGCGCACGGTTGGCTGGTGGCCGGATGGTTATGATCGTTTTACTGCGTCCCTGAGCCTGACCCAGGCCCTGCGTGAGCAGATTGCGATGGACAGCGGCCTGATCCTCGATCCCTGGCTGGAAACCTACATGCTGATGCAGCTTTCCACTCAGCAGATGCCGGATCTGATCGAGCGTATCGGTCGTATGGCCAGTATCGGTCAAACTTCCGTGGCCACAGGTCAGTTCAGTCTGCAAAGTCGTTTGCAGATGCGTGACCTGCGCGGTCGCATCGATGATGCCAAGGATCAAATGCACAAGGCGGGCAACCTGCTGTTGTCCAAGCTGCCGCCGGAGCTGGAGCCCTGGGCTGTAAAATACAAGGCGACTTCCGCGATGCTGGACGCCGAGCTGAAAGTGCTGGATGAGGGCGTATTCGGTGGCAGCATCAAGCTCAAGCCCGAAGAGTTCGAGCGCAGCATTGATGCCCTGCTGGGCGGGATGGCTCAGTTGCGCAAGCAGTCGCTGGTTTCTCTGAACGATCGGCTCGAGTACTACCGCGATACTTCCAATATGCAGTTCATTCCGATGGCCGTGGCCTTTGGCGTACTGCTTCTGGCAGCGCTCTATCTGTTCGTTTGCCTGCAATCTTCAATTCGCCGTAGTGCCAGCGGCATTACCACGCTCGCCGAATCGCTGCGTGACGGCAATCTGTGCGTCGAGGTTTCGGTGCAGGGGCGTGACGAGCTGGCCGCGATCAGCAAGGCGCTGAACGTTGCGGTGGTGCAGTTGCGCACCAGTCTGTTGGGCGTCAATCACGAAACCCGGCAACTGGGTGATGCAGTGCTGACCCTCAATACCCAGTCCAATGGCACGCTCAGTGAAGTCGAAGAGCAGCAGTATCAGATCAGCCAGATTGCAGCCGCGGCCACCGAGCTGGCGGCAACCTCTCAGGGTGTGGCCAGAAGCTGTGAACAGGCTTCCGACAGCGCACGCCAGACCCGCAAGATTGCAGAAGAAAGCAGTCGCGACAGCCGACGCACCACCGACAGCATCCAGCAGCTCAATCAGCGCCTGACGGATACGGCTGCCGCTCTGGGGCGTGTCAGCGAGCAGGGGCAGCAGATCCAGTCGGTCGTTGATGCGATTCGCGGCATTGCCGAACAGACCAACCTGCTGGCGCTCAACGCGGCCATCGAGGCGGCGCGGGCGGGCGAGCAGGGGCGCGGGTTTGCAGTGGTGGCCGATGAGGTCCGTAGCCTGTCGCAGCGCACTCAGGCTTCCACGGCGGAAATCGCCGGTACTGTGGACAGCTTGCGCTCTACCGTGACGCAGGCCGTCAATCTGATGGAAGCGGCTTGTGGTCAGGCGGTCAACGATGCTCAGTCCGTGACCGGGCTGGGTTTGCGGTTGGGGGAAATTGCTTCTGCCGTGCAAGGCGTGACCGACACCCTGGTGCAGATTTCCACTGCGGTCGAAGAACAGGCTTCGACGGCCGATGAGGTCAGCAACAATATTCAGCAGGTGGATCAGGCAGCAGGTCGTTTGCTCGAGGGTGCCCGTGCCGTCAATCAGGCGGCCGATACCCTGAGCAAGGGCAGCCGTGCGTTGAACGACAATACAGCGCGCTTCCAGTTGGGTTGATCGGGTCTTACCGAACGCTTCACTCGATGACACCTCAATCGCCAGGTCCGGCGGTTGAGGTGTTTTGCATTGGGGAGCAGGGTCTTGCGTTTGACTCGTGGTGCCGTCAAACGGCTAATGCAGGCTCGTTGATCCAGGTGGGCGCAATACTTTGTAGCTGCACCCAGGGTTGCGGTTTGCCCAGCAGGTAACCCTGGAATTCGTCCACTCCCATTGCATGCAGGCATTGCGCCTGGGTATGGGTTTCGATCCCTTCGGCAACGATCTTCAACGAAAAGCGCTTGGCGATGAGGACTGCACTTTCCACCACGGCCAGTGCCCGGTCATCAAGCTGGGCGACGAATGAGCGGTCGATCTTGATGCCATCGATGGGCAGCTCACGCAATCTGGACAGTGAGGAATAGCCGGTGCCGAAGTCGTCGATGTGGATATGCACACCCAGTTTTCTCAAGTGATGCAGCGATTCGAGAATGCGATCCTTCCAGGCTTCGTCAAACACCGACTCGGTGACTTCCACAATCAACCGGGCAGGGGACAGACGCTCTATCGCGAGCGTCTGGGCGACGAAGCGGGTGAAGCCCGGCGTCACCAACTGGCGAATGGAAACGTTCACGGCAATCGACGGCAGTTCCGGGCCGGTTTTCTCCCAGGTGACGGCTGCGCGGCAGGCCTGCTGCAATACCCAGGCGCCGAGTTCGACGATCAGGTCGGACTCTTCGGCTATGGGAATGAATTCCTGCGGGCCTACAGCGCCCAGCAGAGAAGGGTTCCAGCGCAGCAAGGCTTCGATGCACATCACTTCGCCGGTTGTTGCCGAGATCAGGGGCTGGAATACCAGGGACAGGCTTTCATCATGCACGGCCTGGCGCAGGGCGATGTTGATGTCCAGCTTGCGACGCTGAATGCGCGCCAGTTCCTGATCATAAAACACGATACGGCCACGGCCCTGTCGCTTGGCTTCCGCAGATGCCAGGTCGGAGGCTTGCAACAGGGTTTCAATGTTGTCGCCATCGTCGCCCTGAATGGCAATGCCGATGCTGACGCCGATGCGCAGGGAGGCAGAGGCGACCTCGAAGTTCTTTATCAGCGCTTCCCCGAGGTTCTCAGCCAGTTGCCAGGCCTGGGTGCGGATATCGAGTAATGCTGGCGTCACGACAATGAACTCATCGCCTCCCCAGCGGGCAATGGAAGAGCCGTCTGGCAGCAGGGATTTCAAACGCTTCGCGACGCCCTGAAGGATTTCATCGCCACAGGCATGTCCCAGCCCGTCATTGATCTGCTTGAAGTGATCCAGGTCGAGAAACAGGACGGCGCGCAATTGGGGAGCGGAATCCGGCAGCGGGCTCAAGTCGTACATCAGGCCGCGGCGGTTAGGCAGGCCGGTGAGCGGATCGTGATGAGCCAGATTGTGCAGGGAGCGTGTTCGGTCGGCGACGCGCTCTTCAAGCTCTGCATTGGTGGCGAGCACTTCCTCGGTGCGCTGGGTCAGTTGTTCGACCAGGTCCGAGTTTTCATACTTCAATTCGATGGAATTGCGCAGCCGTTCATAGTTGTTGCGGTGCCCGGCAAGCATCAGGCCATAGAACGCCACGCCAATGACGCTGAGTATCCACTGCGATGGAGTCTGTACGGCCAACTGGTAGCAGACAGGCAGCATCATGAGCCCGAAATACACCGGGCCCATCACGCGCATGGGCGCAAGTATTCCGCTGGCACCGCCTGCCATGGCCGATATCACCATGGTGATCAGATACTGTTGGGCATGTGGATAGGTATTGAATTCGCTCAGGATGAGGACTGCCCACAGAAAGCCGGTGGCAAACAGGCCGGCTCCCTGAAGCTTCCAGGCTCGATCAAGCCATTCGATCGATTGACCTCTGGGAGTATTGGCGACTTTGAGCAGGTAGTGATGCAAGGCATACCTGAACCCCAGAGTGGTCACGACGATTGCCAGCCATGTCCAGTGACATTCGCGGTCGACTTCCGATGTCTGGACCAAGAGCACCATACCGATTGCCGCGATCAGTTGAGCCCATAGACCTGCAAGGTTGCTGCCTAACGTGTATTGCAGAAGCTCAGCCTTCAGATGGGCCTTGTTCATCTTGTCTTTCTCGACAGGTACTTTCTATGGGAGTCCGTGTGTGAAGTGAGATCCATGAGTGAAGGCAGACTGCATTCATGTAGCGAGTCTTGCCAGATGCGATGCAAGGCTCTGGGCTGAATGCATCTTTGATCTAAATGATGGCCAAATGCAATTACTATAAAGCAGTGGTGGGTGGGGTTTTTAAATGCGCGGTCATGCCGTTATCGGCCGCAAGCGTTCAGAGCTTGAGGTGCCGGTCATCGGACAGATGGTAAGAGGAAGGCGTTGCAGAGAGATCGCCTTTGGCCACGTGATGCAGCCAAAGGCAGAGGCGGAGCGCTGCGGGTCAGAACGAACCGTGTTTCAGCAGCTTTTGCAGGTATTGGCCGTAGCCGGTCTTTTTCAGTTTTTCAGCCTGATCACCCAGTTGCTGAGCCGTGATCCAGCCATTGGAGTAGGCGATTTCTTCGAGGCATGCCACTTTCCAGCCCTGGCGCTGTTCGATGGTATGCACGAAGTGGCTCGCTTCCAGCAGCGATTCGTGGGTGCCCGTGTCGAGCCAGGCGAAACCGCGGCCCAGAATTTCCACCGTCAGGCTTTTCTGTTCCAGATAGGCCCTGTTCACGTCGGTGATTTCCAGTTCGCCACGCTCGGAAGGCTTGATGTTTCTGGCGATTTCGACAACCTGGTTATCGTAGAAATACAGCCCGGTAACGGCATAGCTGGATTTCGGATTGGCCGGTTTCTCTTCAATGCTCAGTGCCCGACCGCTGTCGTCGAACTCCACCACGCCAAAGCGCTCGGGATCGGAAACGTGATAGCCGAATACCGTCGCACCGCTGCTTTGCCGGGTGGCGGCGTGCAGTTTTTCCGAGAAGTGCTGACCGTAGAAAATGTTGTCGCCAAGGATCAGGCAGCATGGATCCTTGCCAATGAACTCTTCACCGATCAGGAAAGCCTGTGCCAGGCCATCGGGGCTGGGTTGCTCTGCATAGGTGAGTTCGATGCCGTACTGGCTGCCGTCTCCCAGGAGCTTGCGGAAAGAGGGCAAGTCGTCCGGCGTGGAGATAATCAGGATTTCACGCATTCCTGCCAGCATCAGCACCGACAGAGGATAGAAAATCATCGGCTTGTCGTAGATCGGCAGCATTTGCTTCGAAACGCCGAGGGTCAACGGATGCAGACGAGTGCCCGAGCCTCCGGCCAGGATGATGCCTTTACGGTTGGTCGTGATCATTTATTCAGGGTTTCCATGAGCATTCGGGTTACACCACTTTGCCAATCCGGCAAGTGCAGGGAAAAGGCGCTGCGCAGTTTTGTTGTGTCCAGGCGCGAATTCAAAGGCCGTTGCGCGGGAGTCGGGTAGTCGACGGTCCCGATGGGGTTTACGGCCTCTACTGCCAGTTGCTCGCCATTGGCTCGGGCAAAATCGATGACATATTGCGCGTAGGCATGCCATGACACTTCGCCTGCCGGTGCCAGATGATAGATCCCGCCGAGTTGCGGGCGTGCCAGTGTCTGTTGCAGGGCAACTGCCGTTACATCCGCCAGCAGCTCAGCGCCTGTGGGGGCGCCGATCTGATCGCTGATGACATTGAGCGTCGGACGATCCTTGGCGAGTCGCAGCATGGTCTTGGCAAAATTGTTGCCGCGTGCCGCGTACACCCAACTGGTACGAAAGATCAGGTGTTTGCAGCCCGATGCAGCAATGAGCTGCTCACCTTCGAGTTTGGTTGCGCCGTAATGGTTGATGGGCGAAACAGCATCGGTTTCTTTCCAGGCGTTTGTGCCTGTGCCATCGAACACATAGTCGGTCGAGTAGTGAATCAGCAGGGCGTCGAGCTGGCGTGCTTCTTCAGCCATGACCTGGCTGGCCAGGGCATTGACCCGGTGTGCCGCTTCACGCTCGCTCTCGGCCTTGTCGACGGCCGTATAGGCCGCGGCATTGACGATGACCTGGGGCTGGACACGACGAATCGTATCCCGCAGGCCGGTCAGATCAGCCAGGTCGCCAGCCAGCTCGCCGCAAGTGGTCTGTGCAGGATGTCTATCCAGCGCTATCACTTCGCCAAGCACTGCCAGCGAGCGCTGCAACTCCCATCCGACCTGACCGTTTTTCCCAAGTAGAAGTATTTTCATGCTTTCCCGGTGCGCGATGCGTAGTTTTTATCGATCCATTGTTGATAACTACCGCTTTTCACATGAGCGACCCACTCAGGGTTATCGAGGTACCACTGCACGGTCTTGCGGATGCCGGACTCGAAACTTTCCTCGGGAACCCAGCCCAGCTCACGCTGAATCTTGCTGGCGTCGATTGCATAGCGTAGATCATGCCCGGGGCGGTCCTGAACATAAGTGATCAGGTCGGCATGGGGGCGGAAGGCCGAGTCGGGACGAAGCTGGTCGAGCAGGGCGCAGACAGTGTGCACCACTTCGATGTTCTGTTTTTCGTTGTGACCGCCGATGTTGTACGTTTCGCCGATCTCGCCCTCGGTCACCACCTTGTAGAGTGCGCGTGCGTGATCTTCCACGTAAAGCCAGTCACGGACCTGATTGCCTTTGCCGTAAATCGGCAGTGGCTTGCCTTCCAGTGCATTGAGAATGATCAGCGGGATCAGCTTCTCCGGGAAGTGGCAGGGGCCGTAATTGTTCGAGCAGTTGGTGACCAGTGTCGGCAGGCCGTAGGTCCGGCTCCAGGCGCGCACCAGATGGTCGGAACTGGCCTTGCTGGCCGAGTACGGCGAGCTTGGCTGATAAGGCGTTGTCTCGGTGAACAGGTCTTCAGGCCCTTCAAGGTCGCCATACACTTCATCGGTGGAAATGTGGTGGAAGCGGAACGCTGCCTTGCGCGTATCGTCCAGTCCGTTCCAGTAGCCGCGAGCGGCTTCCAGCAGCGCGTAAGTGCCGATGATGTTGGTCTGGATGAACTCCGAAGGCCCGCTGATGGAGCGGTCCACATGGGACTCGGCAGCCAGGTGCATCACCGCATCGGGCTGGTGATCGCGAAAGACCCGGTCGAGCTCTTCACGGTTGCAGATATCCACATGCTCGAAAGCATAACGCTCGCTCTTGTCCGCCGACTGGAGGGATTCGAGATTACCGGCGTAGGTCAGCTTGTCGACATTGACCACAGCATCGGTCGTGTTGGCGATGATATGGCGAATGACCGCCGAGCCAATGAAGCCTGCACCACCTGTTACTAAGATCTTCACGAGAGTTTTTACCTTGGATTCTGACAAGACTTGAGTGCGCCCACTGGAGGTCGCGACTGTAAGGGACAAGCTGACCTGACGATAGTACAAGGCAGCATTTTACATGGAAAAATCGCTATCGCAGGCCTGAAGCAGCAATCGCTCGATCTGTGCCAGCTCCCAGGTGCTCAGCAGGCTGACCGGATCTGTACCGTAACGCTGGGTTTCCAGATTCCACTCCCTGCCATCCGGGGCCCGGCAGCGTTGGCAATGGTGCAGATGCCTGTCACTGAAGTCGAGGGTCAGGCACCAGCCTTCGAGCGTGATTTGCAGCAGACCCGAGTCAAGGTGCTGCGCCAATTGCAGGGAATGAATGCCCTGAGCCGTGTCCCGCAATTGCTGATAAACCTCGCGTGCGCTCAAAGGCTGCATCTATGTCACTCCCTGCAAACGGTTTTCCTCGAACTGGCTGCAACTGTTCCAGAAGCGCTCAAGCCCCGCGGAGATGAATTTCTCCCGATGGCGAATCATGAAAAAGCGTCGGGTAAAGGGTGGAATATCGCCACTCAGCGCCTTCAACTGCTTTGATGCCAGCAGATCGGCAACCACCCAGCGTGAGAGGCAACTGATACCGATGCCTTGGGCCAGCGTGTGCTTGATGGCTTCGGAACTGCCGATCTGCCGGATATCGGACAGGCCATGCAAATGCCTCAGCAACAGTTGCTCGACGACTTCACGAGTGCCCGAGCCCGGCTCGCGAAGCAGCCATTCGGCATCCTGCAGGTCGCTCAGGGTGACGTGCTCTTGCCTGGCCAATGGATGCTGGCTGCCAGCGACTGTCAGCAGCTCATCCACCAGCCAGGGTTCGGCGCTCAGTTCGGGCAGATGACAGGGGCCTTCGGTCAGGCCCATGTCGATTTCAAAGTCGGCGACTTTTCTGGCGATGGTCAGGCTGTTGCCCATTTCGACATCGACTTGTAGCTGAGGGGCTGACTGGCGCAGCTCGCCCAGAATCAGCGGCAGCACATAGTTGCCTATGGTGGTGCTGCATCCCACTCGCAGGCGTGTTTTCATGTCCGCATTACCGGGCTGAAAGCCTGCTTCGATCTGTTGTGCGCTTTCGAGCATCTTTCTGGCCTGAGGCAGCAAGGCCTGACCGTTGTCGTTAAGCACCAGCCGCTTGCCCACTCGGTCGAACAGACGGGTTTCAAGGGCGCTTTCCAGCTCATTCAATGCCGCGCTGGTGGCCGATTGCGACAGCGATACCGCCAGTGCAGCGCTGGTGGTACTGCCATGCTGGCTGATAGCGCAGAAAATCTGCAATTGACGAAGGCTCAGCTTCACTCGATCTACCTGTAAAACGGGTAAGAGAAACCTATATTACCCGTTTTTATAATTATTATGGTTTCCCTAGACTTTGCTCATGTCATCAGGCGGGAGCATTCACATGAGCAACATCGGACCAGCAGCGATCACGGGGCGCGGTCGACCATTGGCTGCTCTTTCGAGCCCTCGGGAAGCCATCCGTCAATTCACGCCCAACTGGTTCGCCGTCACCATGGGCACCGGCATTCTGGCCCTGCTGCTGGGGCAACTGCCTTTTGCCGCGCCATTGCTCAAGTCTCTGGGCGAGGCTCTTTGGCTTTTCAACATCGGTTTGTTCGTGGTGTTCAGCGTGATGTATGCGAGCCGCTGGGTACTGTTTTTCCATGAGGCCAAACAGATTTTCGGCCACTCCACTGTCTCGATGTTCTTCGGGACGATTCCCATGGGGCTGGCCACGATCATCAGCGGGCTGCTCCAGTACGGGTTGCCGCGCTGGGGCGCTTCGGTGATTGCCCTGGCCGAGGTCTTGTGGTGGGTCGACGTTGCGATGGCACTGGTTTGCGGGGTACTGATTCCTTTCATGATGTTTACCCGCCAGCAGCACAGCATCGACCAGATGACGGCCGTATGGCTCTTGCCCGTCGTAGCTGCCGAGGTGGCCGCTGCCTGTGGCGGTCTGCTGGCTCCTCACCTGACAGATAGCAGTTCGCAGTTCATGGTGCTCATCACCAGTTATGTCCTGTGGGCGTATTCGGTGCCGGTTGCCTTGAGCATTCTGGTGATCCTGCTGCTGCGCATGGCCTTGCACAAGTTGCCTCACGAAAGCATGGCGGCATCGAGCTGGTTGTCCCTGGGTCCGATTGGAACCGGCGCCATGGGTATGCTGGTACTGGGTGCCGATGCGCCAGCCATCTTTGCTGCTCATGGTCTGGCAAGCATCGGTGACGTTGCCAAAGGCCTCGGCCTGATCGTCGGCATTCTGTTCTGGGGGCTTGGCTTGTGGTGGCTGACGCTCGCCCTGTTGATCACCCAGCGTTACTTCAGGACTGGCATTCCGTTCAACCTGGGCTGGTGGGGATTCATTTTTCCGTTGGGCATATACGCAGCCACGACCCTGAAGCTGGGAGCGATGCTGGATCTGGGGTTTTTCAACGTGACGGGCGTCGTGCTGGTGATGCTTCTGGCAGTGATGTGGCTGATCGTTTCCTGCAGGACATGGGCCGGGGCTTATCGCGGCAACTTGTTTGTATCGCCCTGCATTGCTTCGGCGGGGAAGGGGTGTAATCAGGTGGGCAGGCTCAGTCCCAACTGATTTTCCGGATGCCTGTATAAACCTGTAGAAACACAAAACCCCCGAATCGCCAGGCGATTACGGGGGCTTTGAGGTGCATCAGCGTCCGTGGCAAGCTACGGCTGGCGTCAGACGTTGAAGCGGAAGTGCATCACGTCGCCATCCTTGACGATGTATTCCTTGCCTTCCAGGCGCCATTTGCCGGCTTCCTTGGCACCGGCTTCGCCCTTGAACTGGATGAAGTCTTCGTACGCGATGACTTCGGCGCGGATGAAGCCTTTTTCGAAGTCGGTGTGGATCACGGCAGCGGCTTGTGGTGCGGTGGCACCTACGCGGACGGTCCAGGCGCGGACTTCTTTCACGCCAGCGGTGAAGTAGGTCTGCAGGTTGAGCAGTTCGTAGCCTGCGCGGATCACGCGGTTCAGGCCTGGCTCTTCGAGGCCCAGGGCTTCGAGGAACATGTCTTTCTCTTCGCCTTCTTCAAGCTCGGCGATTTCGGCTTCGATCTTGTTGCAGACCGGTACCACGATCGCGCCTTCTTCTTCGGCGATGGCCATGACGACGTCCAGGAACGGGTTGTTCTCGAAACCGTCTTCGGCAACGTTGGCGATGTACATCACAGGCTTGCTGGTCAGCAGGTGGAAGCCGCGGATAACCAGCTTCTCGTCGGCGCTCATGCCTTTCATCAGGCTGCGTGCCGGCTTGCCTTCAGTGAAGTGCGGGATGAGTTTTTCCAGTACGGCTTTCTGGGCCACTGCATCCTTGTCGCCGCCCTTGGCGTTGCGAGTGACTTTCTGCAGTTGCTTCTCGCAGCTGTCGAGGTCGGCAAAGATCAGTTCGAGGTCGATGATTTCGATATCGCGTTTCGGGTCGACGCTGTTGGAGACGTGAATCACGTTCTCGTCTTCAAAGCAGCGGACCACGTGGGCGATGGCATCGGTTTCGCGGATGTTGGCCAGGAACTTGTTGCCCAGGCCTTCGCCTTTGGAAGCACCGGCAACCAGACCGGCGATGTCGACGAACTCCATGGTGGTCGGCATGACGCGCTCGGGTTTTACGATGGCGGCCAGAGCGTCCAGACGCGGATCGGGCATCGGCACGATACCGGTGTTGGGTTCGATCGTGCAGAAGGGAAAGTTCTCTGCCGCAATGCCGGACTTGGTCAGGGCGTTGAACAGGGTGGACTTGCCGACGTTAGGCAGGCCGACGATTCCGCAGTTGAATCCCATGGTGTTTCCCCTCGAGTGATGTCAGGCCTTCTGGCTGTGCAGGTTTTTCATCGCCCGGTTCCATTCACCGGCGAAGATATCCGGCAGCACGCCGAGGGCAAAGTCGATACTGGCATCCAGTTTTTCCTGTTCGGCGCGTGGCGCTCGACCCAGGACAAAACCGGAGACCTTGCTGGCATCGCCTGGGTGGCCGATGCCAAGCCGCAAGCGATGGAAAGTGTTCTGGTTACCGAGCTGCGCGATGATGTCGCGCAGACCGTTGTGACCGCCGTGCCCGCCGCCAACTTTCAGTTTGGCAACGCCGGGAGGCAGGTCGAGTTCGTCGTGCGCTACCAGAATGGAATCGACCGAAATGCGGTAGAAGCCGGCGAGTGCCGCTACAGCCTGACCGCTGCGGTTCATGTAGGTAGTAGGAATCAGCAGACGAACATCCTGACCCTGATGCGTGAAGCGTCCGGTCAGGCCAAAGAATTTGCGCTCGGGAACGAGGTTGACTCGTTGCGCCGCAGCAATACGCTCAACGAAAAGAGCCCCTGCGTTATGCCGGGTCTGTTCGTATTCAGTGCCAGGGTTTCCCAGGCCAACGATCAGTTTTATGGCGGTCACGACAGGGGCTCTTCCTTGGAGTTGTGGATAACACCGCTTGCGAAAGCGGCAACGGTGGACGAAAAGTGCTCATTTACCATGATGTAAACTCCGCGATCCCGCCCGCTTTGCCTGCTATCGCTCGCGATGTTTCCTGAGCAACTCCGACGTTACCAAGTAATGAATTACTCGGCAGCGCCTTCTTCTTTGGTGTCTTCTGCAGCTACGCGTGGAGCGTGGACGTTGGCGATAGCCAGGTCGGTGCCGTGCGCCAGTGCGACGAACTCAACGCCTTTTGGCGCCTTGAGGTCGGACAGGTGAACGTTGGAACCGATTTCCAGAGCGCCCAGATCGACTTCGATGAACTCAGGCAGATCTTTAGGCAGGCAGGAAACTTCCAGCTCGGTAGTGGTGTGCGAGATCTCGCCGCCTTTCTTGATCGGAGCTTCTTCGTTGATGAAGTGAACCGGAACGATGGCGGTCAGTTTCTGGCCGGCAACAACACGTACGAAGTCAGCGTGCAGTACGTGACCTTTTGCTGGGTGACGCTGCAGTGCCTTGATCAGGACGTTCTGCTTCTTGCCACCAACATTCAGCTCGATAACGTGGCTGAAAGCAGCTTCGTTTTCCAGCAGTTTGGCAACTTCTTTGGCCAGCATGCTGATGGACTCAGGGGCTTTGTCAGCACCGTAGACAACAGCTGGAACCAGGCTTGCGAGACGACGCAGGCGGCGGCTCGCACCTTTCCCCAGGTCGGAACGCAGTTCAGCATTCAGAGTGAAATCATTCATTTTGTTTCTCCAAAATAACCACACTCGCTTTGGCGTTTGCGACCAGCGCCAATGCGATATGGGCAAAAAAGCCCCGCCCTGACCGGATGCCAGGGCGGGGCGCTTTTCGTCGACGAGATGAACGCCAGGGAAAACCCTTAGCGGAACATCGCGCTGATCGATTCTTCGTTGCTGATACGGCGAACCGCTTCAGCGACTACCGGTGCGATATCCAGTTGACGGATACGGCTACAGGCTTGTGCAGCAGCGGACAACGGGATGGTGTTACTCACCACCAGTTCGTCCAGCACGGAATTTTCAATGTTTTCGATCGCCCGACCCGACAGCACAGGGTGTGTGCAGTAGGCAAAGACCTTGGCAGCGCCATGCTCTTTCAGGGCCTTTGCCGCATGGCACAGAGTGCCGGCGGTATCGACCATGTCGTCGACCAGAATACAGGTACGCCCTTCGACATCACCGATGATATGCATCACTTCGGAGTGATTGGCTTTCTCGCGGCGTTTGTCGATGATCCCGAGATCGACGCCCAGGGATTTGGCAACAGCACGTGCACGCACGACGCCGCCGATATCCGGGGAAACGATCATCAGGTTTTCAAAGCGCTGATCTTCGATGTCATCCACCAGAACAGGGGAGCCGTAGATGTTATCTACAGGAATATCGAAGAAACCTTGTATTTGGTCAGCATGAAGATCAACCGTGAGAACACGATCGATACCCACCACGGTCAGCATGTCAGCAACGACTTTCGCGCTGATGGCAACACGTGCGGAACGCGGACGGCGATCCTGACGGGCATAACCAAAGTAAGGAATCACAGCAGTGATTCGGGACGCTGAGGAGCGGCGGAAGGCATCAGCCATCACGACGAGTTCCATCAGGTTATCGTTGGTCGGAGCGCAAGTCGGCTGAATAATGAAGACATCTTTACCGCGGACGTTTTCATTGATCTCAGTGCTGATCTCGCCGTCGGAGAATTTACCGACAGAGACGTCACCGAGAGGGATATGCAGCTGACGTACTACACGCCGAGCCAGATCGGGGTTAGCGTTCCCCGTAAAGACCATCATCTTGGACACGCGCAGTACCTGGAGGCTG
Organism: Pseudomonas lijiangensis; assembly: GCF_018968705.1. Classification (NCBI taxonomy): domain Bacteria; kingdom Pseudomonadati; phylum Pseudomonadota; class Gammaproteobacteria; order Pseudomonadales; family Pseudomonadaceae; genus Pseudomonas; species Pseudomonas lijiangensis. Next base: position 969,219 of record NZ_CP076668.1, read on the forward strand.
AGGGTATACCTGGATGAGTATAGAAAATGGCAGGGGCGGCTGGATTCGAACCAACGCATGGCAGGATCAAAACCTGCTGCCTTACCGCTTGGCGACGCCCCTGTATTGAATCAATCCGAGTGCCTGGCACTCGATTCCTTTTTCACAGAATCTGTAGCTTGCGATGCAACATCGAAACGTTGCTTCCTTTTGCTACGAACCCTGTAAGGGTCTCTGTAAGAAGGGCCGAGACTTTATCAGCTTCAGCTTTGTTTGGGAAGGCCCCAAACACACAACTTCCAGTTCCGGTTAATTTTGCTTCGGTAAAATTACCTAACAAATTCAAAGCGTTACGTACATCTGGATAACGCTTCTCTACAACCGCTCTACAGTCGTTTTGACTGTTTCCCTTGGGAACGGGGCGCACTTTAATGGGAGGAGTGTCACGTGTCAACAGTGGATCTGAAAAAATTTCTGCTGTACTTACAGATACTTGCGGCACAAGTACCAAATACCACGGTTCTTCGGGGTTTATAGGGGTGAGAATTTCTCCCACACCCTCTGCAAATGCGGCACGCCCACGCACGAAAACCGGGACGTCGGCCCCGAGAGTCAGGCCCAGAGCGGCCAGGCGATCTTCGTCCCAGCCAAGATTCCAGAGATGATTCAGGCCGAGCAGGGTGGTTGCCGCATCGGAACTGCCGCCACCGATGCCGCCGCCCATGGGCAGGCGTTTTTCCAGCCAGATATCCATGCCCAGCGTGCAGCCGGACTGTTTCTGCAAGGCCCTGGCAGCCCTGACGATCAGATTGCTGTCGTGAGGAACGCCGGGAACATCGGTTTGCAGGCGTATTTCACCGTCCTCGCGAACGGCGAAGCCGAGTTCGTCGCCGTAGTCGAGAAACTGAAAGATGGTTTCCAGCTGGTGATAGCCGTCAGGACGACGGCCAAGAATGTGCAGCATCAGGTTCAGCTTGGCAGGAGCAGGCAGGGTCAGGGTTGGCGTGCTCATGCTTATTGCCCCAGTTTGCGGGGCTGCCAGTCCTTGATGACCAGCGTGACGTCCAGATCCTGGCCGTGCAGCTTGATGCGTTCAGGGAGCCAGTAACCGTTCTGCTCGGCATAGCTGAGGTATTCCACCTGCCAGCCATCCTGTTCGAGGCTGGCCAGACGGCTGTCGTCATCCAGGGTCAGGCTGCTCTTGCTGTCGGGAGCGGGAAGGCCGCGTACCCACCAGACGAGGTGCGAGACCGGAAGTTTCCAGCCCAGTTGATCCTGCAACAGGGTTTCCGGGCTGGTCGCTTCATAGCGACCCTGATTGGCCACTTCGAGAGTCACGCCGCCGGGACGCCCGGTCAGGCGTGCCGCGCCACGTCCCAGAGGGCCGGAGAGGCGGATGTCGTAATAATCCTGGCGTTGCAGCCAGAACAGGGTCCCGCTGCCGGAGTCCCTGGGAGCACGAATGCCGACCTTGCCGTTGATCTGCCAGCCGTCGAGGCTGCTCAGTTGTTGCTTGTGTTCGCGCCATTGCGCGGCGTCGCCCTTGCCCTGAAGGGCTTCGCGGGAAGTCAGGCCGGCACAGCCGGTGAGCAGGGCAATGAGGCTGAATACGATTACATGGCGCAAAAACATAACGTCAAAGATTCTCTGATCCGGTCAGGCGCAGCACGGTGCTACGCAGAATAGGGCTGTCAGGTTGCTGTTCCAGGGCTTTACCCCAGACTTTACGGGCTTCACGCTGTTCGCCCTTGGCCCAGAGCACTTCGCCCAGGTGAGCGGCGACTTCGTGGTCGGGGAAGCGTTCGAGCGCCATGCGCAGCAGGCGCTCTGCCTCGTCCAGGTTGCCCATGCGGTAATTGACCCAGCCCAGGCTGTCGAGCACGGCAGGATCGTCCGGTGTCAGGGTGTGAGCCTTTTCGATCAGCTCCCTGGCTTCGGCGTAGCGGGTCGTGCGATCCGAAAGGGTGTAACCCAGGGCGTTCAGGGCCATGGCGTTTTCCGGTTCGCGCTTGATGATTGCCCGAAGGTCTTTTTCCATCTGCGCCAGGTCGTTGCGCTTTTCAGCCAGCATGGCGCGTGTGTAAAGCAGGTTCACGTCGTCCGGATACTGTTTGAGCGCCTGATTCAGCACTTGCCAGCCACGGTCGGGCTGATTGTTGCTGGTCAGGGTTTCGGCTTCGATCAGGTACAGCTGGATCGCGTAGTCCGGCTGCGAGTCGCGGGCTTCGGCGAGGCGTTTGGAGGCTTCGGCGGCATTGCCGTTGCTCATCAGAATGTCGCTCTGGCGAAGCTGGGCGGACAGGAAGTCACTGCCCGGCCCGACCTGTGCGTATTCGGCAAGGGCGCTTTGCGGGTCGTCGCGCTCTTCGTGGATACGGCCCAGGTTCAGGTGCGCGGAGTCGACATGCGCGCCTCGTTCCACCAGCTCTTCCAGATAAACGGCTGCCTCGTCCCAGGCCTTGGCTTCCAGGCAGACCAGCGCCAGGGAGAAACGCAGTTCGTCGTCATCCGGGTATTGTTTCAGAAGGCTGGAGAACTGCACCTTGGCGTCTTCCATGCGGTTCTGTTCGACCAGCATGCGGGCGTAGGTCAGGCGCAGGCGTTTGTCTTCCGGGTATTTCTTGAGGCTTTTTTCCAGGATCGGCAGTCCTTCCTTGCCACGACCCATGCCTTGCAGCAGGCGGGTGCGCAACAGGATCGGCGCGATTTCGCCATCCTTGGGCGGATTGTCTTCAAGCAGGCGCAGTGAGCGTTCGGAGTCTCCGTTCTGCTGGAGCAGCAGCGCCTTGCCGAAAATCAACTGGCCGTTGTTCGGGTATTTGCCCAGCAGCCGGTCGAAACTCTTGAGCAGACCATTGCGGGTATCGGTGTCGGTTTCTGCGGCAGAGAGCGCCAGGAAGTCGAAATGCGTATCGCCCTGACCCTGCAGAACCTTCTCCATGTACATCATGGAGTCGTCATAGCGTCCGGAGCGTGCCAGCTGAATCGCAGCGGCTCTTTGCGCTTCCAGGTTGGTCGGGTCGTTGCGCGCCCAGATCATGGCGGTATCCAGAGCGGCCTGATCGGCGCCCAGATACTCGGCGATGCGATAGGCCCGCTCGGAAACGCCCGGATCCTGGGTCTTGACCGCCTGGGTGACGTAATTGTCGAGCGCAATGTCGAAACGGTTACGCTGGCCTGCCAGTTCGGCACTGAGCAGGCTGACCAGGGTGTCCTGAGTGAACGAGCCATAGACCAGCGGCTTTGTTTCAGGCGCGGGAGGTGTGTCTTTCTGTTCAGTCACAGGTTGCTGTGAGACGGGAGCCATGGACTGGCAGCCGCCGAGAAAGACAAGGGCGAGGAACAACGCGGAGGATCTAGTCATATATAAGAAAGGCGGCTTACCTGCGGTTTGGAGCATCATGACACAAGGCTGTCGGCAAAACCCACCACCGGTGGAAAAACTACTGCAACAGCGGTTCTGACGGCGTCGCCACCCCAAAAAGGGGGCCTGCGACGAGCGATTCTAGTGGGACAATAATATGCAGTGGTTGTTCTGAGCTTATTGAAGTAGGACAATTGCTGGCTTCACGTCACCACCAGCGACCCTGAATGGCCTTCCTTGCACTTGGTATTAACCATAAGACTGCCTCGGTAGACGTTCGCGAGCGCGTGGCATTTACGCCAGAACAGCTGGTCGAGGCCTTGCAGCAGCTTTGCCGTCTTACCAGCAGTCGCGAAGCCGCGATCCTCTCGACGTGTAACCGTAGCGAGCTGTATATCGAGCACGACCAGCTCGCAGCCGACAGCATTCTGGCCTGGCTGGCGGACTACCATCACCTGAGCCTCGATGAACTGCGCGCCAGTGCCTACATTCATGAAGACGATGCCGCCGTGCGTCACATGATGCGCGTGGCTTCGGGGCTGGACTCTCTGGTACTCGGAGAGCCGCAGATTCTCGGGCAGATGAAATCCGCCTATGCCGTGGCCCGTGAGGCGGGAACCGTTGGTCCGTTGCTCGGGCGTCTGTTCCAGGCGACCTTCAGCGCCGCCAAGCAGGTGCGCACCGACACGGCCATTGGTGAGAACCCGGTATCGGTGGCGTTTGCCGCCGTCAGCCTGGCGAAACAGATTTTCAGCGATCTGCAGCGCAGTCAGGCGTTACTGATCGGCGCGGGCGAAACCATCACGCTGGTTGCCCGGCACCTGCGTGATCTGGGCGTAAAGCGTATTGTGGTTGCCAACCGGACCCTGGAGCGTGCCAGTATTCTGGCTGCCGAGTTCGGCGCCCATGCGGTGCTGCTTTCGGATATTCCGGCAGAACTGGTGAACAGCGATATCGTGATCAGTTCCACCGCCAGCCAGTTGCCGATTCTGGGCAAGGGCGCGGTGGAAAGCGCCTTGAAGCTGCGCAAGCACAAGCCTATTTTCATGGTGGATATCGCTGTTCCTCGCGATATCGAGCCGGAAGTCGGCGAGCTGGACGACGTTTACCTCTATAGCGTCGATGATCTGCATGAGGTGGTCGCTGAAAACCTCAAGAGTCGGCAGGGTGCTGCCCTGGCGGCCGAACAGCTGGTCAGTATCGGCGCCGAGGACTTCATGTCCCGTTTGCGCGAACTGGCGGCCGTCGATGTATTGCGTGCCTATCGTCAGCAAAGCGAGCGACTGCGCGACGAAGAGCTGAGCAAGGCGCAGCGCATGCTGGCCAACGGCAGCAATGCCGAAGAGGTCTTGATTCAACTGGCCCGTGGCCTGACCAACAAACTGCTGCACGTTCCCAGCGTTCAGCTTAAAAAGCTGTCTGCCGAAGGCCGCGTCGATGCGCTGGCCATGGCTCAGGAACTTTTTGCCCTCGGTGAGGGCTCGACGGATAAACCTTCGCAATGAAAGCTTCACTGCTCAATAAGCTGGATGTGCTCAGCGACCGTTTTGAAGAATTGACCGCGCTGCTTGGCGATGCGGAAGTTATCAGCGACCAGACCAGATTTCGTGCCTATTCCCGTGAATACGCCGAGGTAGAGCCGGTTATCGAGACTTACAGGCAGCGCATCAAGGTGCTGGCCGATCTGGACGGTGCCCAGGCGCTGCTCAAGGACAACGATCCGGACATGCGGGAAATGGCCGTCGAGGAAGTCCGTGAAGCCAAGCAGCAGTTGCTGGAGCTGGAGGCGCAGTTGCAACGCATGCTGCTGCCCAAGGACCCCAACGACGGGCGCAACGTGTTCCTGGAAATCCGTGCCGGTACGGGCGGTGACGAGGCGGCTATCTTCTCCGGCGACCTGTTCCGCATGTACTCGCGCTATGCCGAGCGTCGTGGCTGGCGCGTGGAAATCCTTTCGGAAAACGAAGGCGAGCATGGCGGCTATAAAGAAGTCATTGCCCGTGTCGAAGGCGAAAACGTCTACGGCAAGCTGAAGTTCGAGTCCGGCGCCCACCGCGTACAGCGTGTGCCCGAAACCGAGTCGCAAGGTCGTATCCATACCTCGGCCTGTACCGTGGCGGTGTTGCCCGAGCCTGACGAGCAGCAGGCGATCGAAATCAACCCGGCAGACCTGCGTATCGACACCTATCGTTCTTCCGGTGCCGGTGGGCAGCACGTCAACAAGACCGACTCGGCCATTCGCATTACCCACTTGCCATCGGGTATTGTCGTGGAGTGTCAGGAAGAACGTTCGCAACACAAGAACAGAGCCCGGGCAATGTCCTGGTTGTCTGCCAAACTGAATGATCAGCAGACCAGTGCCGCTGCCAATGCCATCGCCAGCGAGCGCAAGCTGCTGGTGGGGTCCGGTGATCGTTCGGAGCGTATTCGCACCTATAACTTCCCTCAAGGGCGAGTGACGGATCACCGCGTCAATCTGACGTTGTATTCACTGGACGAAGTTCTGGCCGGTGGCGTCGATGCAGTGATAGAGCCGCTACTCGCTGAATATCAGGCTGATCAACTTGCGGCACTGGGTGAGTAAATGACCATCATCGCCAGCTTGTTAAGAAGCGCTGAACTTCCCGACTCACCAACTGCGCGCCTGGACGCCGAGTTGCTGCTGGCCGCTGCCCTGGGCAAGCCGCGCAGCTTCCTGCATACCTGGCCCGAGCGCATTGTCAGCACCGAAGCGGCGCTGACGTTCGCCAGTTACCTGCAACGCAGGCGCACCGGTGAGCCCGTGGCTTATATTCTGGGTCAGCAGGGTTTCTGGAAGCTCGATCTGGAAGTCGCGCCGCACACACTGATTCCACGTCCCGAAACCGAAATGCTGGTCGAGGCGGCGCTGGAACTGATACCGGCGTTTGCGCCGGCTCAGGTTCTGGATCTGGGCACCGGCAGCGGGGCGATTGCCCTGGCACTGGCCAACGAGCGTCATCTGTGGAAGGTGACGGCCGTGGATCGGGTGCTGGAAGCCGTGGCCCTGGCCGAACGCAACCGCCAGCGTCTGCAACTGGACAACGCCGTGGTGCTCAACAGCCATTGGTTCAGTGCGCTGGAGCAGAACCGGCAGTTCGACCTGATCATCAGCAACCCGCCTTACATCGCCGATGCCGACCCGCATCTGGAGGCCGGTGATGTCCGTTTCGAGCCGAGCAGCGCACTGGTTGCGGGTGCCGATGGCCTGGACGACCTGCGAGCTATTGTCCAGCAGGCTCCAGCCTATCTGCGCAGTGGCGGCTGGTTGTTGCTCGAACATGGCTATGACCAGGGCACCGAAGTGCGCAACCTGCTGACTGCCAATGGTTTCGACCGGGTGCAGACCCGACGTGATCTGGGCGAGCACGAGCGCATCACCTTTGGATGCCTGCTGTGCTGACCGATCAGGAACTGCTGCGTTACAGTCGGCAGATCCTGCTGCAACACGTCGATATCGACGGGCAGATACGGCTCAAGAGCAGCCGTGCCCTGATCGTCGGCCTGGGCGGCCTGGGTTCTCCGGTGGCGCTCTATCTTGCTGCTGCCGGCGTGGGTGAGTTGCATCTGGCCGATTTCGACAGCGTTGACCTGACCAATCTGCAGCGTCAGGTCATTCATGATAGCCAGAGCATCGGGCAGGCCAAGGTGGATTCCGCCATGGCCCGTCTGACGGCCATCAATCCCGAAGTGACACTGGTCGCCCATCGCGCTGCACTGGATTCCGACTCCCTGAGTACTGCCGTGCAAGGCGTTGATCTGGTGCTCGATTGCTCGGACAACTTCGCGACCCGCGAGGCTGTGAATGCGGCTTGCGTCGCTGCCGGCAAGCCTCTGGTCAGCGGCGCGGCGATCCGCCTTGAAGGTCAGTTGTCGGTGTTCGACCCGCGCCGTGCCGAGAGTCCTTGCTATCACTGCCTGTACGGTCACGGCAGTGAGGCCGAACTGACGTGCAGTGAAGCTGGCGTCATCGGGCCTCTAGTGGGGCTGGTGGGCAGCCTGCAGGCCCTGGAAGCCCTGAAGCTGCTGGCGGGTTTTGGCGAGCCGCTGGTAGGACGTCTGTTGCTGATCGATGCCTTGAGCACCCGTTTCCGGGAACTGAAGGTCAAGCGCGATCCGGCGTGCGGTGTATGCGGTGCTGCTCAATGACCGGCACTTCCACGCCTTTTAGCCGTAATGCGCCAGTAGGGGTTTTCGACTCAGGTGTCGGCGGGCTTTCGGTACTCACCGAAATCCGTCAGTTGCTGCCCAACGAATCCCTGCTGTATGTCGCCGACGGCGGGAATATTCCCTACGGCGAAAAGCCCCCTGAATTCATCATCGAGCGTTGTCTCACGATTGCCGGTTTCTTCCGGGAGCAGGGCGCCAAGGCGCTGGTGCTGGCCTGCAATACGGCGACGGTGGCAGGTGTTGCGCACATACGCCAGCGCTACCCCGGCTGGCCTGTTGTCGGTATGGAACCAGCGGTCAAGCCGGCCGCTGCCGCGACTCGCAGCGGAGTGGTGGGGGTTCTGGCCACAACCGGCACCCTGCAAAGCGCCAAGTTCGCGGCTTTGCTCGACCGCTTTGCCAGCGATGTGCGGGTGATCACCCAGCCTTGTCCTGGGTTGGTGGAACTGATCGAAACCGGTGATCTGCTCAGCCCGACCATTCGCCAGTTGCTCTGGCGCTATGTCGAGCCTCTGCTGCTTGAAGGCTGCGACACCATCATTCTGGGTTGCACACACTATCCGTTTATCAAGCCACTGCTGCGTCAGATGATTCCTGATTCCATCAGCCTGATCGACACGGGCGCGGCCGTCGCCCGTCAACTCCAGCGTTTGCTGGCCCAATCCGATCTGTTGTCCACCGGTCCTGTGTGCGAAACATCCTACTGGACGAGTGGCAATCCAAATGATTTCAAAAAAATTCTGCCTGCCCTATGGCAAAGCGCTGGCAGTGTGCGAAGCTTAGGTTTGTAAAAAAATCGTGAAAAAGCTTTTTGGGCGCTGAACCAACGCTTTGCTGCTGCTTTCTATAACTGCGTCTGCCAAGTTCCAGCACTTTCCAATAACTACCATATGAAATGGATGTTTCTATGAAGCGACTTTTATGTGCGGCCGTGTTTTCGGCTGCTCTCGCAGGGCAAAGCTCGATGGTACTGGCTGATGGGGTCGAGTTTTCGGTAGGCCACACCAGCCAGTCGACCATGACCTATCGTCTGGGCGTACAGTTTGATTGGGACAAAAGCTGGCTGAAAAGCGATGTCGGCCGTCTGACCGGCTACTGGGACGGTGCCTACACCTACTGGGATGGCGATAAACGCTCCAGCAACAACAGCCTGTCGTTCTCGCCAGTGTTTGTTTATGAGTTCGCAGGCCAGAGCGTGAAGCCTTACATCGAGGCGGGTATCGGGGTTTCGGTGTTCTCCAACACCCAGGTCGAAGACAACAAGCTGGGCTCGGCCTTCAACTTTGAAGACCGTATCGGTTTTGGTCTGCGCTTCGCAGGCGGTCATGAAATCGGCATTCGTGCCACTCACTATTCCAACGCTGGCATCAAGCAGCCGAACGACGGGATAGAAAGCTACGCCCTGCATTACAAGATGCCGTTCTGATAGTGAACGACAAGGCGGGGGGAGAGTTTGTGGTAATGCTGATCAGTTAAGGTCACAAATCACTGTGTGGGAGGGGCCTTGGCCGCGACGATATGCTGAAGACAACACATTTTCAGCGCCTGAACTGGCTGTCGCGGCCAAGGCCCCTCCCATGGATTGTGTTCCAGCCACCTGTTTTTGAAGTCAGCCTCTTTCAAAGATAAGCCGTAGCAATCCCCAGCCGTTCATTCAGGCACTCTTCAGAACCCTCTTCGAATTCGCGGCAGATCAGCGGGCGTTTTTCGTAGATGGTGCACATCATGGTGTTGCGATCCAGCGCCGCGCACCAGCCGTCATCCAGGCGCAGCATGACTTCGCCGCCCCATTCATCGGTATCGATATAACGCGCGGGCACGCCTGTGTCTGTGATGAGCATCACTTCCAGTTGGCAACAGCAGGCTGCGCAGGTCGAGCAGGTGACTTTCGGTTCGCTTGGAATCTGGGTCAGGGTAATGAGCGGGGCTTTCAGTGGTGGGCTCCGGTGTGTCGGTTGATGAGTGGATGAGCAGCCAGCCCCTGAAGCAAAGGAAAGACGACGGCCCAGACCGCGCCCAGTATCAGCAGGCTTGGCCATAACCCCATTGGAAACTGGGCCTGCGCCAGTTGTGAGCCGGCATAGTAAGACATCGGACCGCCAATCGCGCCAAGCAGGCTGGCACGCCACCAGGGTTTGGCAGTCCAGGCCAGACAATGATTGAGCGTGGTTGCCAGCACCGCCCAGAGTAGTACCAGCCATGCAGGAATCAGTGGGCCACTGGTGCCGAAATCGAATACCCCGAGATTCATCAGGACACTGTCCAGCAGAGTCCCCAGAACTGTGACGGCCAGCAGCAATCTGCCCTCACGCGCCCAGGAACTTGTCCACAACAGGTGTATGACCAGTACACCGGCTGCAATCAGCAGCCAGTAACTGTTGCCGCCCAGCACACAGGTGAACCAGCCGATCTGGAACAGCACTGCATTGGCGACGGTTTTAAGCATCGAAGAGCCCCAGTACCGGAGCACGCAATGCCTCGGGTTTGGCCAGCAGCAACTGCGCGGTGCCGATGGTTCGCTCCAGAAAACCACCTTCGCAATAGCACAGATAGAACTCCCACAGACGCAGGAAGTATTCGTCGTAGCCCAGGTCCAGCAAGGCGCTGTGTGCCTGTTTGAAGTTTTCGTGCCACAGGTGCAGGGTGCGGGCGTAATGCAGGCCGAAGTCTTCCATGTGCAGCAGGTTCATGTCGGTGTCGCCGCCGACGATTTCCAGCATCTTGTGGACCGATGGCAAGGCACCACCCGGGAAGATATAGCGCTGGATGAAGTCCACGTTCTTCCTGGCCTGCTCATAACGCTGCTCGCGAATGGTGATGGCCTGCAAGAGCATCAGCCCGTTGCTCTTGAGCAGGTGCGAGCACTGCTTGAAGTAGGTCGGCAGAAACCTGTGGCCCACTGCTTCGATCATTTCGATGGACACCAGCTTGTCGTACTGGCCGGTGAGGTCGCGATAATCCTTGAGCAGCAGGGTCACGCGGTCCTGCAGGCCCAGTTGCGCCAGCCGCTGTTCGGTGTAGGCGAACTGCTCTTTTGACAGCGTGGTAGTGGTAACCCGGCAACCGTAATGCTGCGCGGCATAAATCGCCATGCTGCCCCAGCCTGTACCGATTTCCAGCAGATGATCCTCGGGTTTGAGGGCCAGTTTCTGGCAGATGCGCTCCAGCTTGTTCAACTGGGCTTGTTCGAGGCTGTCGTTCTCGTTCAGGAATTGAGCGGCGGAATACATCATCGTCGGGTCGAGAAACTGCTCGAACAATTTATTGCCCAGGTCGTAATGGGCCGAGATGTTTTTCTGCGAGCCTTTACGGGTATTGCGGTTGAGCCAGTGCAGGCCCTGGACCATGGGGCGTGTCAGGCGTGCAATGCCGCCTTCCATGGCATCGAGCACATCGAGGTTGCTGACGAACACCCGCACCACTGCCGTCAGATCCGGCGTGGTCCAGTAGCCATGAATAAAGGCTTCGCCTGCGCCGATGGAACCGCCGCTGGCAACCAGCCCCCAGATCGCGGAATCGCGGATATGGATTTCTGCCTGAATCAGCGCTCCGGCCTTGCCGAATACATGGCGTTCCGAGCCGTCATTGACTACCAGCTGGCCGTTGCGCAGTTTTGCGAGCTGGCGCAATACGCCACGGCGCAGGAAGTTGGTGGTCAGATTATGGGTACCCAGATTGGCAGAAAAACCACTACTACTGATGTTTTTCATTATGTCGATCCTTGGGTTGCGGGGTGCCAGTACGGTATTCACCGTCAGCAGTCTGATGATTGAAAATCGGGATGCGCTTGAGAAGCAGGCGTACGGCCTGCCAATAGATCGCAAGACAGGTTTTGGCGGTCATCCAGGGATAGGCAAGCAGATAGCGATGCAGCGTCTGGCGGCTGAGAGGCTGGCGATTGAGGTTGAGTGTGGCGTCGAACACCTTCAGCTCACCTTGCCAGTCAGCCATGTGCACGCCGATTCTTTCGGCGGGCTGGCTGAAGCTCATGCGGTATTCCAGGTCGCGTGGCAGAAACGGAGACACATGAAATGCCTTGGCCACGGCGAAGTGCTGATGGCCTTCGCCAGTGGCGGGCAGGACGTAGTGATACCGCTCGCCCCAGGGTGTATTGGTGACTTCACACAGGATGGCGGCCAGTGATCCGTCGACTTCATGGCAGTAGAAAAAACTCACCGGGTTGAACGACAAACCCCAACTGCGGGCCTGGGTCAGCAGGCAGACCCGACCCAGCGGCATATGACCCAGCGCTATCCCGACCCGCTCGCGTACCGCTTCGATCAGCGGCACGCCGCGCCCGGTCAGTTCCGGCAGATAGTCATGCTCCCGGAATGAAAACGGCGAAAAGCGCTTGTCCCCGGCCAGCGGTGACAAGTTGAGCACGGCGTCCTGCTCGTCCAGATCCAGATAGAGCAGGCCGATTCGATAGTTGAATTCGTGGGCCCTTGGCGCAAAGCGCCGATGGGTGATCCAGCCGCTGTAAAGGGCGCTGTTCACAGCGACTCACCCAAGGCTTCGGCCACGCGCAGGCCGCTGACGACACCGTCTTCGTGGAAACCGTTGGCCCAGTAGGCGCCGCAGTACAAGGTGTTTTCGACGCCGTTGATTTCCTGCCAGCGCGCCTGGGCCGCAATGGCATCCAGGCTGTATTGCGGGTGAGCGTAGCGATAGCGGCCGAGAATCTTCGCCGGGTCGATGGCGTCGGTCTGGTTCAGGCTGACGCAGAACGTGGTATCGCTCTGGATGCCTTGCAGAATGTTCATGTCGTAAGTGACCGCCGCCAGTTGCTGTTCGCCACCGCCAAGACGGTAGTTCCAGCTGGCCCAGGCCAGCGTGCGCTTGGGCAGCAGTTTGGTGTCGGTGTGCAGGACCACATCATTCTCGGCATAACGCAGGGCGCCGAGGATGTCCTGTTCGGTCTGCGAAGGCTGGGCCAGCAGTTGCAAGGCCTGATCGCTGTGACAGGCGAAGATCACCTTGTCGAAGCGTTCGCTGCCCGCCGCGCTGTGCAGTGTGACGCCTTCGCTGTCGCGTTCGACCCGATGCACGGGGCAGGACAGGCGAATACGGTCTTTGAACGATGCGGTCAGCGGCTCGATATAACTTCTGGAACCGCCCTCGATCACGCACCACTGTGGGCGGTGAGTGACAGAAAGCAGCCCGTGGTTCTTGAAGAAGCGCACGAAGAATTGCAGGGGGAAACCCAGCATGTCTGCCAGTGACATCGACCAGATGGCTGCGCCCATGGGCACGATGTAATGATCGATGAAGCGCTGGCCATAACGACCGTTTTTCAGATACTCGCCCAAGGTCGTGTCTGCCGCGATGCGCTGGTTTTCCAGGTCGGCCACTGACTGGCGATTAAAGCGCAGGATATCGCTCAGCATGCCCCAGAACTTTGGCGACAGCAGGTTGCTGCGCTGGGCGAACAGACTGTTGAGGTTGTTGCCGTTGTATTCGACGCCACTGCGCGGGTCATGCACCGAAAAACTCATTTCGGCCGGTTTGAATGACACGCCCAACTGGCCGAGCAACTTGATGAAGTTGGGGTAGGTCCAGTCATTGAAGACGATAAAGCCGGTATCGATGGCGTAGGCACGTCCCGCGACTTGCACATCCACGGTATGCGTGTGGCCGCCGATCCAGTCGGATGCCTCGAACACGGTGATCTCATGGGAGCGGTTGAGCACGTAGGCGCTGGTCAGGCCCGAGATGCCGCTGCCGATGATGGCGATCTTCATTGAACGTCCTTATTCGAGGTAGGGGTGCGAGCCATGCGTTTGCCAATGGCGAACCTTGCACGGGCTGGCAGCAGGGCCAGCAGGCGCAGGCTGAGAATGAACGGGCCGGGGAACGATATCTCCAGCGGGCGCCGGGGCAGCTCCATTTTTTTGGCAATGTAGCTGGCTGCCTTTTCCACCGGCCAGCGCATGGGCATCGGGAAATCGTTTTTTGCGGTCAGTGGCGTCTCGACGAAGCCCGGGCTGATCACGGTGACGTCGATATCTTCACAGGCCAGGTCCAGGCGCAGCGATTCCAGCAGGTAACGCATGCCGGCTTTCGAGGCGCCATAGGCTTCGGCCCGTGGCAGTGGCAGATAAGTCACCGCACTGGCCACGCCAGCCAGATGGGGTTTTATTCCTTTGCGCAACAAAGGCAGTGCTTCCTGAATACAGAAGCTGGTGGCCAGAAGGTTGGTACGAATCACCCGTTCAACCAGCGCGGCGTCGAAATGTTGGGCGTCAAGGTACTCGCAGGTCCCGGCATTGAGGATGGCGCTGTCCAGAGCCCCCCATTCCTGCTGGATACGATCGCCCATGTTCTTGACTTGCTCTCCATCGGTGATATCGCCGATGAGCACCATCACCTGACCCGGATAACGGTTCGACAAATCCTGCAAGGGCGCTTCGGTTCTGGCAGTCAGCGCCAGTTGGTGCTTCGCGTCGAGCAACTCTTTTGCCAGGGCGAGGCCAATACCGCTGCTGGCACCAGTCAACCAGATACGACGTGCATATGACGTGTTCATGCCAACCTCTTCTTCAGCCAGGCAATCAAGCCTCCCATGATGGGGAGGTGTTCATAGAGCAATGCGCCGGCATCGAAGTAATCCCGGTGCCGGTAAACCTTTTCGTGCCAATGCAGATGCGAACAGCCTTCGACCTTGATGACCCGACCCTTTTTCAGGCGCGGGTGTGAGTAACTCATGGTCCAGACCAGATAGCCTTCGCCGGGCCTGACTTCATCGAAGTGGTGGAAATCGAAATGCAGGTCACTGACATTGCTGTACAGCTGGGCGAAGTAGTCCTGCATGGCCGACAGGCCCTGAATATGGTGCAGCGGGTCTGTGAACGACACGTTGTCGCTGTACAGGTCGGCCACCCGCTCAAGGTTGTCCTTGTTCAGGGCTGCGAAGTCATGGGCGAAGCGTTGCAGGAATTCACTCATGGAGCGCATCCGCTGCAGGCTGGCGATGGGGCAGGGCCTTGAACGCGGCCAGGGCCCGCTCGCGGCTCTTGCTCAGGTCGACAATCGGGGACGGATAGTTGGCGACACCGAACAGCCCGCCCACAAGCGCCGGGTTATGCACCTCTTTCTTGTTGAGGCTGGCCAGTTCCGGCAACCAGTGCTTGATGAAACGCCCTTCAGGATCGAATTTTTCCGATTGCGACAGTGGATTGAAGATGCGGAAATAAGGGGCCGAGTCGGTGCCTGTGGATGAGCTCCACTGCCAGCCGCCGTTATTGGCTGCCAGATCCCCGTCGATCAGGTGGCGCATGAAAAAGCGCTCGCCCTCGCGCCAGTCGATCAGCAGGTTCTTGGTGAGGAACATTGCAACGACCATCCTTAGTCGGTTATGCATCCAGCCTGTTTCCAGCAACTGGCGCATGGCAGCATCGATGATGGGCAAACCGGTGCGGGCTTCCTGCCACGCGGCCAGTTCGCTTGGAGCATTACGCCATTTGACGGCTTCGGTTTCCGGGCGAAATGCGCGATGCCTTGAAACACGAGGGTAGCCCACAAGAATGTGTTTATAGAACTCCCGCCACAACAGTTCATTGATCCAGGTCACTATTCCGGTGTTTCCGGTCTCGAACTCTCCGTCATTGCTCATCAGTGCGGCGTGCAGGCATTGGCGGGGTGAAATCACACCGGCTGCGAGGTAGGCCGATAACTGGCTGGTACCGGGCTTTGCAGGGAAATCCCGTTCGCTCTGGTAGTAGCGGATCTGATCGTCGCTGAAGGTAGCCAGGCGCTGGCGGGCTTCGTGTTCGCCAGCAGGCCAGAGTTCGCGCAGTGTTTTGGACGGGGTGGCAAAACCTTCGACCTGATCGGGCACCGAATCGCTTTTGATCGACAGCGGCTGCTGGGCTTTTGGCAGATTGATGAGGCGCGGCATCGCTTCGTGCAGGCGTGCATAGCAGACCTTGCGGAACTGACTGTAGACCTGAAAGTAGCCACCGGTCCTGGTCAGAATGCTGCCAGGCTTGAACAGCAGTTGATCCAGATAGCTGTTGAAATGGACACCGGCTTTTTCCAGCGTCTGGCCTACCGCCTGATCGCGGTTGCTTTCATTGATGCCGTATTCTTCATTGGTGTGCACGCCTTTGACGGCATGCTCCGCACAGAGCGTTGCCAGCACTTCAGGGGCTTTGTCCCAGGTGTCGGCTTCGCGGATCAGCAATGGAACATTCAGCCCGGCGAGGGCTTTTTCCAGCTCGACCAGATTGCGCAGCCAGAAATCCACCTTGCAGGCGGCATCGTCATGGTTCTGCCATTGAGTGGGACTGACCAGATACACCGCAAGCGTCGGACCCCGCTCCATGGCAGCGGCCAGGGCGGTATTGTCGTGAACGCGCAAATCGCTACGCAGCCAAAACAGTTGCATGTGAAATCCTTAAATGAGTCCGAGCCTGTTCAGTTCGATCTGTGCACTGAGCGGATCTTGAGCAAGGGTCAATCCTGCAATCTCGTTCGCACATACGAGCAAATCGGCATAGTGGATCTGTACCGTTGATCCGCTGAGAACGATCGGGCAGGAAATGTTGCTCAATAACCTTGGCAATTGAGCAGGATTCAGCGATTTACTGGAATAAAGCAGCACGCCGCGTGGTTGCAGGTATTCGGTGGCCAGCGCCAGTTCGCCTGGGGGCAGCGGCCAGTCGAAGACTTCCACCGGGCAGTCGGCGCTGCTGACCAGCCAGGCCACGAGCCACAAATGCGGCTCCAGCGGCAGGTCGGACTGGTTCACCAGCAGTAACGGCTTGCCATTGAGTTGCCGGTTGTTGTGGTAGATGCGTGCGCCGAGCTTGCTGCGCAGCCACGAATAAAAGAACGCCCGCTCCATCTGCGCGCCGAACTTGCCCTGCCAGCGCTTTTCCAGCTCGGCCAGCAGCGGCAGCAACAATTGCTCACACAAAGTCCGGGGTGGATACAGCGACATCGCCTGATTGAACACATCGTCGACCCGGCGCTCGGCCAGTTCGCCGATGGCCTGCAACAGCGTCTGGCGCAAGGCATCCCAGTCGTTGCCGGGGGTGAAGCTTTCCGGTTGTTGCTCATCGATCAGGGCCTTGACCTGACTCACGGATACCCCGCGGTTGAGCCAGGTCAGGATCGTCATCACCCGATGCACATGCTCCTGGGTGTACAGCCGATGTCCCTTGGCGGTGCGATGAGGGACGATCAAGCCATAGCGTCGTTCCCAGGCTCGCAGGGTAACGGCGTTGACTCCGGTCAGGCGTGCGACTTCACGGATCGGCAGCCAGTCATCCTGCTGGTGCGCTTCCTGGTTTGTATCGTTCATGGTTCAGATCGCATTTCGCAGGCTCAGGTTTTCCGGATGCGGCTGCATGTAAACCTGCAGCGCAATATACGGATCGGGGTGTTGGCGAAAGTGGTGCTTGAGCAGGGTCAGCGGCACGATCAAGGGCACGATGCCCTGATGGTACTGAGAGATAAGGCGCTGGATTTCCTGCTTGTCCTCGGTATCGAGGTGATTCTTGAGGTAGCCGCTGAGGTGTTGCAGCACGTTGGTATGGGTGCGGCGGGTGGCGCATTTTTTCAGTGCTGCCATCAGTTGGCTGAAATAGCGTGGGGCGATCTCGTTGGGATCGCTGCGGCCCATGCTGCCCAGCATGTTGCCCAATACCTTGTATTGCTGTGGATTGCTGGCCATGAGCTGATATTTGTAGCGCGAATGGAATTCGCTCAAGGCGCGGCGGGTCACGCCGTCTTTCAGCAGCTTTTGCCAGGCAGCGTAGGCGAATACCCGGGTGACGAAGTTTTCCAACAGCACGGCGTCATTGAGCCGGCCATCTTCTTCGACCGGCAAGTCGGGGTGACTGGCACAGAAGCTCTGGGCATAGATGCCGCGTCCACCGCCATCCACGGGCGAACCGTTCTCGTGGTAGACCTTGACTCGCTCCAGGCCACAGGACGGTGATTTCTGCATGAAAATATAACCGCAGATATCGCCCATTTCGCCAGCCATGTGCAGCCCGTAATCGGCCAGAGCCTGAGTGACATTCAGCTCTCTGTTGACGGTGCCCACTGCCTGGGGATTTATCGGGTCGCCCACCAGCCGGATCGGCTCTCGTGGAATGCCCATGCCGATGGCGACTTCCGGGCAGGCCGGTACGAAATCGAAATACTCACTCAGGGCGCGAGTACACAGGCGCGACTCTTTATGGCCGCCATTGAAGCGTACCTCCGCACCCAGCAGGCAGGCGCTGATTCCCAGTTTTGGCTTATCGATCACAGGCGCTGACATCACAAACCCCTACGCAAGACTTGTACAGATCAATAAGTCTGTACAACTTGTCTCATCATAGGTTTGTAGCTGTACAAGTCAAATTCTTTGTACAAGAATTTCAGGCGTGTTTATTCAGGAAGCGGGCCCGCTCACTTCCAGCCCATGCGCCAGACCTCGGAGTTCTGCAGGACCTGCCACGGCAAGCGTTCGCTGCGGTGAGTCATCACGGCTTGCAGTTCAATCTCCAGGACCGTGCCTTCCTCGTCCTTGAACAGCTCGGTCACCAGAAAGTGTTTTTCGCGGTTGAGCGGCACTGCTGCGGTCCATTTCGACAGCAGCAGTTTGCGGGGATTGATGGTATTCACTTGAGGTGTTCCAGCAGACGGCGTGCAGCTTCCTGGCCGCTGAGCCATGCGCCTTCGACGCGACCGGACAGGCACCAGTCGCCACAGACGTAAATGCCCAGGTCGGCATCGGAAAGTGCGCCCCATTCGTGAGAGCCGGCCGGTCGTGCATACAGCCAGCGGTGTGCCTGGCTGAAGACCGGAGCAGGCATCGGGCAGTCGATCAGCTCTGCAAATGCACCATGCAGATGTTCGATGACTTGCTCTTTGGGCATGTCCAGATGTTGCCTGCTCCAACTGCTGGAAGCATGCAGAACCCAGGTGTCCAGGGTGTCGTCACGTTGAGGTTTGCTGCGATTGCGCGCCAGCCAGTCCAGCGGGCTGTCCTGTACGAAACAGCCTTGCATCGGGGTTTGCAGCGGGGTGGAGAAGGCCAGGGCAACGGCCCAGGTCGGGTCCATTTTCACGCCGGTGACCACGCTTGCCAGTTTCGGTGCCGCCGCCAGCAGCGTCGCTGCCTGAGGCGCCGGTATGGCGAGGACAACATGGCTGAAAGGGCCGTGGTTGTTGCCATCGGCGTCTTGCAGGTTCCAGTGCTCTTCACCGAGAAAGACTTCGGTGATGCGGCACGAGAATGTCACGGGCAAATCGTCCAGAAGGGCGCGGGTAATGGCGCTCATGCCCGGTGTGCCGACCCAGCGTACCTGCTCGTCCGGCGACGGGCTGAGCCTGCCGCCATGGAAGTTGTACAGCAAGGGTGTCCATTCGGCCACGTGACCTTTGGCCTGCCACTGATTGACGGCTGCCACAAAGCGACGATCACGGGCAGTGAAATACTGCGCGCCCATGTCGAGAGAACCTGCCTCACTTCGCTTGCTCGACATTCGTCCGCCGCTGCCGCGGCTTTTGTCGAAAAGATGTACGTCGTGCCCGGCAGCCTTGAGCGCCTGAGCAGCAGAGAGTCCGGCGATACCGGTACCGATGATTGCGATAGGTACAGTCATAGGGGCCTCGTTACCTTGTCTGCACAGACTACGCCGTAGTTAAAACCTGTACAATCTCCGTTTTTGGTATAACTTGCAGTCGTTCTCGATTTTACGGCTTATAGTCAACTGCAACCCATGCGCTTCACGACGGTCAGTCTGTTGCCTGTAGACAATGGGCCAACTGCCCGGGCTGGGCAGTAAAGCTCCGATTCATTCAGGCGTGGCCTATGGTTGAGCAAAGGATTTTGCTTTTGCGGATAAGCCAGACCCGTAAAAAATAGACTACTCAATTGCCACGAACGCCACGCGAGGTAACCTGCCATGCACATATTGCTGACCGGCGGTACAGGTTTGATCGGACGAGCACTCTGCCGACTCTGGTCTGCGCAAGGTCATCAATTGACGGTCTGGAGCCGTCGGCCCGCTGACGTGGCTGGGCTCTGTGGTCCGTCGGTGCGTGGCATCGCCCGTCTGGAAGAACTGAACGAGCAATCCATCGATGCCGTCATCAACCTCGCGGGCGCTCCGATAGCCGACCGGCCCTGGACGCGCAAGCGCAGGTTGCAACTGTGGAGCAGCCGTATTGGCCTGACCGAGCAACTGCTGGCCTGGCTGGAAGGGCGGCAGCAAAAGCCCGAAGTGCTGATTTCCGGCTCTGCGGTCGGCTGGTATGGCGATTCGGGTGAACACGAGCTTGATGAAAGCTCGCGACCGATCAAGGAAGACTTCGCCAGCCAGCTTTGCAGCGCCTGGGAAGAAACCGCTCAGCGTGCCGAAGCCTTGGGCATTCGCGTGGTGCTGCTGCGTACGGGCCTTGTGGTGTCGGATCAGGGCGGTTTTGTGAAGCGCTTGCTGCTGCCTTTCAAGCTGGGCCTGGGTGGCCCGATCGGCAATGGCCGGCAATGGATGCCCTGGATTCATATCGAAGATCAAATCGCGGCGATTGATTTTCTGTTGAACCGTCGCGATGCCCGAGGTCCTTATAATCTCTGCGCGCCCACACCGGTGCGCAATCGTGAGTTTGGCAAAACGCTGGCGGGTGTCCTGGGGCGGCCCGCCTTCATGCCGTTGCCGGGGCTGGTGTTGCGTGTGGCGCTGGGTGAGTTGTCCGTGCTGCTGCTGGGTGGCCAGCGTGCCCGACCGGCGCGTTTGCTGGAGGCAGGTTTTACCTTCCGATTTACTGATCTGCGCGCTGCCCTGAGTGACTTTTCGGGCCGCCACTGAAGCCATTGAAATAGGATGTTGCATGACCGATCACGCGCTCTTGCTGGTCAATCTGGGTTCGCCTGCTTCCACAGCAGTGCCGGACGTACGCCGGTATCTCAATCAGTTCCTGATGGATCCTTATGTCATCGACTTGCCGTGGCCGGTTCGCAGGCTGCTGGTCTCGCTGATCCTGATCAAGCGTCCCGAGCAGTCGGCGCATGCGTATGCATCCATCTGGTGGGATGACGGCTCTCCGCTGGTTGTGTTGAGCAAGCGCTTGCAGGAGGCCATGAAAAAGGAATGGACCCAGGGTCCGGTCGAGCTGGCGATGCGTTATGGCGAGCCCTCCATCGAAACAGTGCTCACGCGTCTGGCCGGGCAGGGCATCAGGAAAGTGACGCTTGCCCCGCTTTATCCACAGTTCGCCGACAGCACCGTCACGACGGTGATTGAAGAGGCCAGGCGGGTCGTGAAGGCCAAGTCGCTGGCAATGGAATTTTCACTGCTCAAGCCTTTTTTCGATCAGGACGAGTACATCGACGCCCTGGTGGAAAACGTTCGCCCGCATTTGCAGCAGCCTCACGATCACCTGCTGCTGAGTTTTCACGGCCTGCCGGAAAGGCACCTGACCAAGCTCGACCCTACCGGCAACCACTGCCTCAAGAATGAAAACTGCTGCATGACCGCTCCGCCGGAAGTGGTCGCTACCTGCTATCGCGCGCAATGCATACGCTCGGCGGCAGCCTTTGCCGAGCGCATGGGGATTCCTGATGGTAAATGGTCGGTGTCGTTTCAGTCGCGTCTTGGACGTGCCAAGTGGATCGAACCCTACACCGAAGCGCGTCTTGATGAGCTGGCAGCCCAGGGCGTGAAGAAGCTGCTGGTGATGTGCCCGGCATTCGTTGCCGACTGCATCGAGACGCTGGAAGAGATCGGGGATCGTGGAGCGGAGCAGTTCAAGGAGGCGGGCGGCGAAGAGTTGGTGCTGGTGCCTTGCCTGAATGACGACCCGAACTGGGCCAGGGCCTTGAACCGGTTGTGTGAAAAGGCACAACCGATGCAATAAGTCCAACCCGCAGTAGGAGCGAATTCATTCGCGAACAGCATCACGAATGAATTCGTTCCCACCCGTATTTATGGCAACTGCTTGTTCTTCCAGCTGTCATTGCCCGGCAGAATCAGGTTCAAGGCAATCGCAGTAATGGCGCACAGGGCGATGCCCTTGAGGCCGAAGTCATCGGGACCGTTGCCGGTGCCGATCAGCACGCCGCCGATACCGAACACCAGGGTCACCGAAACAATCACCAGATTACGTGCCTCGGCCAGATCGACCTTGTGCCGAATCAGTGTGTTCATCCCCACCGCAGCAATCGAACCGAACAACAGGCACAGAATCCCGCCCATGACCGGCACGGGAATGCTCTGCAGCAGCGCACCGAACTTGCCGATGAAGGCCAGGGCAATGGCGAAGACCGAAGCCCAGGTCATGATGGCCGGGTTGTAGTTCTTGGTCAGCATCACCGCGCCTGTCACTTCGGCATAGGTGGTGTTGGGCGGGCCGCCGAACAGGCCGGCTGCCGTGGTCGCGATACCGTCGCCAAACAGGGTGCGATGCAGGCCCGGTTTTTTCAGGTAGTCGCGTCCGGTCACGCTGCCGACCGCGATCACTCCGCCGATGTGCTCGATGGCCGGAGCCAGTGCCACCGGCACAATGAACAGGATGGCTTGCCAGTTGAACTCAGGTGCCGTGAAGTGCGGCAGAGCCAGCCAGGGTGCTGCGGCAATCTTCGCGGTGTCCACCACGCCAAAGTAGAACGACAGCGCAAAGCCCACCAGCACGCCGGAAATGATCGGCACCAGACGGAAAATGCCTTTGCCGAACACGGCCACGATCAGCGTCGTCAGCAGGGCTGGCATCGAGATCAGCATGGCGGTCTTGTAGGGGATCAGCTCGGCGCCGTCACCCGACTTGCCCATCGCCATATTGGCGGCAATCGGCGCCATGGCCAGACCGATGGAGATGATCACCGGGCCGATGACGACCGGTGGCAGCAGGCGATCGATAAAGCCCGTGCCCTTGATCTTCACGGCCAGGCCCAGGAAGGTGTAGACGAAACCCGCCGCCATGACACCGCCCATGGTCGCGGCCAGGCCGAACTGGCCCTTGGCGAGAATGATCGGAGTGATGAAGGCAAAGCTCGAGGCCAGGAAGACCGGCACCTGACGGCCCGTAACCATCTGGAACAGCAACGTGCCCAGGCCCGCAGTGAACAGCGCCACGTTGGGGTCGAGGCCGGTAATGAGCGGCATCAGCACCAGGGCGCCAAAGGCCACGAACAGCATTTGGGCGCCGGAAAGTACCGTGCGCCACAGTGGATCGTTGAATTCGGACTGCTTCATCGAATTACGCGTCCTTTTGCTTGGTGCCGAAGATCTTGTCACCCGCATCACCCAGACCCGGAATGATGTAGCCATGTTCGTTCAGGTGCTGGTCGATGGACGCTGTGTAGATGATCACGTCCGGGTGAGATTTCTCCACGGCAGCGATGCCCTCGGGCGCAGCGACCAGCACCATGGCGCGGATTTCCTTGCAGCCCGCTTTCTTGAGCAGGTCGATGGTCGCGATCATCGAACCGCCGGTGGCCAGCATCGGATCAATGATCATCGCCAGACGCTCGTCGATTTCCGGGACCAGCTTTTCCAGGTAAGTGTGGGCTTCCAGGGTTTCTTCGTTGCGTGCCAGGCCCACGGCGCTGACCTTGGCGCCCGGAATCAGGCTCAGCACGCCGTCGAGCATGCCGATACCGGCGCGCAGGATCGGTACGACGGTGATTTTTTTGCCAGCGATCTTCTCGACCTGTACGGTTCCGCACCAGCCTTCGATGTCGTAGCTTTCCAGCGGCAGATCCGAGGTGGCTTCATAAGTAAGCAGTGCGCCGACTTCCTGTGCCAGCTCACGGAAATTCTTGGTGCTGATGTCAGCGCGGCGCATCAGGCCGAGCTTGTGGCGGATCAGCGGATGACGGATTTCACGAATGGGCATAAGAAAAGGCTCCAGCAGGGGGCAAAAAAACGGCCTAGATTAATCTATTCAGCTGTGACTGTCTTAAAGCGCATGCAGTATCGTGACGCAAGGTATGAATCCTTGCCCTTGGGCACCACTCGCAACGTTAGTCCATAATCGCTTGCCCTGAATGAACGGGATGCGTACCTTTGCCCGCTTTTCTCAAACTGCCCATCTGGAGAGCTTCATGTCCGCTGATCTCGAGCATATCCGTCAAATCATGCGCGAGGCCGATTGCCTCTACACCGAGGCTGAAGTCGATGCTGCCATCGCTCGCGTCGGAGCGCAGATCAACGCTGAACTGGCCGACCGTAATCCTGTTGTTTTCTGTGTGATGAATGGCGGCCTGATCTTCTCGGGCAAACTGCTGACGCATCTGAACTTCCCGCTGGAAGCGTCTTACCTGCACGCGACCCGCTATCGCAACGAAACCACCGGTGGCGACCTGTTCTGGAAAGCCAAGCCGGAAGTCTCGTTCATCGATCGTGACGTGCTGATCATCGACGACATTCTCGACGAAGGTCATACCCTGGGCGCCATCATCGACTTCTGCCGCCATGCCGGCGCTAGTGCGGTGCACACCGCGGTGTTGATCGACAAGGATCACGACCGCAAGGCCCGTCCTGATCTGAAAGCCGATTTCGTTGGCCTGCCATGCGTGGACCGTTATATCTTCGGCTACGGCATGGACTACAAAGGTTACTGGCGCAATGCTGCCGGGATCTATGCGGTCAAGGGCATGTAATTGATCGTCGCGCCAGGAATGCCCCCAAGGGGTATTCCTGCGCTGTGGCACAGGAATGAGTGCGGGTTTCT
Source organism: Pseudomonas lijiangensis (assembly GCF_018968705.1). Lineage (NCBI taxonomy): Bacteria > Pseudomonadati > Pseudomonadota > Gammaproteobacteria > Pseudomonadales > Pseudomonadaceae > Pseudomonas > Pseudomonas lijiangensis. The sequence continues at coordinate 993,418 of NZ_CP076668.1, forward strand.
CAGGGAAGTTCTGAATGAAATTATCGATTTCCGGCGCCATGGCGCTTGCGGTGTTCTGCGGTCTGGCATCGGTTGCACCGGCTTACGCTGAACCCATGCATGGCCAGTACCTGCCTCCCGATGATCTGAACCTGCGCGCAGGTGTGCCCGAACAGCAGCAGTTGCTGCAGATAACCGAATACTCGGTGGTGATTGGCAATCAGCGCCAGTCCAGCCAGCAGCCGATCCCCATTACGTCACCGACGCTGCTGCGCCTCAAGGGCAAGCCGCTGAACAAGGGCGCGACCATTTCCGAAGTGATCATTCACTTCGATGCCGAAAGCAAGAGTCTGAAAAAGCCGACCTACGATGAGTCGTCCCGGATTCTGACGCTCTATTACCCGGTCAACCAGTATCGGGCCGTGGTGGACCTGCTGCGCAATGAAAAGGTTTATTGCCAGTTTCTTGTCTATGCCAACGGCCATGTCTGGGCCGATCTGCATACTGCGGTGCTACGCACGCGTTGAGCCGCGCACGCGCACAAGGGTAAACTGCCCGCCCGTGAAAGTGTATGCGACCAGTTGGAGCCCGCAATGCGTAAAGACAAGAAGCAGTTGATTGGGGACGAGATCGGCGATGAGCAGATCAAACTGTTCCTCGACTTCGAGCCGTACGATGCCACCTCGCCGTCGCTGCACAAATTGATCAAGGCTTACCGTGGCCTGCGGATCGATGACTTCGAGCGTTTCCTGGTGTTCTTCAAGGAAGCCGGTTACGACCTGGATGGCAAGGATGAGCAAGGCAACGATTTCGTCGCCCTGATCAAGGATCAGCGCAATGCTGAAGACTATATCGAGCTGATCGCCCAGGCTCGCGGATAAATCTGTTCCTGCGGCGTGGGAGCGAATTTATTCGCGAAACGGTATTTGAGGCGACGCATCACTGTTGGATGTACCCTTTCGCGAATGAATTCGCTCCCACACAAGCTAATTCATTCGCGAAAGATCGCTACTTACTTTCTGGCCTGATAAGCCTTCCCGTAGTGGCGTTCCAGCCGCGCCTGCAACAACTCCAGCCCGATGGACATGATCCAGTAAAGCACCGCCGCCGTGGTCAGCATCTCGATATAGCGATAGCTGGAGCGACCGTAGGACTGGGCCAGGAACATCACTTCCCAGACACCCATCACCGAAATCAGCGACGAATCCTTGAGCATCGAGATGAACTGGTTGGTGGTGGGCGGGATGATGGTGCGCATGGCCTGGGGCAGGGTGACGCGCCAGAAGATCTGCGCAGGCCGCAAGGCCAGTGCCAGTGCCGCTTCACGCTGACCGGCTGCGACACCGATGATGCCCGCCCGGAATATCTCGCTCAGGTAAGCGCCATAGTTCAGGGACAGTGCGATGATGCCGGCCACGATTGCTCCGGGCACGATTCCTACCTGAGGCAGGCCCAGGTAAATCAGCATGATTTGGATCAGCAGCGGTGTGCCGCGGAAGAACGAGGCATAGAAGCTCGCAATGCCAAAGGCCACCGCACTGCTGGACAGCCGTGCCAGAGCCACGACAAAACCCAGCAGCACCGAGACGACAATCGAGCACAGG